>CAJOLB010000042.1 GCA_905235385.1 uncultured Alphaproteobacteria bacterium | reverse complement strand
GTTCCCGCAGATTTGATCTTAATGTTGGACAATCCGATATGAAAGGCATTTTCACCTTCATCTTGGAAAAGATAATGTTTTATTAAAGCATTTTTGGAAACAAATATTTCATTGACAATATTAATAAAGTAAGGGTTATTTTCTCCGTGATAATATTCAATCAAGTCAATTTGAGCATTTTTTTCAACAACGATAATATTATGCGGGTTCTTAAAGCCGCTTTCGTGATTGTGATAAATCAACGAAACGGGTTTATCCAAAGTTTTGGAAAAACGCATGAACACACCTTGTTGAAGATAAGCCGTATTTAAAGCGGCAAACGGAAACCTATTTAAATCCAACTTATTAAGATAAGAAGTTAAACCATGGTCTAAAAAAGCATCTAAGAGACTGCTTACTTCAACACCGTCAACAGGTGAAAAATGTTCGTGCAAAATGCCGTTGCAAAAGTGATATTCATATGAAGAAAAAGGCAAAAACGCATCATGACAATGACTTTCACCGCAGCTTTTAGAGGAAGGCAAGAACATCTCTTTTGATAGATAAGAAGAAACGGGGGTATATTTAAACGGCTCGTCTTTTTTAGCCGGAAAGCCGTGAAAAGCATCTTTGCCCTTTTGCCTTATGCCGAAAAGGGTGGGAATATCATCACCGTCAAGAGATATATTATTCAAAAAATCTAGCATTTTGCCTCTTTAATAAAATCTGTATATCCCTTAGCCTCAAGCTCAAGAGCAAGGTTTTTATCACCTGTTTTAATGATATGACCGTCTGCAAAAACATGCACAAAATCAGGCTCGATATATTCAAGCAAATCTTGATGGTGGGTAATAATGAGCAAAGAGCGTTTCCCGTCAAGCAAGCCGCGAATACCGCCCGAAACGACCTTTAAGGCATCAATATCAAGTCCGGAATCGGCTTCATCCAAAATGGCAAGAGACGGTTTTAAGAGAGCCATCTGAAGGGTTTCCATACGTTTTTTTTCACCGCCCGAAAAACCGACATTCACGGCACGCTTAAGCATTTCTTGAGAAATACCCAATTTTTCGGCCTCATTTTTAACAAGTTTCATAAAGCTCATTGTGTCAAGCTCGGATTGCCCGATATATTTGCGCTTTGCATTTAAAGCATATTTTAAAAAGGTCATAAAAGATACACCGGGGATTTCGACAGGATATTGCATAATCAAAAACAATCCTTCACAAGCCCTCTCATCAGCAGAGAGTTCAAGCAGATTTTTATTGTTAAAAAGCACATCACCTTTTAAAATTTTATATCCGGGCTTTCCGGTTAAAACATGAGAAAGTGTTGATTTGCCTGCACCGTTCGGACCCATAATGGCATGAACTTCGCCTTCATGAATTGTTAAGTTGAAGTTTTTAATGATTTCCTTATCATCAACGCCGGCATAAAGATTTCTGATTTCAAGGATAGGTTTATTTGTCATGTGTCTTTTCCCATTCATCTAAATATTTTTCAATTTCTTTTAACTTATCTTTTTTATACGATTCGACCTGATCTTTGATATGATAACAACATTTAAGTTGCTCAAGCATGATTTCGACATCAGCCGTCTCTTCAATAATCGAGTCAATATTATTCTTTTTGCGATTGACATTTTTTAAAATCTCTTTCGTCAGCTCACTCATTTCTTCGATAGTCTGAAGAATTTGGTGTTCATCGGAGAAAACTTTTAATGTGCGGTGGTAAACATCTGTTTTTTTCATCCGACACTTCCTTCTAAACTGATGTTAATAAGTTTTGCTGCCTCAATTGCAAACTCCATCGGGAGCTTTTGCATAACTTCTTTACAAAAACCGTTGACAATAAGCCCGACAGCTTGTTCTTCACTCAAACCTCTTTGTAAACAATAAAAGAGTTGTTCTTCGCTGATTTTTGAAGTTGTTGCCTCATGTTCCAAAACGGCTGTCCTGTTTTCATTTTCGATATAAGGAACAGTATGGGAACCGCAAGTCGAACCGATGAGAAGACTGTCGCACTGTGAATAATTGCGCGAATTTACAGCCCCCTTGGAAACCTTAACAAGCCCGCGGTATGTCTGATTTGAGTGACCGGCAGAAATACCTTTGGATATGATGCGAGAGGTGGTGTTTTTGCCGATATGAATCATTTTTGTGCCGGTGTCGGCTTGTTGAAAATTATTTGTGATGGCAACCGAATAAAATTCGCCGGATGAATTATTGCCTTGCAAAATGCATGAGGGGTATTTCCATGTAACGGCAGAGCCTGTTTCAACCTGTGTCCACGAAACTTTGGCATTATCGCCGCGGCAAGCCGCACGTTTGGTGACGAAATTATAAACACCGCCTTTGCCTTCTTTATCACCCGGATACCAGTTTTGAACAGTCGAATACTTAACTTCGGCATCTTTTAAGATAACAATTTCAACAATGGCCGCATGAAGCTGATTTTCATCGCGTTGCGGTGCGGTGCAACCTTCTAGATAAGAGACATAACTTTCCTCATCGGCAATAATCAATGTGCGCTCGAATTGACCGGTATTTTGAGCATTGATTCTGAAATATGTTGAAAGCTCCATAGGGCAACGAACGCCTTTGGGGATATAAACAAACGAGCCGTCCGTAAACACGGCGGAATTGAGGCAGGCAAAAAAGTTGTCGGTATAAGGCACAACAGAGCCTAGATATTTTTGCACTAAATCAGAGTGCTCCTTAACGGCCTCTGAAATCGAGCAGAAAATAATGCCTTTCTCTTTAAGTTTTGTGCGATAGGTCGTGGCAACCGAAACGCTGTCAAAAACGGCATCAACGGCAACCCCTGATAAAACTTCCTGCTCTTTTAGAGGAATGCCGAGCTTGTCATAGGTTTTTAAGAGCTCGGGATCAACTTCATCAAGGCTTTTAGGCTTGACTTTTTGCTTTGGCGCCGCGTAATAAAATAAATCCTGATAATTGACTTTTTCATAAGCAAGCTTCGCCCATGAGGGCTCAACCATTGTCAGCCAATGGTTGTAAGCTTTTAAGCGACGTTCCAAAAGCCAATCGGGCTCATTCTTCTTTTTTGAAATGAGTCTGATAATGTCTTCGTTTAAGCCTTTGGGCGCGCTTTCTGTTTCAATATCGGTTGTAAAGCCGTATTTGTATTTGTCGCCGCTTAAATCTTCTATTTCAGGTTTTTGTGCCATTTAAATTCTCTTTTTAAGTTAAGGCATACCATAAGCAATTTAAATGAGAAAATCAAGAGGGAAATGAGGATTTTTATTGACGAATTAACAGAGAGTTAGTAAAATATAATTGTTATTTTCATGAAAGGAAAAGCGATGGCTAAAGTTTGTGATTATGTTGAAGATCTAGAAAATATTAAAGATGATGAACAAGTTCTTTTTGATATAGGTTTATCTGTTTGCTCGGACAAAGACATAGAGAGTATTTTAACTGAGAATGGACTGATGGTTGGAAAAGAAACCGATGAGTGGTTCGTTAGGAAAGAAAATGCAAACACCACAGATCAGGGGAGGGTTGAGATTTTTACCCCTGTTATGACAGCAAAAGATGCAAAGGAAATTATGCCAAAAATTATTAAAGAACTAGACGATGCTAATGTAACAAGTAGTCTTATCCTTCCTATGAAGGCAAAAGATGTGTTTAAAGAAAACGAAAAACCGGATCAAGAAAAAACAAGCCAAGAATTGGATAAATTTATGAAAGGAGTCTATATTAGAGTATGTATACAAGAAGATGAAAAACAACCGGAGTTTTTGCGCGCTGATTATAGTGGCCCTATGAACGATTTGGGATTTCGATCAAAAGAAGACTTGCCGGAAGTCTATACTTCCTTTCAGCAATTAAAAGAAAAATTTCCCAAAGAAAAATATTTATTTTCAGGTTCTACAGCTTCGGATGATTACTGTGTTTTGAGCGCAAGAGTCGGAAGAAATGGAACGATATATGCAACACCGGATATTGAATATGCAGGTAACTATACAGGTGTCGTGGACGTCGGCATGGGAAATGATAAAAAGGCGACCGGAGAAAAATACGTATCATCTAAAATAGGAGAATGTTTCGGAAGTGAAGTACGATTGGGTTTCATTAATGTTTATGAACAAAATGAAAAAGATACTTTCTACGGAAATTTTGGTATAGAGGAATACCGACAAAATCTGCGAAGCAAGGCAAAAAATGGTGCGCAAGAAAGCAAGGAATATCCTGCTGCCAATTTTAATGAACAAGGCATTGCTCAAGATGCACACAGAAAAATTGTAGCACAGTCTGGTGCGACACTGACAAGAGATCAAGCAGTGAATGGATATCTGTATGGGAATACAACGCTTATGATAAATGGAAAAGAATATGCTAGCATATATACCCATTCAGAGAGCTATATTACAAAAGAAAAAAATCCGATTAAAGCTAAAATTATGTGTGTCCAATGGAAGAATGATACAGGGAAAAATATGCTTTTTATACCAATTAAACCATATCAGGAAGAAATGATAAGCCATATTTTATCTTCTCGTAGAGCAAATATGAAAGAAACATTTTCAGTGAATGGACGAGAAGATATTTATCAGCGTTTTATGAAACAAAAAGAAGAGTTTATACAAGGAATTAGTCGTCCGATGAACTTGAATGTTAAAAGCGCTGAGCAACAAGAAAAATCTGTCGTTCTTTCAAACGATGATAAATTGGCGGCGTTGAGCGGTAGGCCTGCGCCATCCGAGATAAAAGAAAAGCAAGAAGGGATGAAAGCAGCTGTCGTTCAAAAAGTTCAAGAAAAACCGAGTTTGAAAAATATGTTTCAAAAAGCCGCCAAGAGTGTGAAATCAAAGTTTGAAAAGCCGAAAGAAAAAACGGCTGAGGAAAAAGCAAAAGACAAGAAAGCCTATCGGATTGTTCAAACGCTGCGCGGTATTTTGCAACCTAAAAAATCAAAGAAAGCACCTGAGAGTGCTAAGGTTTTGACAAACGAACAAACCACAGCCCTTCAAATGTCGCAACAAAAAGAGGGTGGAAGATAAAACATTTTTCTTTTAACGAATATTTAGCGATTTTGCGTTTAAAATCATAATAGAGTTAAAAGATGTTCAAAAAAAGTGTTTTGACATTAGCGTTTTGTGCGCTTTTATCCGGATGTACGCCAATGAATAGCGGTATTCAGTTGGTCAGCTCGTATTATAACAAAATGTTTGGCGCCCCTGAAACGGTTGAGGTCAAAAAAGGCGACACACTTTATAGTATTGCCAAGCGTTATGATATGTCAATCTCAGAGTTGATTGAGTTAAATGGTATTGATAGTCCGAATCAGCTCTATGTCGGTCAGGTTTTAAGAACAAATTCGAACAAGTATTACACGGTCAAGCGTGGGGATACATTAGCCGCTATTGCACGAAAATATAATACGAATTATAAAACGCTTGCTCAAAAAAATAATATTAACCCGCCGTATGCGCTAAATGTGGGGCAAAAGATTGTCGTCACAGGGGCTAATGTTTCAACATCTGCAACAACGAATGCAACTCCAAAACAGGCAACAATACAATCCTCACAAACGAATTCATCCGCAAAAGCAAAAACAACCGTTGCAACCTCAAGTTCAAGCACAAATGTTTCAACAAAACGTGCGTCAAAATTTGTTTGGCCTGTTTCAGGTAAGGTTATCTCTTCTTTCGGGACAGTCGGAAAAGGCTTAAAAAATGATGGAATTAACATTTCAGCCCCGCTCGGAACATCGGTTAAAGCAGGAGATAAGGGAACAGTAGCGTATGCCGGGAACGGTCTTAAAGGGTTTGGAAACCTGATTTTAATCAAACATTCGGACGGATATATCACGGCTTATGCCCATAATGATAAAATCTTAGTCAAAAAAGGACAAACTGTTTCAAGGGGCGAAAAAATCGCTACTGTCGGCAAAACGGGCGGTGTGAGTGCACCACAGCTTCATTTCGAGGTTCGTGCGGGAAAAAAGGCCGTTAACCCAAGAAACTATCTGCCGTAAAAAGTTGTTTAATACTTTCATTTTATCTGTTGTCACTCAAAGTTTTTGTTGTATATTACCTAGAGTTTAATTTTTAGGAGAAATGAATGTTTATCAGCAATGCATATGCTCAAACTGCCGCGGCAACGGGTGCCGGTGCCTCGTTAACGGCAAATGTGATTCAAATTCTTTTAATTTTTCTGGTGTTTTATCTGCTTCTTATTCGCCCACAGCAAAAAAAACTCAAAGAGCATGAAGCAGAGCTTAAAGCCATCAAGGTCGGAGATAAAGTTCTGACGGCAGGCGGGCTTTATGCTGTTGTTCGAAAAATAGAAAATGACGATTTAACGCTTGAAATTTCAAAAGGTGTTGAAGTAACGGCTCATCGCTTTACAATTCGTGAGGTGTTGGCTGATAAACACGAAGTTCACGCACAAAAACAAAACGCAAAAGGAAAGAAAAATGTATAAATTATCAAAACAAAGAGTGCTTGTGATTTTAGGCATTTGTTTGGTCGGTGTATTGTTGGCCGTTCCGAATGTTATGCCGAAATCGGTAAAACTGCCGTCATGGTGGCAACCCGTCAGCTTAGGGCTTGATTTGCAAGGCGGATCAAACCTCTTGCTTGAAGTTAATATGAAAGAGGTTGTCCGTGAGCGTATGGAGTTATTGGAAGACGCTGTTCGTCAAAGTTTGCGCGAACATCGTATCCGTTATCAAAACCTTTCGGCCGGCGCAGACAGCGTCAAAGTCAAAATTGATAATGCCAATTCTCGCACGCAGGCTATCGGATATTTCAAAAAACTTGAAGACGGTCTTGAGGTTTCTGTGAATGAAAACGGAACGATTGAATTAAAATATTCTGAAACGGCATTAAATATCTTAACCAAAAAGGTTGTCGATCAGTCAATTGAAATCGTTCGTCGCCGTATTGATGAGTTAGGCACAAAAGAGCCTGTGATCCAAAGCCAAGGCTCAGACAGAATTGTTGTTCAATTGCCCGGTATTCAAAATCCGGAAGAAGTGAAAGCACTTTTGGGCAAAACAGCCAAAATGTCATTCCATCTTGTTGACAGCAGAACGACGGCTTCAGATGCAAAGCGCGGTAAATTAAGCAATTCATCGCGTGTCATGAACAGTGCGGAAGGCGGACAGCTTGTTATTCAAAGAAAGGCTGTCGTCGGTGGTGAAAACTTAACGGATGCGGGCGTTGCTTTCCAAGACGGCGGCGCGGTTGTGACCTTTAAGTTTAATACAATGGGCGGAAAGAAGTTCGGCGAAGTAACCAAAAACAATATCGGTGAACGTCTTGCCATTGTTTTGGATAATGAAATTATTTCGGCCCCGACGATTCAATCGGCTATTTTAGGCGGCAGCGGTGTGATTACCGGCAATTTCACGGCTGAAGATGCGAATAACTTAGCAATGTTACTTCGTTCAGGTGCATTGCCTGCGCCTCTTGAGGTTTTAGAAGAGCGCACCGTCGGTGCAGGTTTAGGTGCCGATTCGATTAAAGATGGTGTGTTTGCATCAATCGTCGGTTTAATCGCCGTGGTTTTATTTATGATTGCGGCATATGGGCTGTTCGGGTTGTTTACGACAATTACGGTTTTCACAAACCTTGTGTTAATGCTTGGTGCAATGAGCTTTATCGGAACAACCTTAACGCTTCCGGGTATTGCGGGTATTATCTTAACAATCGGTATGGCTGTTGATGCGAATGTTCTGATTTTTGAGCGTATGCGCGAAGAAGTCAAAGCCGGTCGTTCGCCGCGTGATGCTGCTGATGCAGGGTTCACGGAAGCGTGGGCGACAATTGTCGATTCGAACTTGACAACATTAGTCGCAGCCGCTGTTTTGTTCTGGTTTGGAACAGGTCCGGTCAGAGGCTTTGCCGTTACGCTTGCAATCGGTATTGCAACTTCTATGTTCACATCGGTAACGGTAACGCGCCTTATCATTACATATTGGCTCAATCGCTTTAAGCCGACAAAATTACCGATTTAATGAGAAGAAAAGGATAAATAAAATGAAATTGTTTAGTTGGGTTACAAAAGATACGAACATTGACTTCTTAAAGCCGCGGAAATATACATACACAGCTTCGATTTTGCTGATTTTGGCATCGTTTTGGCTGATATTCTTCCATGGATTTAACTATGGTATTGATTTTTCGGGTGGTGTTTTGATGGAAATCAAAAGCGACAATAAAATCAATGTTGAAGAAATCAGACAAAAGCTTTCGGTGCTTGATTTGGACGAACTGACGTTGCAAAGTGTGGGCGAAGAAGGCAATGAACTCTCAATCCGCGCTCAGGCAGACAATGCCAATGAAGAAAGCCAGCGTATTGCAATTGTTAAAATCAAAGAGATTTTAGGCAGCGGCTATGAATATCGCCGTGTTGAATCAGTCGGACCGCAAGTCGGTGACGAGCTCAAACGCGCGGGTGTGGTTTCATCAATTATTGCCATCTTGGCAATTTGTGCATACGTTTGGTTCAGGTTTGAATGGCAATTTGCCATTGGCGCATTGCTCGGACTTTTCCATGACATTATCATCACGGTCGGTTGCTTATCGTTGTTTAACTTTGATATCAGTTTGACAACGGTTGCAGCTATCTTAACGTTAGCCGGTTATTCGATTAACGACACGGTTGTGAACTATGATCGTATCAGAGAAAACTTGCGCAAATATAAGAAAATGAGCCAATACGATTTAATCAATAAGAGTATTAACGATATTTTCTCACGCACGATTTTAACAGGTTTAACAACGCTTTGTGCAGCGATTGCCTTGTTTGCATTCGGCGGTGATGCTTTGCGCAGTTTCTCGTTTGTTATTTTGTTCGGTGTGATTATCGGAACATATTCTTCGATTTATATTTCCTGCCTGTTCTTAAATGTATTTGATTTAAGAAAGACACAGGAAAACAGGGCAAAACAAGAGGTTAATCCTTTTGGAAACGCTTAAAAAAAAGAACAAGCAAAAGAAAAAGAAGTCTTCGGACTTCTTTTTTTTGTTATGGAACCTTCTGTCTCAGCAAATATTTATTGACAAGAAAGCTCTAAAAGAGTAGCTTTCTTTAAGGTTTATTTTTTTTAAGGACGCCGAATATGACACAGATTTATTTACACAACACATTAAAACAAAGAAAAGATTTGTTTATTCCGATTGATGAAAAAAATGTGCGTATGTATGTCTGTGGACCGACCGTTTATGACAAGGCGCACCTCGGAAATGCCAAAACACCTGTGGTATATGATGTTTTGTATCGCCTGCTTTGCTATGTTTACGGCAAAGATCATGTAACTTATGTTTCAAACATCACAGATGTTGACGATAAAATCTTAAACAAGCATAAGCAAACCGGAAAGCCTATTCAGGAAATTACGCAAGAAACCTATAATTGGTATATTGAAGATATGGCAAAGCTTAATGTTTTAAGTCCGAATTATCGCCCGCGTGCAACAGAATATATCCAAGAAATGATTGAACTTGTTAAAAAGCTCATCGAAAACGGTCATGCTTACGAATCTCAAGGACAGGTTTTGTTTGATGTCGATTCTATGCCAAATTACGGATGTCTTTCAAATCGTTCGATGAAAGAGATGATTGCGGGAGCGCGGGTTGAGGTTGCAGATTATAAGAAAAATCCGGCAGATTTTATTTTATGGAAACCCTCGGAAGCGGATCAGCCGGGGTGGAACAGCCCTTGGGGATATGGCAGACCGGGGTGGCACTTAGAATGCTCCGCGATGAGCTCAAAATTGCTTGGAAACGATTTTGATATTCATGGCGGCGGATCTGATTTGATTTTTCCGCACCACGAAAATGAATTAGCGCAAAGCACCTGCGCTTATCCAGGAACGCATTTTGCAAAATATTGGGTGCATACCGGAATGTTAATGATTAACGGTGTGAAAATGTCAAAATCATTGGGTAATTTCTACACGGTTGATGAAATCTTGGAAAAAAATCCGGCAGAGGCTTTAAGGTTGCTCTTTTTAACGACACACTATCATCAGCCGTTTAACTTCACTTTTGAAGGCTTAAATGAGGCAAAAAAGATTTTGGATAAATTTTATAATGCCTTACTGAAGAATGAAGATATACCGGATGAAGCCGTCAATCCGAGTGAAAAATTGATTGACGCTTTGGCTGATGATTTAAACACACCTTTGGCCCTTTCTTATATTCACGAAGATGTAAACGCATTAAATAAAGCGAAAACACTTGATGAACGCAAGACTTTGAAAGCTCAGCTTTTGGCAGATGCTTATATGTTAGGACTTTTGTATAATGATCCTGCAGCTTGGTTTAAAGGGGCAGAAGAGGACGGCTCATCTGAAATCGAAGCCTTAATTCAAAAACGCCTGGAAGCTAAGAAAAACAAGGATTGGGCAACAGCAGATGCCATTAGAAACGACTTGAAAGAAAAGGGTATTGTTTTAGAAGACGGTCCTGATGGAACAACATGGAAACGCATATAAAAAAGCGTTTGTTACAAACTGTTCTGGTCATAAAAGGAAGTATTTTTATTTAAGGTATAAACCTCATCATCTTGAGGAAGATTGTAGTATATATACTCAACATTTTTGAGCTCATCAGCATAAGGATTATAGGGCTGAACAATGGTTCTTTGCAACGTTGAGCCTAAAGCTTTGCGCAAAGTGTTGTCAATTCTTTTTGAAAAGGTGTTTTTAAAGTTCGGTGAGGTGATGATATTTGCAATCATAATACCGCCTTGTTTTAAATGAGCTTTGACAAGCTTAAAAAAGTTAAGCGTTGTAAAGTTGAGCGGAATGCTTTGAACGGCAGAATACACATCAACAACAATTAAATCATATTGTTTTGTGTCGTTGAGCAAAAACAGATAAGCATCTCGGGCAATAAATTTTTTGTTTTGAGATAAAGGTCTGTCTAAAAATAGGTCTTCGGATATTTTTTGTAAGTCTTTTTCAATGTCAAGAAATGTATATTGATGATAAGTATCCTCCAAACCGATTGTAAAACCGCCCGCACCGAGGATTAAGATGTCGGCAGGATTTTGTTTCGGCAGTTTATCAATAAAAGTTTGATTGATAAAGTTAATATATTCAAAGTTCAGTTCATCTTTTTGAGAAACTTTTGAGGATAGCGAGCCGTTAATTTTCATCAGCTTTGAAAGATATGTTCCGTTTTCTTCATCGACAGGCAAAATTTCAAGGCGCGAAACAGCATCATCTTTAACCAAAAAATGAGAGCCCGTCATGATCTTTTCGTTGTTAAAAAGAACGGTAAGGCAAAGAGCCATAAGAAGCGGAGTAATATAAAAAGGGATATCTTTTGTTTTAACAATAAGGAAAAAAGCCACAATATTTGCGATAAT
>CAJOLB010000041.1 GCA_905235385.1 uncultured Alphaproteobacteria bacterium | reverse complement strand
GGTCAAGCTTGTTACACCGCTCATATTCAAAAATGCCTGACTTCCAATAGATGTGACCGAATCAGGAATAACAAGCTCACCTGTCACACCGCTCATACCTTTAAATGCCTCATTTCCGATAGATGTGATCGAATTAGGAATAATCAAGCTTGTTACACCGCTCATATTCAAAAATGCCTGACTTCCAATAGATGTGACCGAATTGGGAATAACAAGCTCACCTGTCACACCGCTCATACCATAAAATGCACCGTCTCCGATAGATGTGACCGAATTAGGGATGGTCAAGCTTGTTACACCGCTCATACCACCAAATGCCATACCTCCGATAGAGGTAACCGAATCAGGAATAACAAGCTCACCTGTTACACCGCTCATACCTCGGAATGCACCGTTTCCGATAGAGGTAACCGAATCAGGGATGGTCAAGCTTGTCACACCACTCATACCTTTAAATGCCTCATTTCCGATAGACGTGACCGAATCAGGGATGGTCAGGCTTGTTACACCGCTCATACCAGAAAATGCAGCGCCTCCGATAGAGGTGACCGAATCAGGGATGGTCAAGCTTGTTACACCGCTCATACCACCAAATGCATTGAATCCGATAGACGTGACCGAATCAGGGATGGTCAAGCTTGTTACACCGCTCATACCAGAAAATGCACTGGATCCGATAGACGTGACCGAATCAGGGATGGTCAGGCTTGTCACACCGCTCATACCAGAAAATGCACCGTCTCCGATAGATGTGATCGAATCGGGGATGGTCAGGCTTGTTACACTACTCATATCATAAAATACACGATTTCCGAGACCTGTGATGCCATCTTGAACAACGACTGTTGTGATATCTTTTGATGAAGACCATGGATAAGAGGAAGAGGTATTTATATTGCCTGTGCCTGAAATGGTTAAAACGCCATTTGTTACATCCCAATGGCAATCGGTACCGCATGTGCCGCTTTCCGCCATCGCCGAGGTGGCAAGAAATGTCGCGGAAAGCAGGGTAAATAAAAATGTTTTCTTCATTGTTTTTCTCCTGTTTTATTTTCGTTACATACATAAAAAAACCGCATCTTAAAAAGAGCGGTCGGAGAGTTCGAAAATCATACTACACGAAATGACTCTGATGACCTTTAGGATAAATCCTTGAACATCCGCCATCAGCTCCCCGACCTAAATATCGGGGATAATAGGCTTCCTTTTAAAAAGAAAAGGACAGCACAATTTGCAGTGTTATCCATCACTGCGTGTAGTATAAAAGCTTTCGACAGCTCCGCACTCATGAAAGCGCTAATATGAGTTTCCTCATATTTAACGTCTATTATGTGTTATTTTTTGTTATTTGTAAAGAGAAAAAATCAGTCTTGCGCGTATATTTGCTGATAAATACCTTCAAATCCGTTGTTATGTGTGGCGCCTTGAACTTCAATGATAGGGGCGGCAGAACCGATAAAATCTTTGGTGATTTTAAGAGGCACAGTTGTATCTGCTGTGCCGACATAGTGAATTTGCGGCAATCTTAAAAATTCTTGCTTATAGTCGCTTAAAGACAAAGACTCATCTAAAGGCTTTAAGTTAAAGCTTTTAGTCCATGTTTGATGGTCTAAATTGCCGGCTATGGTGATTATTTTTTTTGTGTTGATGTTCTTATTTAAAACGGCGACCAAACCTGCTACTTGTGCACCGCCCGAAAAACCGATGAAGATGACATTATTTTTTTGAGCCGTTTGGTAAGCGGCATCTGCTTCAGATGAAATGACTTTTTCGGAAAAACGTGCGGTTGTCCAATATTTCTTTTCGCATTTTTCATCTGAAATATATTGGCACGGGCGCGCTAAATAAACAACATTTTTCGAGGGATCATTGAAAGCGATTTGGCGCAAAAATGTGCTTTTGGGTGTGGGGTTTGTTGTTGGCAAGCCGTTTGCATTAAAAGCATAGCCGTCGCCCTCAATATAAATTTTATAAGGTGCGTTTTTAGAAGTTATTTTTTGCCATGAGGCAATTTTGAAAAAAGAGGTTTCAATTTCTTGATATGTAAAATCAGTCGGTGCCTGATACGTCGTTTGGCAGGATGTCAGAAAAAAAATCAAACTTAAAACAAATTTTTTCATTGTTCTTTTTTTAAATACACTTTTTCTTTAATCTTTTTGGCTTTCGCCCCGACAGCTTTGGCCTTTTCTTTGACGGCAATGGCTTTGTCGGTAACTGCATGTGCTTTTTCGGACAGTTTTTGTTTTAGTAACTCAAGTTTACGCTGTTTTTTAATTTCTTTTTGGCGATAGCCTAAATAAGTTTCATATGAAAAAAGAGCGATGCCTGAAATGATAAGCGGTAAAAGATAATAAATGATTCGATAAGCAATCAGTGCGCCATAGAGCATGGCTTGATTTTCGGTGTCGGGAATGATGTTTGCAAAAACGATTTCAAAAACGCCTAATCCTCCCGGCACTTGACTGTAAATGCCTAAAATTTGTGCAATGATGAATGCGCCGATAAAAGTGTTGAACGGAATATCAACAAAATGAATGAGCGTGAAATAAAGTACGAGTGATGCCATCAAAATATCAATACTGCCGATGAAAATTTGTGCAATTGCCATTTTAATGTTCGGCATTTTGAGTTTGATGCCTTTAATGGTAAACGACTTTTTGTAATATAAAGCGGCAGTTAAATAAAGCCATAAGCCGATAAAGGATCCGAACGCAATAACGGCAGTTGTAACTTTTGAAACAGCACCGTCGCCGAAAGCGTGATCAGGTGTGATGAAATAGCCGGCAATAATTAAGAAAAAGCAGGCGACAAGGTATGTAAAGCCGGAAAAAGTTATCATCTTGACAATTTGTTCGGCTTTGACGCGCCAACGTGTGTAAAGTCTGTATCTGATGGCTCCTCCTGAAACAATTGCATGCCCCGCGTTGTTACTGACTGAAAAACCGATGAAGCCCGCGAAAATCCATTTCCATGTTGAGACTTTTTTCTTGATGTATTTTAATGCTAAAAAATCATATGAAGAAAGCGCTATATAACCGAAAAAAGAAGCAATGCATGCATAGGCAAGATTTTTATTCGGGATGCTCAGCAGTGCATTTTTAAGGTCTTGTAAATTATATTTTGAAAGCTGATGGTAAATCATGTATGCAGCTAAAGCAAAGAAAAACAAGCCCGCCCAAGAAATGATTTTTTTTAGGACTTTTTTTGTTTTATAGGCAATGTTCTTTGTTTTTTTGTGTTCTGTTATTTTCAATTTATTTTCCTTTGCGGGTTAAATTTTGATCAATGTATTGGCAGATATTTTGTCCGAATGTTTGGCGAATGTATTTTGTCAGCTCAGATGGGTTCGGGCGATATTGTTCTGCGGTATTTTGTGCTTCAAGCAAATCTTCCAGTTTTAAAACTTTTTCTAGAGAATCTCGATACTCACCGGCAATTTTGTCGCCATATACGGATGCTATATTATATAAGATGTGTGCCTGAATGAGATTTTGCGGAAACATTTTTCCTTCTTTTAAGATGGTTGCCAGTTCCATCATAGAGGAGATGTGTCCTTGAGAAATGGCTGCTCTATAATGTTTAACGGCATTTCCATAGTTTTTGGTGATGCCTTCACCGTTAGCATATATTTTAGCAAAAATGTAATGAGCTTCATCAAAATTTGCATCAGCAGCTTCTTTAATCAACCGAACAGCTTTATGGAAATCTTGTTCAACGACAAAACCTTTATAATAAGCATAGCCTAACATGAACTTTGCCGTGTTGTTGCCGGCTTTTGCGGCTTGTTCAAAAAGTTCGATAGCAGGTTCAAAATATTGGCTTTGAGCAGAACTCAAATAAATAAATGCAAGATTGACGGCGGCATCATCACTGCCGTTTTGTGCTGCTTTTAAGAACAGCTCGGATGCTTTTTCATAATTAACATCTGTTCCAATTCCGTTAAAATAGAGACTACCTAAGTTGTTTAAGGCTATGATGTCATTTTGTGCGGCGGCGAGTTCATAAAAATGAAAAGCTTTTTGATAATCTATGTCAACTCCATTCTGACCATAAAGATACATATAACCGAGCGTGAGCTCTTTTTCAATGTCGCCTTGTTCCGCCAATCTGGTTGCACGTTCTAAAGGTGTTTCTTTGACTTTTTCTTGTTCTTGCTGTGTTTCGAGTTCCACTTCAGAAGATTCTTCTTGCTCTTTAGAATCGGAAGAGAGTAGTGATAACGGTTTTTTGATAAATGAGAAATTCAAAAATGAAAAAACGCCTCTGTCATCAGCAATCTTTTCTTGACTTTTTTCTTTCGTAATTTCTTGCAATTTTTCATCACTGACGCCTGTAATATCAGATGCCAAATCACCTGATTGGGCATGAGCATTCAAGCTTAAAGCTAAAAAGAAAGCACTTAAAAATATTTGTTTTTTCATATCGTAACCTCATAATTTTTTATCAGTTTATACACTTTAAGTTAAAAAAATATGACTTTCAAGGTAAATTTTGTTGCGGATAGAAAAAATTTAGTATATGAAAACCCTATAACAAGAGGAAAGAAAGAAGTATGACAAGCGAGCCGCCTATTTTAACTTTGAAAAATGCACGTTTAACCTTTGGTGTTAAGCCGCTTTTTGTCGGGCTGGAGTTAAATATTGTCAAGGGGGATAAGATTTGTTTGGTCGGACGGAACGGCTCAGGAAAATCCACATTGTTAAAAGTTCTTTCAAAAGTGATTGAACCTGATGAGGGGGAGTTTTATATCGAGCCAGGGATTAAAATTTCTTATATGCCGCAAGAAAACGATTGTATGGGCTATGAAACGCTTCGAGATGTTGTTCTCTCAGGGCTTGAAAAATATGACGAAAGCCTAGAATACAAAGCCGATATTTTAATCAATGAATTTAAGATTAAAGAAAGACAAAGCCCGATTCAAAGTTCAGGCGGTGAGATTAAAAAAGCGATGCTCGCAAGGACACTCATATCAGAACCTGATCTTTTGCTTCTTGATGAGCCGACGAACCATTTGGATATTGAAACAATCGAAAAGTTAGAAACTCTGATTAACAATTTTTCAGGTGCGGTTATCGTGATCAGCCACGATAAGATGTTCTTAAATAATGTGTCTCATAAAACATTTTGGCTTGACCGAGGTTTGTTATATACGAACAACAAAGGTTTTAAGTTTTTTGATGAGTGGCAAGAGCAAATTTTAGAACAGGAAATTATTGCTCAAAAATACCTCAATAAAAAAATTGATGAAGAGATGGAGTGGCTTCACAAAGGTGTTACAGCCAGAAGAAAAAGAAATCAAGGCAGGCTGAGACGTTTGCAGGCTTTGAGACAAGAACGCAGAGAACAAATTAAACAAATAGGAACAGTCAATCTTGAAATTGAAACAGGTGAGCTGAAATCTAAAATGGTTATTGAAGCCAAGCACATTTGTAAGTCTTATGATGATAAGGATATTGTAAAAGATTTTTCTATTCGTGTGATGAGAGGCAACAGATTGGGTGTCGTCGGTCCGAACGGAGCAGGGAAAACGACGCTGATTAAGCTCTTGACCAAAAAAATAGAACCTGACAGCGGCAGTGTGCGTATCGGTAAAAATTTAACCGAAGCCTATTTTGATCAAAACAGAATAACCTTGAATCCTAAAAAAAGTTTGTGGAAAACACTTTGTCCGTCAGGAGATCATATATGGGTCAGGGGGCATTGGCGTCATGTTGTGGCTTATTTGAAAGATTTTCTTTTTAAGCCCGAACAAGCGGAAGCCCTTGTTTCAACACTTTCGGGCGGTGAGAAAAACAGGTTGATGCTCGCGCTTGCTTTGGCGCAAGAATCAAATTTTTTGGTTTTAGACGAACCAACGAACGATCTTGATATGGATACCCTTGATTTATTGCAAGAAGTTTTGGACGAATATGAAGGAACAATTTTGCTCGTGAGCCATGATCGCGATTTTATGGATAAGGTGGCAAGTTCTGTTTTGTATATGAAAGGTGATGGATCAATATATGAGCATGTCGGCTCGTATAGTGAGCTTCTTGAAAAACTCAAAAATATGCCTATAAAAAAGGAAAATAAAAATTTGAAATCCGAGCTTAAAACTCAAGTTTATGATAAACCGAAAGATATTACAAAGCTTTCATATAAAGATAAAAGATTGCTTGAAGTTTTACCTCAAGAAATCGAGAATTTGGAAGAACAGATTGCTCAAATTGAAAAAATTTTATCAGAAGATGTTGACCTTTATACGCGTGATCCAAAAAGATTTGATGAATTAAGTTCTTCTTTGCAAGAGATGAAATTACAAAAAGATGAGAAAGAGACGCAGTGGCTTGAAATACAAGTTAAAGCAGATGAGTTGAATAAGATGTCATAGATATCCTCGGGTGAACCCGGGGATATCTATTGACCATGCGTTTTATTCCTGAGTGGTTGTCGGAGCTTCGGCGACTTCCGGAATTTGTGGCTTCGGCATCATAAAATCTTTGCCTTCTTGCATCATATGAGGTCCATGAGGGCCGTGCATTCCGTGTCTCGGGCCTTTAAAATGATTTCTGTTTTCAGGCTTGGGCGCATTCTTTTTCAGTTCTTCAAATTTTGCTTTTTGCTCCGGTGTCAAAATCTTTTCAAACTCTTCCATGTTAGCCTTGCGTTTTGTATCCATCTTATCACGAAGGTCTTTCATCTCATTCATTAAGGGCTCAATTTCTTTTTTGCCGTTTTCGCGGATTTCTTTGGCTTTTTGTTGTTGCTCTTCAGAAAGGTTTAAATCTTTGGCAATCTTTTCAGCCATTTTTTTGTGCATTTCGGCTTTATCTAGTTTATGCTCAAACTTTGGTGCTTCGGGGGAAGTGGTCTCTTGAGCAAAGCATATGCTTGAGCTCAAAGCGCCACTTGAGATAATTGTTGTTGCCAATATTAAGGATAATAAATTGTGTTTCATGAGTTTTCTCCAAGTAAGGGGGTTAATGTTTGTTTTAATAATTCTTTTGCTTTGTGTAGTCTTGATTTAACAGTTCCCTGCGGAATTTTCAACTTTAAGGCGATTTCATCTAGTTTAAAGTCTTCAAATTCTGCCAAAACGATAACATCGCGATAAATTTTTGGTAAATCATCAACGGCTTTTAATACCAGTTTTTGACGTTTCTTTCGGTCTATTCTTTCTTCTGCATTTGTTTTCACAGAAGCGTTTTGAAGAGCCAAATCACTCGAAATTTCCGATTTTTGAGTTTTGTATGATTTTGAACGGAAATAATCGCGGCAAAGGTTTGCTGTTATGGCGCAAATCCATTGTTTGAATTTTCCTTGGTCTTGATATTTTTCCATGTTTTGCCATGTTTTAATATAGACTTCTTGCTCTAAATCCTCATTCTCAGAACCGGTCATTTTTCTGATAACAGCTTTGACATATTTTTTGTTTTCAGCGATAAGATCAGTCATTTAGATTATCCACAATAAACCGCTTTCATCAACAGGAAGTCCTATATCTTCAATAATGGAACCGTTTTGAGTCTGCTCAATCTCATCGTTCCAAAGATCATAAATAGGAGCTTTGGTCTGGTGTATTAAGTTTAAACTTAAAACGATAGTCAAGCAGAAAACACCGAGCGTCGAACCGATAGCCATTATGCGGCGGTTACGTTTTCGGGCTTTGTATAACGGTTTTGCTTCCTGTAATAATGTCGTTATATCTTGCATGTTAAATTCTCCTAACAATATATATAACGTAAAATCTTAAAATTTGGTTCACGCTCGGGAGCAAAGGATATTAAACTCCTCAAGTTTTTTATCATACATAGCTTTATTTTCTCCTGTTAAGGGCGAAAATTTGCGGGCGATCACATATTGCGGCAAAAGTTTTTTGATCTGATCAATCGGTTTACCCCACGCTTGAGGCTTAATGCGGATTTTTTTGTTTTGCCCTGCCGAAACTTTTGAACTGATTTCGCCGGTGTCGGCATCTTCAAATTCAGATAATTTGAGACCCAAAGTTTCCAATGTGTTCGGAATGAGAAACTCAATCGTTTCACCCGAATTGATAAAGTTGCGGAGTTCAAAAACGGCCTCGTCGCCTTGCCATTCAACAATTGAGCCGGCAAAAAGATATTCGCCCATCGTTCTTGTGTATTCATAATTTTGGCTGATATGCGTTAGGTTTCCATCATAAAAGCCCAAACAATAGCCTCTGTTTTGGAGAGCATACAGCTCTTTCATATAAACATCGGGTTTCCAATTTCCTTTGTTTTTTTCATAGTCATCAATAGCTTTTCGATAAGCACGGGCGACCGTTCCGGCATAATATTCCGTTTTGTTGCGACCTTCAACTTTGAGGCTGTCTAAGCCAAGTTCCAAAATTTTATCAAGGTGTGGCATCATACACATATCTTTTGAGTTGAGCAAATAACCGCCATGTTCGTCTTCAACGATTTCATAATATTCGTCAGGACGGAAGTCTTCTTTTAGCAAAAACTCAAATGCATCTTTGTTTTGTTCATTGATTTCAATATCTTTGATTGTGCCGTCTTTGAGTTTCAAGTGCAGTTTGTAGTGCCATCGGCAACAATGTGCGCATTTTCCCATATTTGCGCTTCTGTCTGCCAAAAAGTTTGAAATCAGACATCTGCCGGAATAAGACATACACATAGCCCCGTGTATAAATGTTTCAAGCAAAATGTCGGGACAATCTTTTCTTATCTGCTTTGTTTCTTCATAGCTGACCTCGCGGCCCAAGACGCAAAGTTTAGCCCCCATCTTTTGCCAGAATTTGACGGCAGCTGATGAGCAGATATTGGCTTGGGTTGAGACAAAACGGTTGAGCTCAGGGGCGTTTTCTTTTAAATAATCAAAAACACCGGGGTCCGCTACTAAAACGCCGTCGGGTTTTAATTCACGTAAGGTTGAAACAAATTGCGGCAATTTTGCAGCTTCTTTGTTGTGAATAAACAGATTTAGGGTTAAATAAATCTTTTTTCCTTTTTTATGAACAAATTCGATGCCTTCTTTTAAGTCTTCAAGCGAAAATTGTGATTGCGTACGAAGACTCATGTCAGGGGTTCCCGCATAAACGGCATCTGCACCATATAAAATAGCCGTTTTTAATTTTATGAGAGAGCCGGCCGGTAATAAAAGTTCTGATTTTGACATTTTTATTCCTTTATTTCTAAATCTGTTATATAAGCTTCAAGCTTTCCAAGCGGTGTGGAGGCAATTTCCATTTTTGCTAAAAAAGGCAGGTTGGTTGCTTTATCAAGCATTAAATAAAATTTGATGTTGCGTTCGGATGAAACTTTCCAAAGTAAATCACCTTCTTCAACTTTTTCTTGATGAATAAAAGCCACACAGGCAAAAGATTCACCCGATAAAGGCACTTTTTTGTCTTTAAATAAAACGCGACCACTGTCTTTGACAGTGATGTGATAGATTTTTTTGCCGTTGAAAACAGTTTTGTTTAAGTCGCAAGAATGTGTGTCTTTAAAATTTTTGATCAACATTATCAAAACAGTTTGAATATCAAAAGCATCAATTTTGATGTCAGGGAGGGTGATGTCAACTTTTTTTTGTTCATTATCTTTTGAGCTGATGCGTTGAGTTAAAATGCCGTTTTTATCAAAGAGTAAATGTTTTTTGCGTAAGTGGGCGGAAGACTGAGTTTTTTGTTGATAGTTTTGAGTAAGAAAAGAATTTTCTTTGAGCTCGCCGGAAGTAAGATATTCGGCTTTAAACGAATAAAAATTGTCAAACATGCCCGATGTTTTGATTTGGGATGAAAAAAGATAATCAGCATCATTGAGCGTATATGATACTTGAGCTTTTGCTGCATCAAAAACGCCGATTTCAACATTGAAGGTTTGTTCAAGTGTTGTGGCGTTTGCCGTGTAAGCAATAAAGACAGAGAATATGATTTTAAAATATTTTTTCATGTGTTTTTAGGCTTTCTTAAATTTTATAAGTTATACTAACAAAAAAAATAAAAGAATAAAGGAAAAAAATAAAAAATGAAAAAAGTTTTGGTTTTGATGGGCGGATTTTCCGCTGAACGTGAAGTTAGTCTTGTCAGCGGCAAAAATATTGCCGAAGCGCTTGTTAAAAAAGGATATGAGGTTGTTGAACATGATTTAACGGACGGGCGGAAGTTTGCTCGAGTTTTGGAAAAAGAAAAACCTGATGTCGTTTTTAACGCTTTACATGGTAACTGGGGAGAGGATGGCGAAATTCAAGGTTTTTTGGATGTGCTTCAAATTCCATACACCCATTCTTCAATGAAAGCCTCTTTGCTTGGTATGAATAAGGTTCTAACAAAAGAGATTGCTCTCAAAAACGGTATTAACACAGCAGATTATGAAGTTTTGACTTTTAAGGAGTTTCTTCAAAACGGAACTCGAATCAAAATTCCGTATGTTATTAAGCCTTCTTCGGACGGTTCAAGTGTCGGTGTCTTTATTATCCAATCAAAAGAAGATGAAAAACAGATTTTTTATGAAAATCAAAATATCGAATTGTTGATTGAGAAGTATATTTCCGGCAGAGAAATTACCGTTTCTGTTTTAGAAAATAAGGCTTGCTGTGTTACGGAATTGAAGCCGAAGACGGATTTTTATGATTATAAAGCAAAATATACGAACGGTTTGACTGAGCATGTTTTGCCGGCAGATTTGCCGAAAGATGTTTCAAAGGAGGCAATGAATTATGCTCGAAAAATCCATCAGGCTTTGGGTTGTAATGTTGTCTCTCGCTCCGATTTCAGATATAATGATAAAGACGGTGTCGTGTTTTTGGAAATAAACACTAATCCGGGAATGACCCCATTGTCGTTGGTGCCGGAACAAGCAAAATATATCGGCATTTCGTATGAAGATTTATGTGCTCGATTGGTGGAAAATGCCATATGCAGAAAAATAAAGTAATCATTGTTGCCGGTCCGACGGCATCCGGTAAATCTCAGCTTGCTATTGATTTGGCTTTGGTATTAAACGGGGTGGTGATTAATGCGGATTCAATGCAGGTTTATAAAGATATGCCGATTGTTTCTGCTGTGCCGAGTGCGGAAGACAGAGCAAAAGTTGAACATCGTTTATATGAAATTTATGATCCTTCTTTCAGAGGCAATGTGGTCGATTGGTTAAATCGTGCGATTGCTGAAATTCGTGATGTTTGGGAAAAGGGAAAAACGCCCCTTACCATCGAGGACTTGCTGTTCTATTGCGGGTATGCGCTGATCGACGATGACGTCGACGAACTACGTTATGTCAAGGCGTTCATGGAATCCGATGCTTTCTGGTACTACCTCTATCATACCAGCAAGCCGTATTCCAAGGGGTTCATGGCCTTGGCGAAAAACTACATCGTTCGATTTTCGATTCCGTCGTTGCCGGCGGGCGAAAGGCGCGCCCTGCTTGCCGCGCGGACTCCCGCGGAACGCAACCGACTCGTATGGAAAGCATACGGCATCAAGCCACCTGAAACCGAAAGGACTGCCTGACATGAAAAAGCTACTGACAACCGCATGGGTGGCGGCGCTGGGCGTTTTCGCCGAGGCGGTGGGACTGTGTCCGGTCGGCTCCACCACTATGCTATCCGCGTCCGGCGCAAAGCTGATTTTGCTGGATGAGCCCACCATCGGCCAGGACTACGAGAGTCTGCTGCACATGGCCGCGGCGCTGAGAGAGCTGCAGGAGCGGCGTCAGACGGCGTACACCCCGGCCCGACGTATGCCCGTATCTGGATAAACTGGATACTTGACACTATTTTTGAATAAACAAGGCGGTGAACCATATCATGAAAATAATGAA
>CAJOLB010000040.1 GCA_905235385.1 uncultured Alphaproteobacteria bacterium | reverse complement strand
AAGAGCAAACAATTTACGTAGGCTTATCTACGCTAAAATTTTGCTCGCCTTGCAAATAACTCTATCTAACCTGTTCTCCGAGCTTTTTGAAAAAAACGTGTATAATGGCTAACTAATACAGACACCTTTCCTCATGCTTGGTCATGTACGTTCATGTACACTCCCTTCGCATTTTGTCAGGTGTCTTATTATTTAGCTCATTCTCCGCGTTTTTTTAAAGGCGTTATTCAGAGCTATTTTCTGCTTTAAAAATTTGAAGATCCCTTGACCAAACCTGTCGGTTTGGAGGGATGACAGTTTAAGGAATGACTGACGCAATCGAGAGATGGCATAAAGCAAAAAAAAGAAATGTAAATCGTTTTTTAAGAAAAAATGATTAAATTATATGCATCTGTCATTAAATAAATAAAAAAAACGGAAGGTTTTGAAAATGGCTCAGAAACAAGTTAAAACGCTTAAAGATTTAGACGATTTGATTGATCGGGTTCATGTGGCGCAAGCTAAATATGCAACTTACAGTCAAGAAAAAGTTGATGCTATTTTTAAGGCAGCGGCAATAGCCGCAAACAGAGCAAGAATAGAACTTGCGCAGTTGGCCGTTGAAGAAACGAAAATGGGCGTTGTGGAAGACAAGGTGATTAAAAATCATTTTGCAAGCGAATATATTTATAACAAGCATAAAAATGTGAAAACTTGCGGCGTTATTGCTTCAGATGAAACAGACGGAATTAAAATTGTGGCGGCTCCGCTCGGAGTTTTGGCCGGTATTGTGCCGACAACGAATCCGACTTCAACCGCTATTTTTAAAAGTTTGCTTGCCTTAAAAACACGCAACGGAATCGTTTTTTCGCCGCATCCGAGAGCTAAAAAAAGCACAATCGAGGCGGCAAAAATTGTTTTGGAAGCGGCTCTTAAAGCCGGTGCACCGAAAGATATTATCGGCTGGATTGATGAACCGACGATGGAACTTTCGGGTGCGTTAATGAGCCATAAAAAGATTCAATGTATTTTAGCAACCGGCGGTCTTTCGATGGTTAAGGCGGCTTATTCTTCCGGTACGCCCGCCATCGGTGTCGGGGCAGGAAATACGCCTGCGATTATTGATGAAACGGCTGATATTAAGATGGCTGTTTCGTCAATCGTTCTTTCAAAAGTTTTTGACAACGGGATGATTTGCGCTTCGGAGCAATCGGTGATTGTTGTTAAAGATGTTTATGACAAAGTTAAAAAAGAATTTGAGCACAGAGGAGCTTATCTTTTAAGCAAAAAAGAAGCGGACAAGCTTTCAAAAATTATTTTGACGCCCAAAGGTGTGAATGCCAATATTGTGGGACAAACGGCTTGTAAGATTGCCGAAATTGCCGGTCTTAAAGTTCCATCAGATACGAAGATTTTGCTCGTCGAACAAACCGATTTTGGCGAAAAAAATCCGTATGCACATGAAAAGCTCTCGCCGATTTTGACAATGTATAAGGCTAAAAATTTTGAAGAAGCGACGGATGTGGCGCTTGCGTTGGTGCATTTGGGCGGAATGGGACACACGTCTGTTTTATATACGGACGAGCGTGTTAAAGACAGAATAGATTTTTATGCCGATAAAATGCCGACCGGAAGAGTTCTTGTAAATACACCTTCATCGCAGGGCGGAATCGGTGATTTATACAACTTTAAGCTCGAGCCGTCGCTGACATTGGGTTGCGGTTCATGGGGCGGTAATTCGGTCAGCGAAAATGTCGGGGTAAAGCATTTGCTTAATTATAAAACAGTTGCAGAAAGGAGAGAAAATATGTTGTGGTTCAGAGTGCCTCCGAAAATTTATTTCAAGCGCGGGGCAACCGATTTGGCTTTACGCGAATTTGAGGGGAAAAAGCGCGCATTTATCGTTACGGACAGATTTTTGTTCGACAGCGGTGCGGTTTCGGAAATTACAAACGTTTTTGAACAAATCGGGGTGGACTATCAGATTTTCTTTGATGTGAAGCCGGATCCGACTTTGCAAACCGTTAAACAGGCGCTTGAAATGGTCAATATCTATAAACCAGATTTGATAGTGGCTCTGGGTGGCGGTTCGCCGATGGACGCGGCAAAGGCTATTTGGCTGATGTATGAACAGCCGAAAACAAATTTTGAAGATATTGCCATGCGCTTTATGGATATTCGAAAACGTATTTGTGCAATGCCCGAACTCGGCAAAAAAGCACAGCTCGTGTGTATTCCGACAACGTCGGGCACAGGTTCGGAAGTTACGCCGTTTGCGGTGATTACGGACGAAAAAACACATATCAAATATCCTTTGGCAGATTATGCCTTAACGCCGTCAATGGCCATTGTTGATCCGAATTTTGTGGACCATATGCCGAAGTCTTTGACCGCGGCAGGAGGTGTTGATGCGCTTGTGCACGCGTTGGAAGCCTATGTTTCAACGATGGCCACAAACTACACAAATTCGCTCGCTTTAGAGGCTATTAAACAGATTTTCCGCTATCTTCCGAGTGCATATAAAAACGGAGCTTCTGATCCGAAAGCACGCGAAAAAATGCACAACGCGGCAACAATTGCAGGTATGGCTTTTGCGAATGCCTTTTTAGGTGTTTGTCATTCAATGGCGCACAAATTAGGTGCGATGTATAACATTCCGCACGGCATCGCAAATGCCCTTTTGATTTGTCAGGTTATTGCCTATAACTCAAATGACAAACCCAAACGCCAGGCCGCTTTTCCGCAATATGAAATACCGGAAGCTAAAAAACGCTATGCACAAATTGCGCACGTCTTATATCTCGCAGATGAAAAAACAAGTGAAGAAGAACGTGTTAATCTCTTAATCAAAGCTATCGTTAAGCTCAAAAAAGATATCGGCATTCCTCCCTCAATAAAGGCATACGGAATCGACGAAAAAACGTTCAAGAAAAATCTTGACGACCTCTCTTTGCTCGCTTTTGACGATCAATGCACCGGCGCAAATCCTGTCTATCCGATGATTGATGAAATTAAAGAAATATATATGAATGCTTTTTACGGCAAATGGTAAAAAGTTTGTATAGCTGGCGGCTAATACAGAAGCACTTTTTCAAGCTAAGTCATGTACTAAAATGTACGTTGCGGTACTTCTGCTTTTATTTCAACTCTATCTAATCTGTTCTCCGAGCTTTTTTATAAGGCGTCATCTAGAGCTGTTTTCTTTCGTTTCGCAAAATTCACGTAGGCTTATCTACGCTAAAATTTTTCTTACCTTATGAATCGGAACACGAATCGGGAGTAAGGCAAAGTCAAGAAATTTTTTTTTAATTTTTGTTCATTTTTTGCTTGAAATGAATCTTTTCTTATGTTATAAGCCCCCCACAACGTTTGTTTAGGACCTTTAACAAGTCCTAGTGATGTTAAATATAAAATATAGGGCAGGCCAATCATATGAACGGTTTGCTTAGGTTTTAACAATTTAGATGGCAGGGCGCCTTTAAGGTTGGCTTATGCCGTTTAGTTATAGGGAAAATAAATATGGAAACCCAAAATATAAGAATTCGCCTCAAGGCTTTTGATCATCGTTTGCTTGATCTTTCTACAACAGAGATTGTGCATACGGCCAAAAGAACAGGGGCAAACGTCAGAGGGCCGATCCCTTTGCCGACCAGAATCGAAAAGTTTACGGTTAACCGTTCTCCGCACGTTGATAAAAAATCTCGTGAGCAGTTCGAAATCCGTACTCATAAGAGACTTCTGGATATTGTAGATCCTACACCGCAGACAGTTGATGCTTTAATGAAATTAGACTTGGCTGCCGGCGTGAATGTAGAAATTAAGTTGTAATGTTAATTTTAATGTTGGCGAATCGGAAAACGAATCGTCAACCAATTAGAAAAGGAAAAAATAATAATGCGTACAGGTCTGATCGCAAAAAAATTGGGAATGTCCCGCATTTTTGAAGCAGATGGCACACATATTCCGGTTACGGTTTTGAGTGTAGATGCTTTGAAAGTTGTTGCTGTTAAGACGGTTGAAAAGAACGGCTATGCGGCTGTTCAACTCGGTACGGGTGCCATTAAGGCTAAAAACGTAACGAAGCCGATGAAGGGATATTTTGCCAAAGCTAATGTTGAACCGAAGAAAAAACTCGGCGAATTCAGAGTTTCTGAAGATTGCCTGCTTTCTGTCGGTCAGGAATTATCCGCTAATCACTTTGTTGCAGGACAATATGTGGATGTTTGCGGAACTTCTATCGGTAAGGGTTTTGCCGGTGTTATGAAACGCTACAACTTTGCCGGTTTGGAAGCTTCACACGGTGTTTCTATTTCTCACCGTTCACATGGTTCTACAGGACAAAGACAAGATCCGGGTAAGGTATTTAAAGGCAAGAAAATGGCCGGTCATATGGGTGCTGAAAGGGTTACCGTTCAAAACCTTAAGATTGCCGCTGTTGATGCTGACAAAGGTTTGATTATGGTTAAGGGTGCTGTTCCGGGCTCTGAAAATTCATGGGTTCGCATCACAGATGCCGTTAAGAAATCTGCCAATGTTAAATTGCCGATGCCTGCCGGATTGAAACAGACACAAGAACCTGTTGCAGCTAAAGCCGAAACTCAGGCTGAAAATGCTTAACGTAAGGATTAAATAACATGAAACAGGATATCTTAAATTTAGATAATAAAAATGTCGGTACAATTGAACTCGACGAATCTATTTTCGGTATGGAAGTTCGTCCTGACATTTTACACCGTGTTGTTTTATGGCAGCTCGCCAGAAGACAGCAAGGCACACACCTCACAAAAGGCCGCTCTGATGTTGCTTTGACGCCTGCTAAGCCGTTTAAGCAAAAAGGCAGCGGTAACGCTCGTCAGGGTTCCAGAAAAGGTACTCAATTCAGAAAAGGCGGCGTTGTTTTTGGTCCGGTTGTTCGTTCTTATGAACATGATTTGACCAAAAAATTCAGGAAGCTTGGTTTGAAGACAGCTCTTTCTGCCAAAGCTAAAGAGGGTAATCTTATCATTATTGACGAAGCAAAATTATCAGATCCGAAAACAAAAGATTTGAAAGCCAAATTGAATGTTATGGGTTTGAATAATTGCCTCGTTATTGACGGTAAGGAAGTTGATGTAAACTTTGCATTGGCAAGTCGCAACATCATTGGTGTTGACGTTTTACCGACAATCGGTGCCAATGTTTATGACATCTTAAGAAAAGACAAACTCGTATTAACAAAAGCAGCAGTTGATTGCTTGAAAGAGAGATTGACATGGTAAAAAAAGCTAAAGAAGAAAAAACAGTGTCAGCTTCAATGTATGATACGATTGTTCGTCCGGTTATTACCGAAAAATCTATGATGGTTTCGGAGAACGGAAAGGTAACTTTTATGGTTCCTTTAGACGCTTCGAAAGATGATGTTAAAGCTGCTGTTGAAGCAATTTTTAACGTTAAAGTAGAAAAGGTAAATACCATTCGTCAGTTCGGCAAGACCAAATTCTTCAGAGGTCGCAAAGGCGAACGCTCTGACTATAAGAAAGCATTGGTTACGCTTGCCGATGGTCAAAATATTGATGTTACAACAGGAATTTAATTATGACTTTGAAAACATTTAAGCCCACTTCTCCAGGTCTTCGTCAGCTGATTATTGTTGACAGAAGCGAACTCTATAAGGGAGAGCCTGAGAAAACTTTAACCGTTGGTCTTAGAAAAACCGGCGGACGTGATAATTTCGGGCATGTCACAAGTCGGAGAATCGGCGGCGGACACAAACGCAAGCTGAGAATTATCGACTTCAAACGTAATAAATTTGATTGTGAAGCTACAGTCGAGAGATTAGAATATGATCCTAACCGTACGTCTTTCATTGCTTTAATTAAGTATGAAGACGGCGAAAAGGCTTATATTTTGGCTCCGCAAAGGTTAAAAGCCGGCGATAAAATTATTTCTGCTCAAAAAGCAGATGTTAAGCCGGGTAATGCTATGCCTTTGAAGAGCATGCCGGTCGGTACGATTGTTCACAACGTTGAGCTCAAGGCAGGCAAGGGCGGACAGCTTGTTCGTTCAGCCGGTTGTTATGCTCAAGTTGTTGGTAAAGATGCAGGCTATGCTCAGCTTAAATTAAGTTCCGGCGAACTCAGAATCGTTCGTGAGGAATGCTTAGCAACAGTTGGTGCTGTTTCTAATCCGGATAATCAAAACAAATCACTCGGTAAAGCCGGACGTTCGCGTTGGCTCGGTATCAGACCGGTTACCCGTGGTGTTGCAATGAACCCGGTTGATCACCCGCATGGTGGTGGTGAAGGCAGAACCTCCGGTGGCCGTCATCCGGTTACACCTTGGGGTAAACCGACTAAGGGTGCTAAGACTCGTTCTAACAAGAAGACAGATCGCTTTATTATGAGATCTCGTCATGATAACAAGAAATAAGGAGAAAGCTAAATGACACGTTCCGTATGGAAAGGACCTTTTGTAGACGGCTATCTTCTTAAGAAGGCTGACGCAGCTAGAACTTCGGGCCGTAATGAAGTGATTAAAATTTGGTCGCGCCGTTCAACGATGTTGCCGCAATTTGTCGGTTTGACATTTGGTGTGCACAATGGCCATAAATTTATCCCTGTACTTGTTACAGAGGACATGGTTGGTCATAAATTCGGTGAATTTGCGCCTACAAGAACATTCTTCGGTCACGCCGCAGATAAAACAGCAAAGAAAGGTAAGTAATCATGGCAAATACAAATAATCAAAAAGAAGCCGCAAAGAGCTGTATGGCAACTTGCCGCTCGATTAGAACCAGCCCGAGAAAACTTAACCTTGTTGCTCAAACCATTCGTGGTTTAAGTGCAGAAAAGGCTGTTGCTGAATTAACCTTCTCTAAGAGAAGAGTAGCTAAAGTTGCATTACAATTGCTGAAATCTGCAATTGCAAATGCTGAAAATAACCATAACCTCAATATCGACAAACTTTTCGTTACAGAAGCTTATGTCGGTAAAGGGTTAGTCATGAAACGTATGCACGCACGTGCCAGAGGAAGAGGCGCTCGCATTTTGAAGCCCTTCTCTTCAATGACCGTCGTCGTCACAGAGCGTGGGGAGTAAGTCTATGGGACAGAAAGTAAATCCTACAAGTCTTCGTTTAGGTGTAAACCGCACTTGGGACTCGCGTTGGTATGCTGATGAAAAGTTTACCGACTATCTCCACGAAGATTTAAAAATTAAAGAATTCTTGAAAGAGAAATTGGCTCAAGCCGGTATCAGCAAGATCGTTATTGAAAGACCTGCTAAGAAAGCAAGAGTTACAATTCACTCAGCAAGACCGGGTGTTGTTATCGGTAAGAAAGGTCAGGATATTGAAGTTTTAAGAAAAGAAATTCAAAAACTGACATCTTCCGAAGTACAATTAAACATTTTAGAAGTCAGAAAACCTGAGTTAGATGCACAACTCGTTGCTGATTCTGTTGCACAACAGCTTGAACGCCGTGTTGCTTTCAGAAGAGCTATGAAACGCGTGATGCAATCTGCTTTGCGCTTAGGTGCAGAAGGTATTAAGGTTAGCTGCAGCGGTCGTTTGGGCGGTGCGGAAATTGCACGTACCGAACATTATCGCGAAGGAAGAGTTCCTTTGCATACGCTTCGTGCTGACATTGACTATGCAACCTCAACCGCTCATACAACTTATGGCGCCTGCGGCATTAAAGTTTGGATTTATAAGGGCGAAATTATGGCTCATGATCCGATGGCTCAGGACAAAAAGCTCAATGAACAAAAGTAATAGTGAGGTTAGAATAAAATGTTAAGTCCAAAACGTATAAAGTTCCGTAAACAGCATAAAGGTCGTATTCACGGCCTGGCTAAAGGCGGATACGCTTTAAATTTGGGTGATTATGGTTTGAAGGCTTTGACTCCTGAACGTATTACAGCTCGCCAAATCGAGGCAGCTCGTCGTGCGATTACACGTGAGATGAAGAGAGCCGGACAATTATGGATCCGAATTTTCCCTGATGTTCCTGTGTCAGATAAACCGGCAGAGGTTCGTATGGGTAAAGGTAAAGGTGCTGTCGAATTTTGGGTTGCAAGAGTTAAACCGGGCCGCATTATGTTCGAGTGCAAAGGTGTTGATGAAGAAACAGCACGCAGAGCATTTGAACTCGGCGCAGCAAAATTGCCTGTTAAAAGCAAATTTGTTAAACGCTTGAATTGCCAAAAAGGAGAAGCATAATGGTTAAAACAAAAGATTTACGTGCTATGAGCCTTGATGAATTGGAAGATAAATTGGTTCAAAATAAAAAAGAACAATTCAATTTACGTATCCAACAATCAACAGGGCAATTGACGAACACGGCGCAAGTTCGCAAGGTTCGCAAAGAAATAGCTCAAATCAACACGCTCATTTCTGAGCGCAAGAAGAATAGTTAGGAGAAAAAAACATGCCTAAAAGAATTCTTCAAGGTGTTGTTGTTTCAGACAAACAGGATAAAACTGTCGTGGTCAGCGTAGAGCGTCAGGTGATGCATCCTGTTTATAAAAAATTCGTGAAGAAGAGCAAAAAATATGCCGCTCACGATGAAAATAATCAGTTCAAGGTTGGTGATACGGTTTCGATTATCGAATCTAAGCCGTATTCAAAAACCAAAACTTGGACCGTTGTTGATAACGCCTAAGAGAAAAGGAATATTAATATGATACAAATGCAAACCAACCTTGATGTAGCCGATAATTCGGGCGCACGTCAGGTGCAGTGCATAAAAGTTCTTGGCGGGTCCAAGAGAATGCATGCAACAGTGGGTGATGTTATCGTTGTTTCTGTTAAAGACGCATTACCGAAAGGTCGTGTGAAAAAAGGTGATGTCTGCAAAGCTGTTATTGTCAGAACAGCCAGCGATATCAGAAGAAAAGACGGTAGCGTTATCCGTTTTGACAGCAATGCCGCAGTTTTGATCAACAAAGACGGTGAGCCGGTCGGCACACGTATCTTTGGCCCCGTAACAAGGGAATTGCGTGCAAAGAAATTTATGAAAATCATTTCATTAGCACCGGAGGTATTGTAATGCCGAAAATGAAAATTAAAAAAGGTGATCAGGTTATCATCATTTCTGGCGACGATAAAGGTAAAACAGGCGAAGTTTTAAAAGCTATGCCGAAAGAAAGCAAAGTTATCGTTTCAGGTGTAAATCTGGTTAAAAGACATACCAAACCGAGCCAAACTTCGGCCGGCGGTATTATCACCAAAGAAGCAGCTATTCATGTTTCTAACGTGGCTATCGTTTCTAACGGCAAACCGAGCAAGGTCGGCTATAAGAGCGATAAAGGCACAAAAGTTCGTGTGGCACGCAAAACCGGTGAAGTAATCGATAAATAGGAGAAAATTTTATGGCAAATTTTGAAAAATTATATAACGACGTCATAAAGAAATCTCTTGTGGAAAAATTCGGTTACAAGAACCCACATGAGATTCCGAAGCTGACGAAAATTGTTTTAAATATGGGTGTCGGCGCTGCCGTTACCGATAAGAAGAAACTCAACAATGCTGCGGAAGAGCTTGGTTTAATCGCAGGTCAAAAACCTGTTATGACATCCGCTCGTAAATCAATCGCTACATTCAAATTGAGAGAAGGTATGCCGATTGGTTGCAAAGTGACATTAAGATCTGAAAAAATGTATGAATTTTTGGAAAGATTGGTTAATATCGCTTTGCCGCGTATCAGAGACTTTCACGGGATTACAGGTAAGAACTTTGATGGCAAAGGCAATTTTGCTTTCGGTATTAAAGAACAAATCGTTTTCCCTGAAATCAACTATGAAAAGGTTGAAGATGTCAGAGGTCTTGATATTGTTATTTGCACAACAGCTAAGACAGATGAAGAAGCAAAATATTTGCTCACCTCATTTAACTTACCATTGAAGAAATAAGCGGAGAAAAACGATGTCAAAAACAAGTTCAGTTTACAGAAACTTGAAAAGAGTTAAGATGGCTGAGAAGTATGCTAATCGCCGTCTGAAATTAAAAGAAGTTGTGATGAATAAAGAAGCTTCTCCGGAAGACAGATTTCAAGCAACTTTGAAATTGGCCGAAATGCCGCGTAATTCTGCAAGAATCAGAGTAAGAAACCGCTGCAAATTGACAGGCCGTTCTCGTAGTTATTACCGGAAGTTCGGTTTAAGCCGTGTCGAGCTCAGAGACTTGGCAAGCTTCGGCGAAATTCCCGGTTTGGTTAAATCTAGCTGGTAAGGAGGTACAATATGTCTATGACAGATCCTTTGGGCGATATGCTCACACGCATTAGAAACGCACAGAGAGCTAAGAAAAGTGATGTTGTATCACCTGCTTCGAAGCTGCGTGAAAATGTTTTGGAAGTTTTGAAAAAAGAAGGTTACATTGAAGGTTATGAAAAAGTCAATGTTAAACCGGGTATTGATGAACTTCACATTAAATTAAAGTACCATGAAGGTGCTTCGGTTATAACTGAGATTTACCGCGTTTCAACTCCGGGTCGTCGCATTTATTCAAGTGTGAAAGATTTGCCGAGAGTTTATAACGGCTTGGGTATTTCAATCGTTTCTACACCTCAAGGTGTGATGAGCGATAATGATGCCAGAAAAGCTAATGTCGGCGGCGAAATTTTGTGTCAGGTCTTTTAGGGAGAAGCGATATGTCTAGAGTTGGAAAATATCCGATTAATATCCCTGCCGGCGTTACTGTTGACATTAAAGGCAACGTTGTAACCGTTAAAGGTAAATTAGGTGAACTTTGCTATTCTTACGATGATTCTCACGTATCAGCAAAATTGGAAGACAATAAAGTTGTTGTTGCTCCGTTGAGCCAAAGCTTAACAGCTCGCACTTTGTGGGGGACAACAAGAGCTAACATTAACACTTTGGTGAAAGGTGTTTCTGAAGGGTATACCAAGAATTTGGAACTCATCGGCGTTGGTTATAAAGCTCGTATGGAAGGCACAAAACTTGTTCTTTCTTTAGGCTTTTCTCATGACGTTGATTTTCCGGCACCGCAAGGTATCAAAATCTCTTGCGAATCACCGACTCAAATCAAAATTTTTGGTGTTGATAAACAGCTTGTCGGCCAAGTTGCGGCTGAAATTCGTAAGTATAGAAAACCTGAACCTTATAAAGGTAAAGGTGTGAAATATGAAAACGAATATATCCGTCGTAAAGAAGGCAAGAAGAAATAATAAGGATTAGCTTAAAATGAATACACCAAAGAAATTGTTTGAAAAAAGAAAAGGGCGTGTGAGAACAGCTTTGAGAGCCGCTTCAAACGGAAAAATGAGACTTTCAGTTTTCCGCAGCGGAAAGCATATCTACGCTCAAGTTATTGACGATGTTAAAGGAATTACTGTTGCTGCAGCTTCAACACTTGATAAAGAAGTTCGTGCAAAAATCCAAAAGACATCTACAACCGAAGCAGCAAGCTTCATCGGTAAACTCATCGCAGAACGTGCAGTTAAGACAGGTGTGAATGAAGTCGTTTTCGACAGAGGCGGTTACATTTATCACGGTCGTGTTAAGGCTTTGGCTGATGCTGCGCGCGAAGCCGGATTGAAATTCTAGGAGAAACAGGATGGCTTTTGATCGTCAAAATAATAAAAAAGAAAAAACCGAAGAATTGGTTGAAAAACTTGTTCACGTTAACCGTGTTGCCAAAACAGTTAAGGGCGGACGCACAATGAGCTTTGCTGCCGTTGTTGTTGTCGGTGACCAAAAAGGTCGTGTCGGATTTGGTTCAGGCAAGGCTGCTGAGGTTCCGGAAGCAATCGTGAAGGCAACTAATGAGGCTAAAAAGAATATGGTTCGTATTCCGCTTCGCGAAGGCAGAACACTTCACCACGATGTTTCCGGTCGTTATGGCGCCTATGCCATCAAGCGACTGCAAGGTGCCGCCACACGCTATGCCCTTGGCGAAGTGGAAAAGGGACAGAGCACCGAAAACATC
>CAJOLB010000039.1 GCA_905235385.1 uncultured Alphaproteobacteria bacterium | reverse complement strand
AATGGAATCAGCACTGGTATATTCCGACGTAACAGAGCCACCATCAGTTGATTGAGAAAAAGATTTATAATCCGGTGTATTGTTTGCAATAGCTTCTGCGGAATTATATTCTACCCTTAAATCTGTTAATATATTCCCTTCTTCATAAGTGCTGTAATTTTCATATTTATAACTCGGTGTTTGATTTTCCCTCGCTTCCAGAGAATCATAACTATAAGATTCATACTTACTAGAAAGCCGATTTCCGTTTTCATCATATGTATATTCGCTTTTAGAATCCGGCGTATCGGTTGCAATAGCTTCTGGGGACCAATAATATGAATATGATGTTTGATTTCCATTTCCGTCATAAGTATATTCCGATTTATAACCCGGCGCGTTGTTTTCAACAGCTGTAGCATTAGGATAATAATAATATCCTGTTTGCTGGCCGGCGGCATTATAAGTATTTTTATATACGCTGCTATAGTAATAGGAATAACTATCATAACTTCCGTCATCATAAGTTGTTTTTGTGATACGCCCTTGGCTGTCATATTCATTGACCGGATCGGCAAAAGCGTTGCCGATAAAAGCCGGCGAGACCAATAACAAGAACGCTAAAGTATATTTAATCTTCATTTCCTTATCTCCCAAGTGTAAACTTTAAAGGAACCTATTTTTTTTACGATTCCTTATAAAAAAATCATACATCAATTTTATTGAAAAGTCAAGAAAAATCGAAATGCCCGAATCGTAAAAAAAATAGGTTCCTTTAAAGTTGACGCTTTATTATGAAATATTATCAGGAGATAAGAAAATGAATAAGAAAATTTTAATGTTAGCCGGTGTTTTGGCCTTATTTTCGGGCGAGGTAATGGCCGGTTGCACGACATATACATGGAATGGTGTGAAAACACGCTATACGTGTACTTATAAGGACGGGCACTACTACACCTATTATTACAACTCGCAAGGTCAGACGACTTCATATGTGTATTATGATACCACAAAAACGCTGACACAAAAACATGAATATTCGTATGATGAGGACGGAACGCAAACCATTCTTCAATATAACAGCCAAGAATCAATTGCAAGCAATACGGTAGATAAAAAAACAGAAAGCCGTTATAATGAAAGCGGAAAGACAACTTCATATACAGAATGGAACTCACCGGAAGCCGTCGCAAATGATACGCCGGATAAGAAAACGGAATATACTTATGATGGAAATGGGTATAGAACTTCATCTACCTACTATGAGACGGCGGAAGCTGTTGCAAACAACGCGCCGGATAAGAAATCGGAATCTATTTATGATGAAAACGGAAAGCAAACTTCATATACATACTATGATTCTGCAGAATCTGTTGCAAGCAATACGCCGGATTCTAAAAGCGAATATACTTATGATGGAAATGGAAAGCAAACTTCAGAGGCATACTATAATTCCGCGGAAGCTATTGCAACCAATACACCAGATTATAAATCTGAAAGAGGTTATGATGAAAACGGATATACAACTTCTTATAAGTCTGAATATTATGATTATGATTCTCTGGAAGCGAGGGAAAATCATACACCGAGTTATAAATATGAAACTTACAGCACTTATGGAGAAGGCTGGAATAAATTAACAGAATTAACCGTACAATATAATTCTGCAGAAGCTATTGCAAACAACACGCCGGATTATAAATATCTTTCTCAAAAAACCGATGAAGGTTATGTTCAGGTTGAATATAACAATTCTGATTCAGTTAAAAATAATACGCCGGATTATTATATATTTTCTGATCATTATTCTATGGGAGGAATTGTATATGATAAAAACGGTAAATTTAACGGTGTTAAGGATGGTTACTTTTTAGACGTTTATAATACCATAACTTATGATGATGAAAACCGTATTATAAGCACACAAAATTCTAGAAATTCACAAACTGTAACATTTGCATACAATGATGACGGAACAATTACGGTAACTGTTCAAGATTCCGATTATACTTTCGACTCGGCAGAAGAGGCTTATGAATATATTTTCGGTTTTGTTCCGGTTATAAATTTAGCCGAAAGCGAATATGCTAACTGGGAAATACCTTCCGGCTTTAGTCTGCCTTCGTCTTCGTCTTCTTCAAGTTCCGGCTTAGACAGACAGCGCGGTCGCTTGATCTATACCGTTAGAGAAGCAAATGAAGTCGCAAAAGAAGGATCGGTTAACAAATTCCGCCTTCGTTACAGATAATAAAAATCTTTTATAAAGAAAGCGCACTTTATGTGCGCTTTCTTTGTTTTATGAAAAAGTATTTAAATTATGCTTGATAATTAAAGCAAAATGTATCATATTCATTTCATGTTTGGTTTTATTTGGATTTTAAAATGAAAAAAGAAAAAAAGAAAGAAAGTGTTTTTGACACCATAAAAACGATTATTTATGCCGTTTTGATTGCGATGTTGATCAGAAGTTTATATTTTGAGCCGTTTCGTATTCCTTCAGGCTCAATGTATCCGACATTGGAAGTCGGGGATTATCTTTTCGTTTCAAAATATACTTACGGTTATTCAAAACACTCTTTTCCGTTTAGCTTAGCGCCGATTAAAGGGCGTATTTGGAAAGGAGAGCCGAAGCGCGGCGATATTGTGGTTTTTAAATATCCGAAAGATAACCGCACGGATTTTATTAAACGTGTGATCGGTTTGCCGGGGGATACAATTCAGGTCAGCCGCGGCCGTCTTTATGTTAACGGTGAGATTGTTGAGAGGGAATTTGTGGGCGAATATATACTCAAAGAATATGTTGTGCGTCCCGAAACCTATCAAGAATATATTGAGACTTTGCCCGGCGGCATGAAACACCGTGTTTTAGAGATGTCTGATTTTGAAAACAAGGTTGATAATACACAAAAATTAACCGTTCCTGAGGGGCATTATTTTGTTATGGGCGATAACAGAGACCGCTCTGATGACAGCAGGGTTCATGTCGGTTTTGTGCCTGAAGAAAATTTGGTCGGAAAAGCTCGCTTTTTGTTCTTTTCACATAATGACAAAGGAAAATGGTATAAGCCATGGACATGGCCAAAGGCTATTCGCTGGAAAAAACTCTTTAAAGGGCTTTATTAAATGGTGGATTTAGAGGCTGTTCTGGGATATCATTTTCAAAACGTTTCGCTTTTGAAACAGGCTTTGACACATAGCAGTATTACCGGAAATGTTCAAAAGAATTACGAACGTCTTGAGTTTTTAGGCGATCGTGTTTTGGGCGTTTCGATGGCTCATTTGCTCTATTTTACATTTAAAAACGAGCCGGAGGGTGATTTGTCTCCGCGTTTTGTGAAATTGGTTCGAAAAGAAACCGTGGCGGAAGTCGCGCGTGAGCTTAACTTAAATCATTATATCAAAGCAAATCCTCAAGGGCTTTCAGAAAATGAAAATGTTTTGTGCGATGTTATGGAAGCTGTTATCGGAGCTATTTGTTTAGACGGCGGTTTTGAAACAGCTATTTCGTTTGTGGACAGACATTTTAAAAAACACATCGAAAAAAGTTGTGCTCCCGAGAGAGATCATAAGACAATTTTGCAAGAATTTGTTCATCAGCTGAAGGTTGGCGCACCTTTATATGAGGTTGTCAAAAAGGAAGGAACGGAACACGAACCGGTGTTTTATATTAAGGTTTCTGTTGAAGGTAAAGGCTCGGCGATGGGGGTTGGCAAGAATAAAAAGCTTGCAGAGCAAAATGCTGCTGCGGAATTGTTGAAAATTTTGGAAGCAAACCATGGCTGATGTGATTGAAACAAGAGCCGGATTTGTGAGCCTTATCGGCGCACCGAATGCCGGAAAATCGACCGTTACAAATCATTTTGCCGGTTCTAAGGTTTCGATTGTGTCGCCTAAGGCTCAAACAACACGCGCTGTTGTTAAGGGTATCGGTATTTATGAAAATACGCAGATTGTGTTTTTAGATACGCCGGGTATTTTTAATCCGAAACGTCGGCTTGACAGAGCGATGGTTTCGGCTGCGTGGGGCGGTGTAAAAGATGCTGATATGGTGGTGCTTGTGGTTGATGCCAAACGCGGTTTTGATGATGAAACTAAGGCAATTGTTCAAAAATTAAAAAATGAAAAGATGAAAGCTGTTTTGCTTTTAAACAAAACGGATTTGGTCGGAAAAGAAAAGTTACTTGCTTTAAGTTCTGAGATAAACGCTGAATATGTTTTTGAGGAAACTTTTATGGTTTCAGCCTCAACGGGGCAGGGTATGGATGAATTTTATCATTATGTGGCTCAAAATCTTCCCATATCACCATGGTTTTATCCGGAAGAGCAAATGTCTGATATGCCCTTAAAATTGCTCACGGCGGAGGTGGTGCGCGAAAAGCTTTTCTTATATTTGCACGATGAATTGCCCTATGCCTTAACGGTTGAGCCGGAACTTTGGGAACGAAGAGATGACGGATCGGTCAGAGCTGAGATGACAATTTATGTGGAGCGTGATAACCAAAAAATCATCATTTTAGGCAAAGGCGGGCAGATGATTAAAAAAATAGGTTCATCGGCACGCAAAGAGTTAGAAGAAATGCTTGAAGAACGCATACATTTGTTCTTATTTGTGAAGGTGCGCGAAAACTGGGGCAATGATCCTTCGCGTTATTCTATTTGGGGTTTAAATTATAACGCCTAAAGACAATCATTGAAATTTTAAAATCATTTCATATATCTTTTTGCAAAATAATGGGAGTATATGAAATGGAAGTGTTTTTATTTATTGCGCTTTTCTTTATTTATCTTTTGATGGCATTTTCCGTGCCGGACTTGGTTTTGAAGCGTGTTTGGCTTTTGGGGTTTGTTTCGGCTTTCGCATTAACAGCCCTTTCAATCTTGTTTATTCATACAGGCAGGCAGACCGTTTTGATGCAGGAAAATGAAATGAACTGGTATTACTTTTTGTATCTGTTCGGCTCAATATCAGTTATTTTGGGGGTTGTTAATTTATGGATTTATCGTAAAGGTGTTTTTCGTCTTTTTTCAAGAACTTCTTTAAATGATGATGAGGAAGGATAAATATTAAAATTGTCAAATGTTTGATTAAGTGTGTTGACGTTGAGCGTTTTCGGTAAAACGACACCTTGGGGTGTTTGCGGCGAATATAAAATGTATAGCGGCAATTTATGGGTTTTATGCTTTTTCAAAAACTGAATTGTTTGCGCGCTCGGTTGTGCTTCCATAACCGGAAGATATGTGATTTGATATTCGTCTTTGAGCGTTTTAATCAGCTCTTCGGTTAAAGTCGTAAAGTTGTTATATTTACATAATAAACAGCTCGGAGATTGAAAACCGATCAGGATTTTTTGACCATTTGATATCTGTTCGTTGAGAGAAGATAAATCAGGTTTTGATGGCAAAGGTCTCAGAGAACCGGAAGAGGATATGCCAAGACCTAAAAGAGCAAGCATTATGGCAAATAAACAGACCAAAACGCGGTTAGTGTTTGATATGTAGTTTTGAGGGAGCTCCGCTTTATATAAAGCCTCCCAGAAATGAAACAGATATTTTAAAATCAACAGCCCGATAAGTGTAAAAATTCCAACCTTAAACAATGACCATGCGCTGATTAAGAAAATTATTGAACACAAAATAGCGAGCCACGAGATGAACAATGCAATATATATCAGGACAAGGTGCAGTGCTTTTAAGTTTTTGAAGCCTGAAGTTTTCGGAAGACTGTGAAGAACAGTCGGTATTATCAGCGCAAGTAAAAAAGGGATACCATACAAAAGAGCGTTTGTTAACGTCATATTTTGAATAATTTCAATGGTTTTATAGTTCAAAAAGACGGTTAATAACGGAATAAAAAACAAAATTTGGGTAGCGTCTATTATTCCTAACAATGTCGGAGATTTTTTTTCATTCGGATATTTGAAATTAAGGCTTAAGATGCGCGTGCTTAAAATTGCGAGCGCAAAGCTTAGGTATGGCAGGTTGTTTTGTGCTGAAAAATAAACAATGTCAGGATTGGTTGTCAGAAATGCAAAAAGCGTTTCAATCCCTATAAACAAGGTTGTGGTTTTGCCGATAAGATATATTTTGCGTTTTTTGGCGGTGTTTTGCTCAAACAACGGGAATTGTGTTAAAGCAAAGCCGAATGGTGTTAAATAAAACAAAAGCCCTGTTATGAATAAAAGCAAACACGTGTGAAACAGCGTTTCAGAAGCGGAAATTTTTTGATATGCATCGGGAATAAATATTTGGCTAAGGGTGCTGTAGTTATTCAGGCGAACCGTATATTTAAGCGGTGAAGAGAGAAAATCCGTTTGGTTTTCAAGCGGAGAAGTTTGAATATAAATTTTATCGCTTCCGATCATGATTTCGGGTGCATAAAAAAGCGTTCCATCCCTGTTTTCAAGAAAAAAAGCAATGTCACGGGGGCGAGCGTTTATGTCAAATTCAAAGTTAAGTGTTGAGTTTTCGTTTTTGATAGAAAAATTGCTTAATTTAATGTATTTGTTTTTTTCTTGCGGAATGTTGTAATAGCTTTGACGGATAAAGTTTCGCATAGATGAAGATGTGTTAGAGCCTGACAAATCAGATTCTATGATAATATCCGGCGTTAAGGTTTGTGTGAAACAATCTAATTCTATGTCGCAATTTTGAAAAGTAATTTCAGCTTTGAAAGAAACATCTTTTTGGGGCTCTTTAGGTGTTATTTTTATCGGAAAAGCAAAATCGCCGCGATATGCGCCAAGCATTTGTTTATATGTTACTTGAACAGGGAGCGGGTAAAAAACATCGTATGAGGCGACGTTTTTTGTGTCTGTCAGGCGAATGACGGGCTTTGCGTGTTCATCGTCAAGACGGGTTGCGAGCATTATTCTGTGGTTGGGAATGGTTAAGTGCAAGGCCGTTAAAAAGGCAACATTTGATGATATGCGCGCTGTCTCCGAAATCAAGCGCGCTTTTATGCCTTCTTCTTCGATCCATTTGCCGATGCCGGCATTTCCGACAAACGGGGAAGGAAGGCTCACGCCGTAAGAGGGAATTTTGGAAAATTCGATTTTTGAAAGCATTTGGCGGAATTTTTCAAAATCTGTGGAGGGTTTGTTTTTATCATTTGCGTGATAAAGCCATTCTTCCATAGCTTCAATTTCGCGTTTGTTGTGGCTGTATCCGATCACTTTTTTAAAGTCTGAAATAACGGCAACTTGATCGGGCTCCGTTTCAAGATAATCTCTGTCACCGATAATGGCATATTCATCATCAGAAACAATAAGCGGCGGATCTTTGGGAACAAGGGCTTTCTGTTTGGTTTCATCGATTTTTTGCTTTACGGCGCGATAGATAAAAACAGCAGTTCTGATTCGATCAGTCGTTTTTTGTAAATCATCAGGCGACAGATTTGGAAAAATGAGTGCAATGTCTTCCGAAAAATCAGCTTTTATGCTATCTTTCGGATATCGAGCGTCAAAGTAGCGACCTAAAATAATCAGTGCGCCGATCGGCGAATTGTCATCTTCCCTTAAAATGTTGTACATTTGGGCGGGGTGTGGGAGATTGGAGGCATTTAAAAAGTCAGGAGCTTGTATCTCATTGAGGTCGTTTTCTAAAGGTTCAAAAACAATTTCTGCCGAAAAAGCGGTCGAAATATTGAAACTTAAGAATAAAAACACTATATAAGATAAGAATTTAGGCATATGACACAGTATTTAAAAATGTTTTCTTTTTTTCAAAAATATGATATAATAACTTTTGTTGATGAACAAATATAATTTTAGGATATGTACAATAAATGGCGCTTATCGGTGATAAATATTTGACAGGAAAGTTTTTGGTTTCGACTTCGAAAATTGATGACGAATCTTTTCGCAAGAGCGTGATTTATATTTGTTCACATGGTCAAGAAGGTGCCATGGGGTTTATGATTAATAAAAAATTGAAAGATTTTTCTTTGTCCGATTTGGCGGTTCCTCTGGATGCTCAGCGTTTTGAAAATTTGGAGCAGATGTTTTTGTATCAGGGGGGACCTTTGGAAAAAATCAGAGGGTTTGTGTTGCACAGCTCGGAATATTTAAAGCCCGGCACATTTCAGGTTGATGACCATGTTTCCGTTTCTTCAAGTTTGGATATTCTGAAAGACATTGCTTACGGTATCGGACCGCAAGAAAATTTGGTGGCACTCGGCTATTGCTCTTGGGAGCCCAATCAGCTTGAAAGAGAGTTGATTAACAATGACTGGCTTGTTGCGGACAGTTCAAACGAGATTTTGTTTCATACCGAAGATGAGCTTAAATGGGACAGAGCTATGGATGAAACAAAGATAGAGCTCAATCGGTTTGTTTTTGAAACGGGGCACGCATAAAGAATATTTTTCAAGAAAAAAATAAAGCCTCTCAGTTGAGAGGCTTCGTTTTTAAGACATGGAAAATTATTTTTCCAAATCTTCGCCTGTTTCTTGGTCAACGCGCTTTGCGGAAAGTTTCCATTTTCCACGGTTGTCCATACCGATGCATTTTACCCAAATGCTGTCGCCTTCTTTGTAGAAGTCAGAAACAGAGGCAATGCGTTCATTTTTGATTTCTGAAATATGAACTAAGCCTTCTGTCGAACCGACAAAGCGGACAAATGCGCCAAAGTCCATAATTTTGGTGATTGTGCCGTGATAAATCACACCTTCTTCAGGTTCAGCGACAATATCCATAATGATGTTCAAGGCAGCTTCGCCGTCTTTGGTGTTGACAGAGGCAATTTTGACAATGCCGTCATCCGTGATATCAATTTTTGTATTTGTTTTTTCAATGATTTCGCGGATAACCTTGCCACCCGTACCGATAACATCACGGATTTTATCTGTCGGAATCTTTAAGGTAATGATACGCGGAGCCAATTCAGACACTTTGGCACGAGGTTCGGCTATTGCTTTTGCCATTTCGCCTAAGATATGAATACGGCCTTCATGCGCTTGGGCAAGGGCATTTTTCATGATATCTTTTGTGATGGATGTGATTTTAATATCCATTTGCAAAGCTGTTACACCATCTTTTGTGCCCGCAACCTTAAAGTCCATGTCGCCCAAGTGGTCTTCATCACCTAAAATGTCAGTCAAAATAGCAATACGACCGTCATTTTCTTTGATTAAGCCCATGGCAATTCCGGCAACAGGTTTCTTCATCGGAACACCTGCGGCTTCAAGCGAAAGCGTTGTGCCGCAAACAGTTGCCATTGATGAAGAGCCGTTAGATTCCATAATATCTGATACAACACGGATTGAATAAGGGAACGATTCTTTATCTGTCGGAAGCATCGGGTGAATTGCGCGCCATGCAAGCTTTCCGTGTCCGATTTCGCGGCGTCCGGGGGTGCCTAATCTGCCACATTCGCCGACAGAAAAAGGCGGGAAGTTGTAATAAAGCATGAAATCTTGGCGATATTCGGCCATTAAACCGTCAACAATTTGAGCATCATCATCGGTGCCTAATGTTGTGACAACCATGGCTTGCGTTTCACCGCGCGTGAACAAAGCAGAACCGTGTGTGGTCGGCAAAACGTCAATCTGACATTCAATCGGGCGAACGGTTTTTGTATCACGTCCGTCAATACGTTTGCCGGTTGATAAGACCTTTTCACGCATTGTTTTGTGCATCATGTGCTCGATGGCTTCAGGTGCATATTTAACTTCGAGTTCGTTTTCAGAGTCAACAGAAGCTTTGAATTTTTCGCCGATTTGGCTCAATGTGTCCAAACGCTCTTGTTTGTTGACAATATTGAAAGCGTTTTCATATTCCGTTTTGTATTCTTTTTCGATGCGTTCGCATAAAGCATCATATTCTTTCGGAAATACAGGTTCTTCCCAAGCAGGTTTTCCTGCCTCAGCTTTTAACTCGTTAATTAATTTAATAACAGGTTGGAAGCTTTCAAAACCAAACATAACAGCGCCAAGCATAACTTCTTCGGAAAGTTCGTTTGCTTCGGATTCAACCATTAACACACCTTCAGATGTACCCGCAACGGCGAGTTCCAATTCAGATGTTTTTTGTTCACTAATGGTCGGGTTTAAAATGTATTCGCCGTTTTTATAGCCGATTTTTGCAGCGCCGATCGGACCCATGAAAGGAATGCCCGAAACAGCGAGTGCAGCAGATGCGGCAATCATAGAAACGACATCTGAATCATTTTTTTGGTCATGTGAAACGGTTGTGCACACAATTTGCACTTCGTTTTTGAAAGCATCAGGAAACAGCGGGCGAATCGGTCTGTCAATCAGGCGCGAGATTAAAATTTCACGCTCAGAGGGCTTGCCTTCGCGTTTCATAAAACCACCGGGGATTTTACCTGTGGCATAATATTTTTCCTGATAATTAACGGTTAAAGGGAAAAAATCCTGATCAGCTGCAACTTCTTTAGCGGCACAGACGGTTGCGACAACAACTGTTTTTCCATAAGTTGCGACAACGGCGCCTGTGGCTTGTCTTGCAATTTTACCTGTTTCTAAAACTAAGTTTCTGCCGCCCCATTCTAATTCTTTGCGACAAACTTTAAAATCGATCATATTTTTTACCTTTCCTATACTAAAACCTCACCTGGCCCCATGCCAGGATTTCATGAAAACTGCGGAGCTCTATGCTCCGCAGTTTTTAATTTTTATCAGATTACTTACGTAAATCTAACTTTTTAATGATGGCTTGATAACGATCAGCGCTCTTAGATTTTAAGTGATCAAGCAAGTGACGACGACGGCTGACCATCTTCATCAAACCTAAGCGAGAGTGTAAATCTTTTTTGTGAACGTTGAAGTGTTCAATCAAAGCGTTGATACGATATGTCCAAATGGCGATTTGAACTTCAGGAGAACCTGTATCGCCCGGTTTTGTACCGTATTTTGCAATAATTTCTTGTTTTTGTTCGTTTGTAATCGACATCTTAAATTTTCCTTTTTTTAAATTAAGTTAAACACACGAATCGGCGAAATTTTTCTTTCATCGATTCGAACAAGCGCTGTTAAACAATCGTTTTCAAAAGCTCCCATTATTTTTCCGATGTATTTTGTAACATCGTAATTTTTAGGGGACAAGCTTTGTCCAAGCCTTAATTTAACGGCATCTTCCGCAGTTATGGCCAGCGCCGCGATGTCGCGCAGCGGGGTCGAAATCGGCAGAAGAGAATCTTGCATCTCATTCTCATACACTATTTTTTTTAGATTTTCCAGTAAAATCGTATCAGAGATGCAAAAAAATCCGCATTTTGTTCGTCGCAGTGTTGTTAAATGTCCGAAAGTATTGAGTTTTAAGGCAATATCACGGCCAAGAGCGCGAACGTATGTTCCTTTTGAGCATTCAACGCGAAAAGTATATGAGTCAGAAGAAATTTGTTCTAAAAGTTCAAGGGATTGTATGGTTATCAAACGGGGCGGCATATCAACGTTTTTTCCCTCACGGGCCAGTTTGTAGGCACGTTCACCGTTTATTTTGATGGCGGAATAGGGAGGAGGCGTTTGCTCAATTTTTCCTAAAAATGAAGGTAAAACAGCCAAAATTTCTTGTTTTGACGGAATGTGTCCGCCTGTTTGAACGGGGGTGCCTTCAATGTCATCGGTGTTGGTCGAAAAGCCGAATTTTAACGTAAATTCATAAATTTTGTTGCCGTCCATCACAAAGGGAATCAATTTTGTTGCTTCGCCAAAGGCAATCGGCAAAACACCTGTGGCAAACGGATCTAATGTGCCGGCATGGCCGTTTTTGTTGGCATCAAAAAGCCGGCGTGTTTGATTGACAACATCTGTTGAGCCGATGCCTTGGGGTTTGTCGATAATCAGCCAGCCGTTTATGTTTTTATGTTTTGTTCTTTTCATGAAAGAGGTTTTAACAAAAATGTTTTGAAAAGGCAATAAAAAAAAGAATGTTTGTTAAGTTGAATGATACAATAAATTTGGTGTATTGTTCGACTGAACAGGTCGTTTCCTAGAAAGGAATATACTACAGTAAATACTTTGTCGTCAAGTTTATATTACGAATCCGAAATATATAAAAATAAAAAATGATATTTTTTCAATAAGATAAGATTCAAAGTTTAGAAAATGATTCAAGCTCTTTTATGTGTTTAAAGAAAATTTTAAAGATAAAACATACAGATAACGATTAAAACAGAAGTTTCAGGTGAAGAAAATATAAAAAAAGACCTCTTTTTCAAGAGGTCTTTTTGAAAGGTTTTAAGCCAAATTATAAAGCTGTTAAATCAACTTTAACACCGACACCCATTGTTGAGCTGATTGAAATCTTTTTCAAATATGTGCCCTTCAAGGATTGCGGTTTGGCTTTGATAATGGTGTCGATAAACATCTTAGCATTATCATAAATTTTATCTTCGTCAAAAGAAACCTTTGCAACACCGGCATGAACAATACCGTTCTTTTCAACACGGAATTGAACTTCACCGGCTTTGGCTTTAGCAACGGCAGATGCAACATCTGCGTAACCGTGCCGAGTTTCGGGTTCGGCATTAAGCCTTTGGGGCCCAAAACACGAGCGACTTTACCAGCCATACCCATCATATCAGGGGTGGCAATACAACGGTCGAAGTCGATTTTGCCGCCTAAGATTGAATCGACGAGGTTTTCTGCGCCAACGATATCTGCGCCTGCAGCTTTGGCTTCATCAGCTTTTTCGCCTTGAGCAAATACGGCAACGCGGATTTTTTTGCCGTTTCCGTGAGGAAGCGGGCAAACGCCTCTGATCATTTGATCGGCATATTTCGGATCAACACCCAAATTGATTGCCAAATCAACTGTTTCATCAAATTTTGCGGTTGCGTTTTCTTTAACGATTTTAATTGCGTCTTTTAATGCATATGCTTTGTCTTTTTCGACGTTTTTATATGCGTTTACAATTCTTTTTCCTGCCATGATACTACTCCACTACCTTAATGCCCATAGAAACGGCTTGACCTTTAACCATATTCATGGCTGATTCAACTGTTGAGCAGTTGAGGTCAGGCATTTTCTTTTCAGCGATTTCTTTAACTTGTGCGAGCGTAATTTGGCCGGCAAAAGATTTTCCAGGTTCTTTAGAAGCAGATTTAACATTTGCTGCTTTTTTGATATAGTATGCCACCGGCGGCAATTTTGTGATAAAAGTAAAGCTCTTATCTTCATAAGCCGTGATGATAACCGGAACAGGAATGCCCGGTTCCAAACTTTGTGTTGCAGCGTTAAATGCTTTGCAGAATTCCATAATATTCAAGCCTTTTTGACCGAGTGCCGGTCCGACCGGAGGAGAAGGTGTTGCCTTACCTGCGGCAATTTGAAGCTTGATTAAACCTAAAATCTTTTTCTTAGACTTAGCCATTTTATACCTCTTATTGCTAGGTTCGTGGTTTTGAACATGGCTGTTCTCCCACGAAAAATTAAAACAAATACCTGCCTTTTGAAAGGCAAGTGCGCTATGTTTAACACATTTTTTTTAAAATGCAAGAAGTTTTTTTATTTTGTTTTTTCGAACAAATCAACCACATCATATCTCAAAGGCGGGTGCCAGTTAAGCGGGGGTATGTGCGGCGCGATTTTTAAGTTGCGGACTTTGTTCGTCATGGAAACAAAATGTTTGATTTGCTCTGTTCTGTCAAGTGTTTCCGTTCGTGCGATTTTTTGAGATTCAAACCACTCTCCTTCGCGCAAATTTAAAATTTCGGGCGAGGTTTGAAGAGTGATGTGATTTTGAGGAAGCGCAAGTTTTTTAGCGATAGGCACTAAAGTCATACCGTTTTGATTGACCGATGGGGCGTTTTCTATCGGGAAAAAGCCGGCTTTTCCCCAACGGTCCAAAAGCTCTTTTTTGCATAAAGCGTGCGCGTGTTCAAAACCTTTTGATGCGCAAAATGAAAGTGATGATTCAATTAAGAGGGCGGAAGTGTTTGTTTTTCGCATGTTTTTTGTAACGCACAAACGCTCGATTTTTACAAAATCTTTGAAATAACGCAAACGGATGGTGCCGACCGGTTTGTTTTCAAAATAAGCGATGAGATGAGTTGCCGAAAAATCATTGCCGTCAAATTCTAAAGCAGGGTCAATGCCTTGATCTTCAACAAAAACCTGACGGCGAATTTGCATCGCATCATTAAATTCTTGAGAAGAGGATACAACTTTTATATCAACAAAATCAGACATAATACCGATTATAGCTTGACATCAGAATTTTTGTATATACTACTTATATGTGGTGATATATATTTTGGGGAATATCTTTTTGGGATTTTAAAAAATGTCGGTTAAAACAAAAGCCCTTTTATTTCGAAATTTGCTTTATGTTAAAGAAGTTGCTGATACCGGATCCATCAGTTTGGCGGCTCAAAAAAACGGGATTAAAACTTCAAATTTAAGTAAGTTGATTAAAGAAACGGAAATCTTGCTGGGTAAGGTTTTGTTCGAACGAACGGCACACGGTGTTAAACCGACGTTCGCTACGCTTGATTTAATTTCTGATGTTTATAAAATGGAAGAGTGCCTGAATGCTTGTATTTCTCATGATGATTCACATGAAAAAATTCTTCGGCTTTATGTTTCAAAAGGTTTGAGAGTTCGCAATCTCGATATGTTTGAAACTGTTGTGCTTATGGCAGATGAGGAAAAAAATGCAGATGTCTGTGTTTGCAGTTATGAGCCGAAGGGGGCCGATGAGCTTGTTTCAACGGAGTGCAGATTGGGTAAAGATGTGGTGCAAAGTGTGTGGGTTTGTGCTCAAAATACACCGCAAGCCATTGCTTTGGCGCGCTTTATAATTTTGCAGATTCAAAATCAATAATTTTTGTCAGAGCTTTGATCTTTTCAGAATTTTCTGTGTCTTTGCGCAATACAAGCCAAAATTTTATTTGAAAATTGACCGGAATATTTTTAATTTCAATTAAATTATCTTCTTTGAATGCAGTGCCGATGGGCAGTAAACCGATACCGATACCGTCTTTGATGAGACTTAAAAGCATGGCTGACGAATTTGTAACAGAGGTAACAGATGAGGCTTTTGAAATAATCTCTGCCCATTTTTTTGAATAAGAACCATAGTTTTTGCGGTCGCAGATTTTGTGATTGAGACATAAATCGTCAAGATTTTTGGGAATGCCGAATTTTGTAATATATTCTTTTGACGCAAAAAGGCTGAATTTTAAGATGTATTCCTTCTTTATGCTCAGACCTTTGATTTGCGGTTTTTGAAATAATACACCCATATCAAATTCATCTAATTTCGGCATCTCAACAGAACAGGTAATCTCAATATTGACTTTCGGGTAATTTTGATAAAAATTATGAAAACACTTTGAGAGAACGCCAAGTCCCAATCCGTCGCTGATCCATAACTTAACGGAACCGGTAAGGGGGGAAATCAGGTTCTTTTCTTCTTCAAGTTTTTTTAGCGTGTTTTTAATTTCACAAGCGGCGGCGTAATAGGTGTAGCCGTCTTCCGTCAATTTTACGCCTTTTGAAAGACGTGTGATGAGTTTTTGATTGGTTTCTTTTTCAAAATCTTTAATCAGGGCAGACATATTGGATTGTTTCAGTCCGTTGTTTTCTGCGGCTTTGGATATTGAGCCGTATCTGACCGATTCTTCCAAACAGAGAAGTTTTTTGATTTTTGCTAAATCTGCGTAAATGTTTGTGCTCATTTTATATATCTAATATATGAAATCAGATTCTTCATTTTAAGAAAGGTAACATATAAAATGTTATTATCAAGAAAAAAATGATAAGGATTGAATAAAATGGCATATCAAAATGAAAAAAATGCTGAAAAACTTTTGAAAATCAGTGAGAAATTTTATGATTTAATCGTTCGTTTAAAACAAGAAAATTTTGATTTTTGTGCTTATGTTGTCGAAGAAGCGTATCGATTTTATATGAATGAGCTAGAAAAAGTATTGAGCGGTAAACAGATTAATTAAAATGTTTAAAAATAAGAATCAGCTCATCGAGTAAAAAGTCAAGCGATTTGTCATTTAAGGTTTTGATTTTTTCAATTAAGAATTGTTCGCGTTCTAAGCGAGATTTGCTTTTAGACGAATCAATTTTGAGGTTGAGCAAATCATCTATTTTTGTGTTAAAAATTTTCGACATCTGAATGATCATCAATAAGTCCGGAACGACAAGACCTCGCTCAAGATTTGAAATTGTGCGCCAACTGACGTTGCATTTTGATGCCAAATCTTCCTGCGTTAAGTTTGAGCTTTCACGCAGGGCCTTAATCTTAAAGGCAAGGGATTTTTTGATATATTCTTTCATGTTTAATACTTTATGCTGAAAAAAAATGTTAATCCAGTAAACGAATTTCATAAAAAATATATCTATAACATTTTAATGTTTTAATAGTCCGGAAGTTTTGATTGAGTGCTTTTTTGATTTGTAGGGCTTAAGGATATTTGATGAATCAAAAGTTTTAAGTATTGACAGGTTTTAAGGTTGTGTATTTTTATTTTTTGATAATCGCGAATGAGTTCAAGTATTTCTGCCGACTTTAGAGGGTCTGTTGAAGAAATAGGTGAGGCGGCAATGCCGGTTATGATTGCAGACGGGCTGAGATTTTGAATTTTTACAGGCATATTCGAAAAGAAAAATTCAATAGGACAATTCAGGGCGTTTGCGATGTCCCAAAGCCTGCTTGCGCTGATACGATTTGAGCCTTTTTCGTATTTTTGGATTTGTTGAAAGGTTATACCGATCTGTTTTGCGAGGGTGTCTTGTGAAATTTTTAGGCTTTGGCGGCGTAATTTGATGCGTGTTCCTACATGAATATCAATCGGGTTGGGTGAATTATCGTGCATACGTCCGCGCGCTGTTAGGGATTTTGTTTTCATGGTTGAGCCTTTCTTTTATATAAAAAATCCATTTTGAAAAACTCAAAATGGAGGAGCTCAATAAACTGTTAAACCTCAGCTTTCCTTATTCGACACATAAATGCGCTTATATCGGAAACTCCTCCTGATTGGAGGTTTGGTTTAAGGTGCTATTGAACACCATCATTTGATTTCAAATGACAGCGATATGATGAGATTTTTTTTCTCAAAAGTCAATAAAAAAACGGATGTGCTCAGAAAGAAAAAAGGCGGTTTTTAAAACCGCCTTTGAAATTATGCCGCTTTCGCAAGTTCGGTAAGAACTTCTTTCTTTAAGGTAACGTTGTCGACCTTACCGGTTGCCGAAGTCGGTATTTTGTCGCGATAGATAATGCGGCGAGGCATATAAAGCTCGGGATAACCGTTTTGTTTGATAAACTCGCGAAGATTTTCCGTCGTTAAAGTCTGTTCGTTTGTGACCAAAATAATTTGTTCGCCCTTGTTTTCATGAGGAACAGCCACAACGCCGCAACAAAAATCATCTCTGCCTTCAAAAGCGGAATTAATCATGTTTTCGACAGCTTTTAATGAAACCATTTCACCGCCGACTTTGGCAAAACGTTTGATGCGGTCTTTGATTTTGATAAAGCCGATTTCATCAATTTCAACAACATCGCCCGTGTGATACCAGCCGTTATGCGGCGGAACCAAAACGCCCGGATGTTCGGCTAAAATATAGCCGGCCATAACATTCGGTCCTTTGACAACGAGTTCGCCGCCTTTTTCAATGCCGTCGACTGTTTCTAAACGGCATTCCATTCCGGGGCAGAGTTTTCCGATTGTGCCGAATTTGTTAAAGACCATGTTGTTTCCGGCAACGGCAGGAGAGCATTCTGTCGTTCCGTAGGCTTCCATTAAGCGTGCGCCCAGTCTTTCGTTTAATAAGTTGCGTGTGTCAAGTTTAACACCTTCCGCACCGGCATAACATAAACGCAATGAGCCGAAATCAAGCGGGTGTGAAATTTTTGCATAGCTGCGGAAAAATGTGTCTGTTCCGATCATCACGGTTGCGCTTAATTCATAAAGCAAGTCAGAGATGATACGGAAATGAAGCGGCGAAGGATATAAGAAAACCTTGGCACCTTGATATAGGGCATAAAGCGTTCCCAAAACAAGCCCGAAACTGTGGAAAATCGGCATTGAGTTCATGACGACATCACGTTTGTTCAGGGTTTCAAATGTGGCAATCTGCCATACGTTTGAAATAACGTTTCTGTTTGAAAGGACAACGGCTTTCGGTGCGCCTTCGGAACCTGAAGTAAACAAGATAACGGCTCTGTCATCAGGAGTGGCTTTATAGGGAACATACTTAACTTTATATTGCAATAAAGCGAGAATCTTGGCAAAAATCGAAACGGATTTACCGACATCTTCAAGGTATATGATTTCTATGCCTTCGTTTTGGATCGCTTGAACAAGAGATTCCAAACCTGCTTTTTTAACAAACATTTTTGAAGTGATTACTTTTTGCGCCAATACCGTTTTAAGACCGCTTGTGACATTTTGGGAACCGGCTGAAAAGTTAATCATAACAGGAACCTGACCATAGGCATTCAGCCCGAAAAATGTGCAGATTGCGGCAACAGAGTTCGGCAACATAATGCCGATAGATTCCTGATGTTTTGAAATTTTTGAAAAATGGCGCCCCAAAACATAAGATGCCAACATAATGTCTTTAAATGTTTTCGGTTTTCTGGTGATATCTTCCAAGACATACGGACGACGCAAACCGAAGCAGCGTTTGGCATGAATCTTTGAAGCCTTAATCAATTGCGTGAAAACTGTCATTTTCTTATCGTAAATGGATTCAAACATCTGTTCGCGCATAATCATGTAGATTTCGTTTGAAATGTGGTTACGTTGGTGACGGAGCTCGTCTTTTAATTTCAGCGGGCGAGGGGCATCTACGACAATTTTAACGTGCGGAAAATAACGATGAGGGAGTTTACCGCCCGTTTTTGAAAAATGGCAATATTGCAAGCCGTTAATCCAAATCGGAATAACGGGAGAATCCGTTTTGTCGGCAAGCAAGCCGGCAGATTCATAAATCTTCATAATGTTGCCGTTTGTGGTCATGCGGCCTTCGGGAAAAATAACGCATAAACGTCCTGAATTGACGGTAGAGATTAAATGTTTTAAGTCAGGAACATCAATATTGTCATGTTTGACGACATCTGCCGTTTTTAAGAATAAGCGAATCCAGTAGTTTCGATAAAGTTGTCCATGCAAAGCAAAGACCGGATTTCCGGGGAGAAACGCAAATAAAATAATCGGATCAATCCATGAAACGTGGTTTGAGATATAAACACCTTTTTGAGGCAATTTTGAAACATCAAAACGCATCTCAAAACGAACCTTAAAAGTCCTAAAAAAACATCTTAGTAAAAAGCGCACAAAATTACGCATATTTAAATCTCCATTCACAAAATATTTCGTATTATTTCCAGCAAAACTATACCTTGCCGGCTTAAATGTAAAGTAGGCACTTTTGAGAAACTATTGGGAAAATGTGTATAACAGGGAAACAAAATTTAAAAATGTCGAAAAAAGAGATATATATAGTTGTGGATTGTTTAAGGAGTTTGATTTATGAAAAAGATTGCGCTGTTTTTGTTGTTGGCACTTATGGGGTGTAATGAAAAAGTTCTGTATCAGGGGGACAGCGGAAAAACGCTTACGCTTGCCGTCGGTCAGGAATTTATGATTAAATTGCCCGAAAATCCGTCGACAGGCTATCGTTGGGAAATACAGACAAATCCTCAAAGTCAGATGGTTGTAGCAAATGTATCGGATCAATATGCCGCCTCAAAGTCAAATTTAATCGGAGCAGGCGGGGAAAGAATATTTCGCTATCAGGCAACGAACAACGGTCAGGTTGAATTATACGGTTTTCATAAACGTTCTTGGGAAAGCGGAGATTTGAAGCCTTCATTTAGATTCGTTATCATCGTTCGCTAGAATAAAAAAAAGTTCTAAGTATTTGAAGGTACTTAGAACTTTTTTGAAAGAAATATTTTTTATTTTATTTTAATTGTGTGAAGCAAGTTTGTAAGCAGCGTTTGACCAAAAGGATAACCTGCCGTGGTGATGATATATTCGCCTTTTTTGCCCAAACCTAAAGCCTTGACGTGTTTGTTTGCGATGTCTTCAATCATATCAAAGTTTTGGAACACTTTTTCGTCAACAGCGGCTCTTACGCCCCAAACGATTCCCATGCGAGAGGCAACATTTTCATGAGGAGTTATGGCAACAATCGGTAAGTCAGGACGCTCTTTTGACATTGAAAATGTCGTAAAGCCCGAGTTCGTGAATGTAACAATGGCGGCAACGTTCGGTAAAACTTCGGAAAGCTCTTTAGCCGCATAGGTAATTCCAAGCGACTCTAATGAGCAAACATGGGCTTCATTGTTATTCGTGCATTCAATAAAGTGAGAATCGTGTTCAACCTGTTCAATAATATGGTGCATCATTGCAACCGACTCGACAGGATATGAGCCGACAGCCGTTTCGGCGGAAAGCATGACCGTGTCTGCCATGTCATAAACAGCTGTTGCGACATCCGAAACTTCGGCTCTGGTCGGTGTCGGAGCATTTATCATCGATTCTAACATTTGAGTTGCAACAATAACAGGTTTGGCTTGCTTTCTGCAAGCTGAGATAATCTTTTTTTGAAGGACGGGGACCGTTTCAATCGGACATTCAACGCCTAAGTCGCCGCGGGCGACCATAATGGCATCTGAAAGCGAAATGATTTCATCTAATTCTTCCATTGCACTCGGTTTTTCGAGTTTTGAGATGATTAAGGCTTTTTTGCCAATCAGTTTTCTTGCGTCTTTAACGTCTTGTGCTTTTTGAACGAAAGAAAGACTGATCCAGTCGACGCCCAATTTGAGGGCGAATTTTAAATCGTTAATATCTTTTGGTGTCAAGGCTGAAATCGGTAAAGTAATATTCGGAAGATTGACACCTTTGTGATCGGAAAGTTTTCCGCCGACAATGACTTTTGTTTTAATATGCGATGTATCTTTTGAAAGGACTTCTAACACGATGTTTCCGTCATTTAAGAGCAATTTATCGCCCTTTTTGACAGCCTTAAAAATTTCGATATGAGGCAGATTAACGCGCTTTTCATCACCCAAATCTTCGTTCAAATCAAGCGTGAAATTTTGACCGGCTTTCAGAATGGCTGCCCCGTTTTGAAAACGACCAACCCGAAGTTTCGGGCCTTGCATGTCCGCCACTATTGAGATGTGGCGATTTTTTTTCTTCGAAAGTTCACGAACAGTTTTGTAGCGTTCTTGGTGTTCTTCGTGGGTTCCGTGAGAAAAGTTAAAACGAAAAGCATCTGCACCGGCATCAATTAATTTTGATAAAATATCTTTTGTAGCCGTTGCCGGACCGATGGTTGCTAAGATTTTTGTGTTTGTATTTTGTGGCATCTTTTTTTCCTTTATATTTTTTATTGATATAATCCGAAAATATGACTTGTAAAATAAATTTTTTTTTGTTAAGTCTTTTTCTAACACAAAATGTTTAACTTATGATTTACGGAGAATAAAAAAATGGCAGAAGTCGGTGGAATTGCAAGCGACAGATTACGCTCTCTTATTGAAAGAATCGAAAAATTAGAAGAAGATAAAAAAGAAATTTCAACGGATATTCGAGAAGTTTTTGCTGAGGCAAAAAGCGCCGGCTTTGATGTTAAGATTATGCGTGCGATTTTGAAACTCAGAAAAATGGATCAGGCAGATCGTGATGAACAGGAATTTTTGATTGACACATATCGCAAAGCGCTCGATATGTAAGTTTTTTGTTATTTAAAGAGCCTTGTGTTTTACAAGGCTTTTTTTTATTTTAAAAAATATCAAAAAAGTTGTTGCAAAATAAAATTTAGTTTGTTATAAGGAGTTCAATTCACGGATGCGTGTATAGCTCAGTTGGTAGAGCAACTGACTCTTAATCAGTGGGTCCGGGGTTCGAGCCCCCGTGCGCGTACCAATAAAAAAAGCCGCCTGAAAGGCGGTTTTTTTATTGTGTAAAGCCGGGGTGAGAACACCGGAAAAGGGGTTTGACTACAAGCGAAAGGCGGGCGAAAGAACGCCGGTCGCTTTAGCGATGAGCGCCGTGAACGAAGCGTGAGCGAAGTAGCCCCCGTGCGCGTACCAATAAAAAAGCCGCCTGAAAGGCGGTTTTTTTATTGTGTAAAGCCGGGGCGAGAACACCGGAAAAAGGGGTTTGACTACAAGTGAAAGGCGGGCGAAAGAACGCCGGTCGCTTTAGCGATGAGCGCCGTGAACGAAGCGTGAGCGAAGTAGCCCCCG
>CAJOLB010000038.1 GCA_905235385.1 uncultured Alphaproteobacteria bacterium | reverse complement strand
GTTCCCGCCACACCAGAAGATATCAGGCAAAAAGTTCAGAAGATGATTGACACCGAAGGGGTGTCTTTTGTACATCAAAAACTTTCGGAAGTTGATCCGAAATCAGGGCAAAAAATCGCTCCGAATGATGTATCACGTATTAAGCGTGCTTATGAAGTGTTTTTGCATACGGGTGAACCTATGTCCGCTTGGCAAAAAAAGCCGCTTATTCAAAATCTGCCGGAAGCTAAATTTTTTGTGATTAAGATTTGTCCGTCGGTTGAGGAACTTGACAGGCTTTCTTTTGCAAGGTTTGATCAAATGGTGCAAACGGGGGTTATTGATGAAATTCAAAAACTTTATAAACGAAAGCTGGATCCGAGTTTGCCTGCCATGAAGGCCTTAGGTGTGCCGGAGTTGATAGAATATATGCGCGGTAAAACGAATGTTTATTTAGCCGTGCAAAATGCAAAACTGCACACCAGACAATATGCGAAACGTCAGCGCACATGGTTCAAAAACAGGCTGACAGCCGATTTTGTTTTAAGTAAATGTTATAAAGGGCATTTTCCTGAAGAAGTTTTGGAACTTTTAAAGTAGTTTTTTCATATAAAGCAGTTAATAAATCACAATTTGTTACAAAATGTAACATTTTTGTGAATTTTTCCGAAAATTTACTTGATATTTACTTTTTTTAGTGCTTTATGGGCGATGAAATGTTATATAGTCCAACTTTTGGAAAGGAAAAATTTGTATGAAAAAACTTTTAACATTCACTGCTCTTGGCACGATTTTGGCCGCTGCCGGAGCGCAAGCCGCAGGTTTTCACCTTCGCGAACAATCATCCGCTGCTCAAGGTAACGCATATGCAGGTGCGACGGCCGGCGCCGAAAATATTTCTTATGCTTATTTTAACGCAGCAGGCATTACACGTCAGAAAGGAACGAATTTTAACTTCGGCGGAACATACATTATTCCGAAAGCCGAAATGAAAAATGTTCAAGATTCAAGTGGTACATATAATGCAGATTCTCATAATATTGTTCATGCTGCCATTGCACCGAACATGGCCATTTCACACCAATTAAACGAGAAAGCTTATCTTGCTTTGGCTTTGAACGTTCCTTTCGGTATGATTACAAAATATGATGCCGGTTGGGCCGGAAACGGACATGGGGTGACTTCAAAAATTACAGCAATCACACTTACGCCGATGGCAGCTTACAAAGTAACCGATAAATTATCTCTCGGTGTCGGTTTGCAAATTCAATATATTAAAGCAAGATTGACACAAGGTTTTGCAAAGGGTAATAAAACAAATACAAGTGTTGAAGGCGATACCGTTGACCTTGGTTGGCAAATCGGTTCAATGTATGAATTTAATGATCAAACACGTTTGGGTATTGCTTATCGCAGTCATGTTCAACATAAAATTAAGGGTGATTTGAATACGCCGTATTCTTCTTTAAACGGCGATATTTATGCGCACTTGACAACACCTGCCATGTTTTCAATAGGCCTTTATCATGATATCAACGAAAAATGGTCGGTGATGGCTGAATATCAACGTGTTTTCTGGAGTTCGTTCAGAGATTTGTATATTAACTATAAAGACGGAAGACCGGTCAGTGCGACAAGAGAAAAATGGCGTGACACAAACTTCTACGCTGTTGGTGCCAGCTATAAAATTGATAATCAATGGAAATGGCGTTTGGGCTTGGCTTATGATCAAGCGGCTGTTCGTTTACAACACAGAACACCTCGTATTCCTGATTCTGACAGACTTTGGTATTCAACCGGTTTGAATTATCAATATAATGAAAAACTCAGCTTTGACTTGGCTTATACGTATATTTACGCGCATAAAGCTCATTTGGATACAAAGAGAACCGGAAACAGAGGACCTTCAGCTCCATATCCCGCGCAAGATGTGACGGCTGAATATAAAAACTCCGTTCAGCTTGTCGGATTTTCATTAAATTACAAATTCTAAATCTATTTATAAAGCTTGAAAAAAAAGAACCTCTGAAAAGAGGTTCTTTTTTTTTGATGTGTCTTTTAATTCTTTTTTATTTTATTCCAGCCTTTAGGACCTTCTTCTTTAGGAGCTTGAACGGGTGCTTTTTGTGATTGGTCCGTCCAATGGCGAATAGGTTGGGCTGACTTTTGTTGATTGACGAGTGCTTTTTGTTCATCATTTAAAGCAACGCCGATCGGAAATGTTTGGTTCAAAAGAGCAGGGGATACAAATTCTGTTTTTAAATCTGTAAATACTTCAACAACACCTTCAATGGATTTAGTGGCCGGTGCGGCATTAAACGATTTGAAAGTTCCGCCGTAAAATACGCTGATAGAGGGGCACGGATTTGAAAACAAAACATCTGTTGCATCAATTCCTCTGATAAAACGTAACATGATTTTTGGAGAAATAACGCATTGAGCTGTTGTTGTGGAAATATTTTTTTCTGTTTTAAAAAATTCATCACGGAACATATCGGCTTGTTCTTTTTCTAAAATTCCGCAAAATCCTGTTAATGCCATTTGGTCAATGGTGTATCCCTGATAATTTTCAGGGGTCGTTTCAACGTTATAGCAGAAAACACGTTCTGCGTTCATAATGTTTTTAAGCGCCGGAGCGGGAATCGATTTTTCGATAAAGGGATTAACTGTTTCCGCTTGGGCATAGCTAAAATGAGCAAAGCCTGCCGTCAAAACGAATATACCGGCTGATAAAGCATAGGTTGATTTCATAATTTATACTCCTTAAAATATTTAATCTGTGTTTAAGGTATTATAGTTTGCTTAAAAGTTCAATAAGAAAAAAATAGCTTTTGTATTTTTTTTCTGATATAGTGGAATCTATGGGAGAAAATAAAAATGCGATTAATGAATATATATTCTTTCTTTTTTGCTCTTTTTTTAGCGGGCAATGTTTTTGCACAAGCTTCTGTTAATAAAAATATGGAATCGTATGTTAATCGAGTTTCCGTTCAAGATGAAAAAAATTTGAACAGGCTGACGAAGTATTTGATTAAACCTTATGGGAGCGATTATGAAAAAGCGATGGCGATTGCTTATTATTTATCTTCACGAATCGCTTATGACGACTTTTTGTATAAAAATATGCATTCTATAAAAGCAAAAACAAAACCGCGTAAACTAAACTCTGTTTTGAAAGACAGAGCGGCAATCGGCAGCGATTTTTCGGCTTTGTTTATAGCAATGTGTCGTAAAGCCGGTATTAAAGCTTATGAACAGCGAGGATTTCTTTTGCCTTCCAATGAGCGACTGGTTCCTCATACTAAGGCTGATAGGTTTCATGTGTGGAATTATTTCTTTTCTGAAGGTAAAAAGGTTTATGTCGATTGTGCGCTTATGAGCGGGGGCAGAACAAGTTTTCCGACCTTTATTAAAGGTACTCAATCAGATGAAAGCCATAGGCAAAACAATAAGTTTTTTGCTCAAAAAGTATATCCTATTAATGCTTTTTACTTTGATTTTGATTATGAACAAGAGCAAAAAACTTATGGTATTCGACGGGGGGAGAAAAATTAATCCGTGCCTAAAATGTCAACCGTATTGAAGAGTATGTTATCAAAGCTCAAACCTGTCGCATTTTCGATTGTGTTTAACATACCTATAAAGACTTTGCTGAACGGGTCGTCCGCTTTATGAACATCTTCAACACTGTCTTTAAGCTGAACACGATATGCCGAAGGCATATTTTGGATTTTTTGATTGTAGCTTTCAGGAATTTGGTACCCCATTTTTCTTAAATGATCAAGCATAACAACCATATTGTGACGGTTGACTTCTGGGGCCAGATATTCTTGATCGCCTTCGTTGAATATGGTGCCTTCGCCGATGTAGTTCAGTTTTCCTTGCTGACCGCTGCCGCGCCAAGTACGTATACCGCTAGTATCACGTGAGCGAGCCCACGGATCAACCGGAAGAATTTCACCACCACCGGCATTGTTCGCATAAATCGGTGTCTTGGTTATATCACCGCCTTGTGTATCTTGACCGACATTATCACCAAAATAGCCGCTATTGGGAGAAGGGGGTTGAGGTGTCCATGGGTTAGCCGGCAATTGGGCATTAGCGGAAGCCACATATGCAAATAAGGCGATTGTGATGAAAAATCTAGCGGAGCGCAACATCTTTTTTCTCCCAAGTTCTTAGGTTATAGATTTATTATATCACTCTTTTTTGTAAAAAAACAGTTACAATATTGTGTCATTTTTATTTTTTTGAATTTAAGGATGCTATTTCTTTTTCTAATTCTTTGATTTTTCTTTTTATTTTATCAATATCTTCGTCAATCGGATTTGTGACATTTTTTTCAAGGCCGTATGCCGCGAATGTGTGATTTGTGTTTTTGTTTATTTGGTGTGCAGCCATTCCTACAACGGTGGAATTGTCGTCAACATCTTTAACAACAACGGCATTCGAGCCTATTTTAACGTTGTCGCCGATTGTGATGGGCCCCAAAATTTGCGCGCCGGAACCTATCACGACATTATCCTTGATTGTGGGGTGTCTTTTGCCTGATATTTTACCGGTTTTGTTGAAAAGGTTTGTTCCGCCTAAAGTAACATTTTGATACATCGTAACATTGTTGCCGATTTCAGAGGTTTCGCCGATGACAACCCCCATGCCGTGATCAATGAAAAAGCCATAGCCGATTGAGGCGGCGGGATGAATTTCAACACCGGTTAAGAATCGTGTTAATTGAGATAATAATCTTGCTAACAAACGCCAGTTTTTTTCCCATAAAAAACGGTTGATGCGATAGCAAAAAACTGCATGAAAGCCGGAAGAAAAGAGAATGGCTTGAAATTTTGATGATGTGGCAGGGTCCCGCTCGATAACCGAATCCAAATCAGATAAAATTAAAGACTTGAAATTTTTTTTCATTTTGTGTTATATTCCTTTTATCCGATTCTAATATAAGTTTAAAATTAATCTTGTAAAGAGGTTTTTTGATATGGTTGAAATATTGTTTAACGGTCCGGCCGGCAGATTGGAAGGCAGATATCATAAATCAGAGCGTGAAAATGCGCCCGTGGCGCTTATTTTACATCCACATCCCCAATACGGCGGCACAATGAACAACAAAGTTGTTTATACTTTGTTCAGTTGTTTTAGGGATTTAGGCTTTTCTGTTCTGAGGTTTAATTTCAGAGGTGTCGGTCGTTCGGTCGGGCAATTTGAAGACGGTCCGGGAGAACTCGCTGATGCTACGGCTGCGTTAGATTGGCTTCAGCACGAAAATGTGGACGCAAAACAATGTTGGATCGCAGGATATTCGTTTGGGGCGTGGATTGGGTTACAGCTTTTGATGAGACGTCCTGATATTAATAATTTTATTGCGGTATCTCCTCCGGCAAATGAGAAGGATTTTACGTTTTTGGCTCCTTGTCCGACTTCTGGTTTGATTATTCAAGGCGGTAAAGATGAGATTGATGATCCGGAACAGGTTACGCAGCTTGCAAGGCGCTTAAATATGCAGCGTCATGCTGATGTGGACTTTGCGCTTATTGAAGAAGGGGATCATATGTATAATAACCATTTGGTTGATTTATATAAGGTTACGGGAAATTATATTTTAGATATCGTTAATCATCGTCGTGCACCTCGCAAAAAAGAGTTTACGCCGGAAGAAGAGGCTTTAATGCTTCAAAATGAGGCCATGATGGAAGATGATGATGACGACGAATAAAAAGCTCGTATAACGGCTCATCTAGAGCAGAAATTGCGAAAGCGGAAAAATTCATGTAGGCTTATCTACACTAAAATTTTTCCGCTTTTTATTTCTACTCTATCTAAACCATTTTCCGAGCTTTTTTATTGCACACGCTATTCGAGCTTTGGGGTTAGAAATTTGATTTTTCGTTTTTGACGCTTGTTTGAGCGCCATGGCCGGGGTATAGAACGGTATTATCAGGCAGGGTGAAGATTTTTTCTTTAATGCTTGTCATCAATGCGGCATAATTGCCACCCGAGCCTTCAATATCCGTACGGCCGATGCCGTTTGCAAAAATGGTGTCGCCCGTAAAAGCGATGTTGTTTTGCTTATCATAATAAACAGCCGAATCAATGGTGTGTCCTGCTGTTGCGATGATTTTAAGCTGAATGTTCGGGTTTGCGGTTAGGCTGATTGAATCGCCGTCTTTCAAAGGAACAAGATTTTTAATCACTTCTTTATCCGTAAAATGTGCCGCCAAATCTTTATTTGAAAGGTATTCTTTTGAACTTTTAAGCCCGAAAATTTCAATATTTAAGGCTTGCAAAAGTTTCGGTGCCGCGCCGATATGGTCAAGATGGGAGTGTGTTAAAAGCATTTTTTCAATGGTCCAACCGTTTTGCCGAATAATGTTTAAAAGTTCGTCCGCTTTGCCTGAAGGATCAATGATAAAACCGTGTTTTGAGGTTTCATCAATATAAAAATAGCAGTTAGCGGCAAAAACATCGGTCCATTCAATTTTTTTAACAATCATGGTATATTCCTTTTTTATTGATTATTTGAATATAATGCACTATTTTATCAATGTCGAGAGGAATTTGGTATGATTTTAAGTATGATTGATGTTTTAGAACTCAAAAAAATTGCTGAAGAAAAATACGGTGTTTATATTCATTTTCATGATGCTTGCGGCGGAATGTCGCTTTCTATTGATGAAAAAAACGATGATGTGCGCAAGCTGATTGAAGATTATTGTGCGCAAAAGCAAGTCAGGCTCAAAATTTCGGCTGACGGCACCGGTTTTATCATTGAATAAGATTTACAACTCGCATTTATGACAGCAGTCTTTATTTTCAAGCTGAATGTTGCAATGATTGATGCTAAACTTTTTAGCGAGCATATCGCTGATTTTATGCACCAAATCTAAATCAGAACCTTTGATGTGACACTCAAGCGACACCTCGTGTTCGCTGATGCACCAAACGTGGATATGGTGAACATCATCAACGCCTTTTATTTTTTGAATTTCTTTTTTAATTTTTCCTAAATCAATGTTTTCAGGTGCGGCGTTCATCAAGATATTGACAATCGGCTTAAAAGAGACAACCGATTGAAAAATCATATAAGCGGCAATGATTAAAGCGATGATGCCGTCTACAAAATAAACATCAAACAAAATAACGCAGATGCCCGATAAAATAACGCCTATTGAGCCGAATGCGTCTGCCAAATTATGAACAAAAACCATTTTCATATTGGCGTTATGGTGGGCGCTGTGGTGTGAAATTTTGGCGGTGGCGGCGTCAATGATCAGCGCTAAAACAGAAATCCAAATAATCACCCAGCCGTCAATATGCTTGGGGGCGATGAGCCGTTCAACACCTTCAACGACAAGGTAAATGCCTGAAATAAAAAGCAAAATGAGGTTGACGAATCCACCGATAACCTCTGCGCGTTTAAAGCCGTAAGTATATTTCGGTGTGGCTTTTTTGTGGCCGATTTTGAAGGCAATCACCGCAATCAGAATAGAAAAAGCGTCAGATGTGTTGTGAAGCGCGTCACCGATTAAAGAAACAGAGCCAGCCACAATGCCGCCGATAATTTCAACGACGGAAAGCAACATATTGATAAGAAACGAAATAAAGAGATATATAACAGATTTTTCGCTGACTTCTTCATGTTCGTGATGATGTGTGTGTGCCATAATTTTGCCTTTCTTTATAATGATGTCAAGCCGATGCCGCGGAAAATGCCGATCATACCTTCGGCGGCGATGTCGTTGACAATTTTGCCCTCATCATTGAAATAATAAAAGTTCATCACAGAGGTTGAAAAATGTTCGCCTGTTGCAGGATGCCCCATAAACTCACCGTCATTGGTGCCGGATAAGGTCCAGCGCACGGCAACAATATTGCCTTCTGCAACCATTTCTTCCAATTTCCACTGAACGTCTGAAAAAGACTGACGCATCCAAAGCACAACCGAAAGATAGCCTTTGCCGCCATAGAGGGGCGTCGGCGAAGCGGGGGTGTAAAAAGGTGCATCAACGGCAACAAGCTCATCTGCAAGCGCATAATCTGCCGTGTTAATCATTGTTTCAAACTTTCTCATGGCGGCTTTGTGCTGTTCTTCTTTTGAAACTTGCGGTTTGCAAGCCGTAAAAGCAAGACACAAAAAGAGGATGTAAGCAAATTTTTTCATCAAATATTCTTTCTTTCAAAATCGTGTTCTTATCAAAGAGAATAAAAAGAAGTTCGGCGCGTGTCAATCGTTTCAAAGAAATAAAGAAAATGTATGTGAATAACGATTTAAAAATTTTCAAATTCAAAAGAAATCTTTTAAAATGGGCAGATAAGAGGATAAAATGCACGATATTTGGAATCCGTGGCACGGATGCGTTAAAAAAAGCGAGGGGTGTCGCAACTGCTATATGTATTTTTTAGATAAAGAGCGCGGCAAAGACGGCTCTTTGATTTATCGTGTGAAAAATAATTTTGATTATCCGCTGCACAAAAATAAAGACGGCACATATAAAATCAAAAGCGGGGAGGCGTTAAGGGTTTGCTTAACTTCCGATTTCTTTTTGGAGGAAGCGGATAAATGGCGCGATGAGGCGTGGCAAATTATCAAAAAAAGACCTGATGTGGCTTTTTATCTGCTGACCAAGCGCCCCGAGCGTGTTATGGCGCATTTGCCGAAAGACTGGGGCGACGGTTGGGAAAATGTGTTTTTTTCGGTAACGGCGGAAAATCAGGCGATGGCAGATGAGCGGCTGCCGATTTTGATGACGCTTCCTTTTAAACATAAGGGGGTGATGACGGCGCCGTTTATCGGGGCAGTATGTTTAAAAGAGTGGCTTGAAGCCGGACAAATTGAGCAAGTGGTGGCAGGCGGTGAAAATTATGACGGGTCGCGTGTTTTAAAATATGAATGGGTTAAAAATCTTTATGAAGAATGCAAGGCGGCGGGAGTGATGTTTTGCTTTATTGAAACAGGCACGAATTTTGAAAAAGACGGCAAGGTTTATCATTTGCCGAGCAAAAAACTGCAAAGCGAAATGGCGTATAAATCAGGTTTGCAATATGAAGGCAAGGAGATAAACTTTCATTTATATAAGCCGCAAAGCGCGCTTTTTGATGAAGACGGGTGGTATCAAAAACATTACCGCGAAAGGTGTATGACCTGTGCTTCAAAAATGATTTGCAACGGCTGTTCGGATTGCGGCTTGTGCGAAGGGGGATAAAGAGCCGGAAATAGGGCTTTAAATTTTAGAAAAATTGAGATAGGATGTTTTTTAAGAAAAAGGCAAGAAAGGAAAAAAGATGTTTTCATACGTTCAAAGCACTTTACAGATGGATGAAGAAGTTTTGATAATGCCGCGCGTGCATTGGATTGTGTTTTTCGATAAATATTTAAATTTGAGTATTTTATACACCTGCTTTTGTTTGCTGATGACAAAACTCGCATATGCTAATTTCAACGTGTCGGACTTTTTTTGGCGGGCAGAGGTGTTTATCAGCATTTTGCTGGCTTTACGGCTTTTTTATATGTGGATGTTTTACCATTTGATTGAAATGGCCGTAACGAATTATCGGGCAGTTTGTAAAAAAGGGGTTTTCAGCATTAAAACAGATGAGCTTGAATTGACGACGATCGAATCGGTTTATGTCAACCAAAGTTTTTTCGGCAGGGTGTTTCATTACGGTGACGTGTTGTTTTCAAGCAACGGTGCGAGCCGGTTAAAATTTGCAACGATTTATGCGCCTTATGAAACCAAAAAGATGATTGAAACAATAATCTTAAATAAGCTTAAAAAATGAAAAGTGCAAGGGCAGAGGTTTTAGCGCTTTTAAAAGAAAGACAAGATCTTCAATATCGGGATTTTACGGCAAAGATTATACCAAATATACTTAAAAAAAGCATTATCGGTGTGCGCTCAAAAGATTTGAAAAAAGCGGCGCAAAAGGCAGCCGGCATGAAAACGGAATTTATGAAAGCGTTGCCCCATCAATATTTGGAAGAAAATCTGCTTCATGTTCTTTTTTTAAATCAGCTTAAAGATTATCAGCTGTGGCTCAAAGAGGTGCGCGCCTTTTTGCCTTATGTGAACAACTGGGCGGTGGCGGACAGTATGATTTCAAGAAGTGCTTTGAAAAAAATGCTGACGCCGCATTTGCCTGAACTTTACGGCGAGATTGAGCGTTTTGTGCGTTCTGATGATGTTTATGCCGTTCGCTTCGGCATCGGGCTTTTGATGAATTTTTATTTAGATGACGAAGTGTTTGATGTAAAGATTTTTGAACTTGCTTCTCAAGTTAAAAACGAAGATTATTACGTTAAAATGATGCTTGCATGGTTTATGGCAACGGCGCTTTACAGGCACTATGAGGCGGCGCTGCCTTATTTAACAAACAATCGCTTTGATGTTTGGGTGAGAGATAAAACGATTCGGAAAGCCTGCGAGAGTTACCGCATTGAAGATGAGAAGAAGATTTATTTAAAAAAAATTAACGAATAACTTTAATAAATTATATCAACACATTGATTCTATTAAAAAAATAGGATAATACACGGGCGAATTGTGTCGGCGGCTATGTAGGTGCGAATTTGCAATTTAATGCGCATTTAAAGGGTCGGCTGATTTTATATGAGAGTTTTTTTTAATGAGACATAAAAAAAACCGAATCGCGAGATTCGGTTTTTTCTTTTGAAATGAAAATCTAAATTATTTTCTGTATTCAACTGCCATCGGTTCCGGTGCTTTTTGAGCGCAGAGGTTGCCGTTCGGGCAAGAATAAGGCTTTTTAACATAAGATGTTTCAGAATATGTTTTCGGTTCATAAACTGTTGTGTATGTAACATTCTTATAAAGAATTTCGACAGGCTCTTCTACGGTGTAGCTACGAGGACCGCAAGTGTTGCAGCCTTGTTTAACGGGAGCTTGAACCGGAGCTTTAACACCGCAAGCACGGCGCGGTTGAGCCGGTTGAACATTTTGAGCAGGGGCAACAACAGGTGCCGGAGCTACTTGAGGTTCTGGTTGACGTGAAGCACAGGCAGAAATACCGGCTACGATTGCTAACATTACGATAACGTTTTTCATGTTTTCCCTTTCAAAAAATGTTAAATCAAAAAGCCTTTTGGTTTAACGTATTGCTTGTTTTCTAACAGATAAGATTCAATATATTTTTTTAAACCCTATCCGTCGGTTGAGGGCAATATACACAAAAAATTTTGTTATGTCAATAAGAAAAAATTAAAAAAGTATTAATTTTTTAAAAAAAACTATATTTTTCATATAGTTAAAGTGTTTAAATATTTGAAATTTCTTTAAAAAATTATGCACAAAGTTATAGTCGATTTTTCTTGCGAGGGGGTGAAATTTATGGTATATTTTAAATTGAAATGATGTTTAATAAAAAATTAAGGATTGTGGAATAGTATTCACGCGAGTGAATTCTTATTAGAAAAGGAGAAAAACAATGAAGAAATTCGTTCTTTTAGCAGGTGTTGCAAGCTTGGTGGCTTTTAATGCCAATGCAACAGAGTTGTCGGCAAGCAGCAATATTAAAGCAAAAATTGTTGAGTCAATGACATTTTCACACGACGCGGCAGATGTTTTGAACTTCGGAACATTTATGGCTTCCGCTAATCATACAGTTTCTCTTACCAGCGGAGCTGTCAGAAGCAGCACGGATGGTGGTCAGTTGGTTGATGACTCGAATACGCCGACGGTTGACCAATTTAAGATTACATCGCCTGATGCTCGTTCGGTTACATTAAATGTTGCTACGCCGGCTAAGGTTGGTGTTGCGGGTTTGGTTCCGACACTGGAAACAGATCCTGCATTGACTGGTGGTAAAATCAGCTTACAAGAAGGTGATAATATATTCAAAGTGTATGGTGATTTAGCTGTCAGCCAAGGCGCTACTGCCGGTGATTATACAGAGCCGTATACAATTACACTTACATATTAGTTGACTTTTTATAAGGAGAAAAGCCATGAGAAAATTAGTTTTATTATCAACAACAGCCGCATTGGTTATGTTGACAGGCTTTAACGCAAACGCAACAACAAATGTTACGGCGGACAGCCAAGCCAAGGTTACAATTGTTGATGCTGTGGCTATGGACCATGAGACAGGTAAGGCTTTGGATTTCGGTACGGCTATGTCTGCAATTAATCATACAATTACGATTGATCCGGCAACGGGCGAACAAACCTCGAGTGATGAAGGACAAATTGTGACAGAAGGTGATAGAGACCACTTTACTGTTACGGTTCCTGCTGATATGAATTTGACTATTACTTTGCCCGGCGAGTCATTGTCTTTAGGCACGGGATTGAGCGTAACCCAATTTACATCATCTCCTGCGGGTACTTTGAATGCAACCAAAGACGGTCCGAATGATATTTATGTCGGCGGAACATTGGCTGTCAGCCAAGGTGCTGCAAGCGGTGATTATGCCCAAAGTTATACATTAACAATCAGCTACTAATGTGTTGTTTTTAGGAGAAAAGTTATGAAAAAAATTCTTTTAACAAGCGTTGCGATGATGTCGGTTTTGGCTTGCTTTAACGCCAAAGCTGCGGATAGCGCAACAGGTACGGCAACGGTTGAAGTTGTTAAGGCTTTTGATATTCAGCATGTTAACAACAAAGCGCTTGATTTTGGTAAAGTTTTTGCCAAAGCTGGGACGATTTCTATTGCTGCAGCAACCGGCGCCGTTACAGACCCGAATGGAATTGAATTAACAGGTTTTGCGCCGGCACGTGATGAATTTGAAATCACAGGTCCTGCCGGTCAAACTGCTACTGTTTCTTTAGATGCTGCTTCAGTTACGCTTACTGGTTCAGGAACAGCCACAGGTGAAACTTTGACGGCAACGGGGCTTGCGCTTTCAGAGACGAGCGTTACGCCGGCAGATCCTGATGTTGCTGTAAAGGTTTATGTGGGCGGTAGTTTAACAGTTCTTGCCAGCACAAAACCGGGACCTTATACTGGACACTATGGTGTGACGATTTCTTACTAAGGTTTGAAAGAGGTATAAAAAGCGTCTGATTTTTCAGACGCTTTTTTTTGTTTTTCAATGCGCTAAATCATATCCCTTCAC
>CAJOLB010000037.1 GCA_905235385.1 uncultured Alphaproteobacteria bacterium | reverse complement strand
TTCAGAAAAGAACAAAGAATAATGCGCGAAGTATATCTTAAAATTTCGGGCCGTGTTCAAGGCATCGGCTTCAGGCGCTGGGCAGAAAAAACAGCCAACTCGATCGGCTCGATTTCGGGCTGGGTCAGGAACGTTGATGATGGCACGGTCGAAATTTTAATGAGGGGCGAGGAAGAAAAAATTGAACAAATGGTTCTTGCCTGTCATAAAGGTCCGCTTTTGTCGCGTGTTGACAGCGTTTCATTTTTGCCCGGGGTGAGAAATTATTTTTTACCGCCGATTGAAGACGGCGTATTTGAACGCATCTGAAAAGCAGCAGGAAAAATTACAAAGTGTTGCAACTTTTGATTTGATTTTAAAAGGTTCAGAGGGTAAAAAAGACACATTGAACAAAAAAGGACCGAAATATGCTTTTAACGTTTGCCGTTATTTTAATTGCCGTAATGTTTGCAGTGCGCCCGTTGCAAAGAAATGCGTTTTTTATGATATATTTTGCTTTAATGATGGGGACGGCTTATGTTTTGGAAATGAGGGGATATCATTTCAGAGCCTTTTCAAAGCCGAGTCTTTTAATGTTTTTGCCCTGCCATTTTGTGCTGATTAACTTAATGACCATTGTGGCATACGGCGTTGATAAAAATGCCGCGCGGAAAGGGGCGTGGCGTGTTCCTGAAATGCAACTGCATCTGCTTGAGCTTTTGGGTGGTTCGCCGGGGGCGTTTTTGGCGCAAAAACTGTTTCACCACAAAACAAAAAAGAAAAGCTTTCAACTTTCTTTTCTCTTTGTGCTTGCGTTTCAAGCAGTTGTCGTTTACTATGTGCTCAAAGTGTTGCATATTCTCTGAAGGATTTTAAATGTCAAAAAAACAACCGGTGGAGTTAAAATTAAAATTTCATGAACACTACGAAATGATGTGGCCATTCATTAAGCCGTATTTGTTTCGGGCGATTTTGGCTGTTTTGGTCAGCATTCCGATCGGGGCGCTCGATTCGGTTATTGCGCTTTCGTTAAAGCCGTATATGGATGTGGTATTGGTTGAAAAATCGGAAAATTCTCCGGTATATATTCCGTTTTTGATTATTGCCTTTACATCACTTCAAGGTGTTTTGAATTACATCGCGACATATTTGAATACGTGGGTCGGCATGAAAATAAATCAAGACTTAAAGCGACATTTATTTAAAAAGCTGATGAGTATGGAAACATCGTTTTTTGATATGCAGGCCTCCGGAGTGATTCTGCAGCGATTTTCGGCAGACTGCGACACGGCATGCGGCGGGTTGCTTGATAACTTAAGAACGTTTGTGTCAAAGTTTTTCTCATCATTTTCGCTTGTTTGTGTTTTGATTTATAACTCATGGCAACTTGCAATTATTGCCGTAAGCGTTATGTTTTTGGCGCTTTTGCCGCTTTCGACCGTTAAAAGACGCATCAAAAAGACAATTCAAAAAAGTGTTCAGGAAAACTCGAAAATATTCAGCCACTACAATGAGGCATACAGCGGAAACAAAACAATATCCGGATATAATTTACAAAACTATATGTATCAAAAGTTTGATGATGCTTTAAGAACAATGTTTAAGCTCGGTATCAAAATGGTGCAGAAAACAGGGTGGATGACGCCGTTGATGCACGTTGTGGTGTCGGCGGGTATCGGTGCGGTGATTTGGTATGGAAGCTCGCTGATTGTGAACAACCAGATCACACCGGGAAACTTCGTTTCATTCATCACGGCGCTGATTTTGCTTTATACACCGGTTAAAAGTATCGGCAAAAGTTTTAACAATGTGCAGGTTTCGTTTTTAGCCATTGAGCGATTGGCCGAGATTTTAAATATTGAGCCGAAAATTAAGGACAAGGAAAACGCAATAACCTTAAACGGAATGAAAAAAGAAATTGAATTCAAAAATGTTGATTTTGAATATAAAGAAGGGGTGCCGGTCTTAAAAAATGTGAATATCTGCGTCAAAGCAGGCTCAAATGTCGCTATTGTCGGCAATTCGGGCGGCGGAAAAACAACGCTCGTCAATTTGTTGCCGCGCTTTTATGATGCAACGTCAGGTCAGATTTTAATCGACGGAACGGACATCAGAGATTACAGCTTAAAATCGCTGCGCGACAATATGTCGGTCGTTTTTCAGGATAATTTTTTATTTTCAGGCACCATCAGAGAAAATATTCTTTCGGGCAAGCCGACGGCCAGCGAAGAGGATATTCGCCGTGTTTTGGAACTGGTGTATTTGGAAGACTTCGTTGACAGCCTTGAAGACGGTCTTGATACGCAAATCGGCGAGCGCGGAACAACGCTTTCGGGCGGACAGAAGCAACGCATTGCAATTGCAAGGGCTTTAATTAAAGATGCGCCGATTGTGATTTTGGATGAAGCAACATCCGCACTTGACAACAAGTCGGAAGCCATTGTGCAAAAAGCCGTTGAAAATCTGATGAAAAACAGAACGGTTTTTGTGATTGCGCACAGATTATCGACAATTAAAAATGCTCAAAAAATTATTGTGATGAACGACGGACAAATTGTCGAAACGGGAACGCACGAAGAGCTCTTGGGCATTGAAAACGGGGCCTATAAAACCCTTTATAATGCACAATTTAAAAGATAAAACTTATTGCAGGGTATAATTTCCGCTCGAAAGCAGAACTGTTTTCGGGTCAATGTTTTGGACAAGAACGGCTTGAAAAACAGGATAAAGCTGTTCGCACTCATTAAGGGCGATATTGATGATTTGATTGAGTTTATGCTCAAAATTTAAGTCTTGAAAATCAACAATAATGGAGTGTTTAAAGACGGGCGCATCATGTTCTGCCCAATAAGAAAAATGACCTACCCAGAGATTTTCGTTAAGCATGGCAAGCAGTTCAAAAATACGGCTCTTGTCGCAGGATTTGTTTTCGATATTCATAAAACATGAAAAATGAAGGCATTTTAACCGTTCTTCCCACGCAAAGAAGAGAAGCATATCGCTCCATTTTCCCTGAACTTCGACAACGATTTCATTTAAATTTCGGCGCTCAAATTCAAACGATTTCTGACCGAAGATATTTTCAACGGTATCAATCGGATTTTGATGAATTTGTTCTATTGCGCCTAAAAACATCGAAAAAAAGCCTTTTTGATAAACTCGATTTTCAGCATATAAATCAGCTTCGACTCTGACAATAAAATTGATAAAGTTGTGCAATAAAAATAATAAAAATTTTAAACGTTTTTTTTTATTTTTTGAAAATCAAAAGGTTAAAATTTTTGTAGTGAACACTTTAATTTTTAGTGTGGATATTTATGGGGATATTAATATACTTTTAAAAATTAAGATTTCGAATATGAGGGATTTTTTTTATGACGGGATTGGCTTATCCGAATATATCGCCTGTTTTATTCAGCCTCGGACCTGTTGACATCAGATGGTATTCTTTGGCCTATTTGGCGGGTATTATTGCGGCGTGGTTTTTAATTTATAAAAACATAAAAAAATATAATCTTCCGATCACAAGAGTGGCGCTTGATGACATGATTTTTAATATAACGCTCGGCATTATTTTGGGTGGGCGGATTTTTTATGTTTTATTTTATAACTTTGAAATGTTTCGGGAAAATCCGTTGGAAATATTCGCACTTTGGCACGGCGGAATGTCGTTTCACGGAGGATTAACGGGTGCGATTTCAGGGCTTTTATATAGTGCGAAAAAAATGAAATATCCGTTTTTCGGACTTTCGGATTTAGCGGCTTTATATACGCCGATCGGTCTTTTTTTGGGGCGATTGGCAAATTTTGTGAACGACGAATTATGGGGCAGACAAACAGATTTACCTTGGGCAGTGAGATTTCCGAGCGGGGGATATCTGCCGCGCCATCCGTCTCAACTTTATGAAGCGGCTTTGGAGGGAATTTTGCTTTTCACTCTTTTAAATATATTATGGCGCTACGAATGGGTGAGAAAAACGAAGGGCTTTATTTCGGGGTTGTTTTTGATTGTTTACGGATTGAGCCGAATGTTTGTGGAGTGTTTTCGTGAGCCGGACAAACAGCTCGGTTTTGTTTTTTCACAAATAACAATGGGGCAACTTCTCTCCGCGCCGTTTTTGATTGCGGGCTTTGTTATTTTGTATGGCGCATGGAAAAAATCAAGCGCGCGATAATCTTTTGGCTTTGTTTAAGCGTTCGATTTCTTCACAGAATGTCATATTCTGAGTGAATTTATATTTTTGGTGGAAACTCTCGTGCATACGAAGCAAAACAGCCCGCGCATCCACATCGCTTCGGCGCTTTTCGGAAACAACCGGCGTAATGGTGAGTTTTAAGATTTTTTTCTTTGAAAGGACAAATTCGGTTTTAGCGATTAAACGGCGGATGTCTTCGGTGATGGCGTAGGCTTCTTTGATGTCGCTGTCAAAAAAGATGAGACAAAACTCGTCAACGCGCAAACGATAAACAAGCGCCGGCGGATTGAGAGACTGGAGTCGTTTGATAACCATTAAAGTCAGCTTGTCGGTTTGTTTTTGACCGAAAACTTTTAAGAGTTTGGCATAGTTGTCGATATAGAAAAAAGCGATGGTGTATTTTGGCGGAAATTTTTTAAGGTCGTGGCGGTTGAAAGAATTTTTGGAATAAACGCCGGTGAGTTCGTCCTTAAAATAATGATAAGAAACAAAATAAAGATTTGAAACGAGCAAAGTCAGATTCGCGCCCGAAAGATAAGCCAAAAAGGTTGAGGGGTTTGAAACCGCTTGGAGAGCAACAAAAAGAGCGATGAAAACAAAAAACGCGCCGACAGAAAGGCTGTTCGGATTGCGGCTGATTGAAAAAAGAAGATAAAAAAATGAAATCGTCCAAAATACATATGAAGCAAGAGAAACAAGCGAATCGAATCCGCTGAAATCTAAATGATAGAAATTTTCGACAAGGGCGGCCTCAATAATAAAAAAAGAAAAAAGATAAAAAAGGCGGACAGGCTTTTTTTCTAAATGCGTCAGATAGAGATAATTCAGAGGCAAAAGGAGCTCGAGCCAACAAACAAGAGAGCGCATGTCGGTCGTTAAATTTTCGGAGCGCAATCTGTTAAAAGAAATAAAAACAAGCCCCAAAAGAAGAAGGAAAAAAATATCTTTGATGTTTTTTGAAAAAAGCATAAGGGCAACATTGAAGGCAAAAACAACATAAAACGAAATCAGCAGAATTTGATCATGACGAGGTTCAAAAGATGGATAAGCCGAGCAAAAGAACGTTACAACAAGCAAAATGAGCGCCGGAATATACGACGTTTTGACACAAGACAAAAACCCAAATAAATAGCGCACCTTAAAACCTTTCTTTGAAAACGAAAAAAGGATATACCCGAAAGGTTTAAATTTTGTTGACACACTTTAAAATAGAGCTGTCGCCATAGGAATAAAAACGATATTTTTCTTTAATAGCGTGAGCGTATGCCTGTTTCATACGTTCGGTGCCGGCGATGGCGCAAATCAGCATAAAAAGGGTTGATTTCGGCAAATGGAAATTGGTGATAATCATATCAATCATCTTAAATTTGTAGCCCGGCGTGATGAAAATGTTTGTTTCGCCGCAAAAGGGATGAAGCACACCTTGATCATCGGCGGCGGTTTCCAAAAGTCTGACAGAAGTTGTGCCGACGGCAATAATGCGCCGTCCCTCACGCTTTGCCTGATTGATGAGATCTGCCGCGCTTTGGCTGATAATACCGAACTCGGCGTGCATTTTGTGATCTTTTGTGTCATCTGTTTTAACGGGTAAAAATGTGCCCGCGCCGACATGAAGCGTTAAGAAAACTTTTTGAATGCCTTTTTTATCAAGCTCGTCTAAAACATTTTGGGTAAAGTGGAGGCCGGCGGTCGGTGCAGCAACGGCGCCTTCATATTTTGCATAAACGGTTTGATAATCTTCTTTGTCATTGTAGGGGTTCCAAAGACCTTTAAGGGGCTTGTCGCGTTTGATATATGGAGGGAGGGGCATCGAGCCGTATTTTTGAAGATTTGAGCTGAGCGAATCGACTCCGCACAAAAATTCGATTTCGACTCCGTCCTCTGAGTCTTTTTTTAAAACTTTGGCTTGAAATGTCGATTCGGAAACCGAAATATCGGAGGTATAGAAAGTGATGATATCATCGGGCTTGAGCCTTTTTGAATTTTTGATAAAACTCCACCATGAAAGACCGTCAACGGGGTGATAAAGCGTGAGTTCGACCAAGGCATCACCTCTTGCGCCGTAGAGCCGAGCAGGAATAACTTTTGTGTCGTTAAAAACAAGGACATCGCCTTTTTGTAAAATTTTCGGCAAATCATAAAAGTGGCGATCAACGATTCGCTGCCCGTCAGATAAGTCAAGAAGACGCGAAGAATCGCGTGGTTTAGCGGGTTCTTTCGCAATCAGGTCTTTGTCTAAATTAAAGTCAAATATGTCAACTTTCATTTAAAAAATGTCCTTTAAAAAAATGCTTTACTTGAATGCGTTTATAGTGTATAATTAAAGACAAAGCAAGCGAAAATTGCTTAAAGTTTAATTATTGTTTCAAGCTGATAAAATTTGGCTAAATTTTATTTTGTCAAAAAAAGTTCTTGATTTAATCAAAAAAATGGTGTATAGTACCATCAAATTTATGTGAAAATGCTGTTTAGGAGAAAATGAAAATGGCAAAAGAAATGACGAAAGAATTTGCGATTGAGATTTTGAAAGGCTCAATCTCTCATCCTCGTTTTGAGGAAGCAAAAAGATTTTTGATGGATAATTTTGCGTCAGATTCGGAAGTAGCAAGAGTTTTAGCGGCTGCCGAGGGAAAAGAGTATGAGGCAGAAAATAATTTAAGCTCAGACGATGTTAACGTTTATGAAAAGAACACCGAGGATTTGAACAAACTTGGGGATGAATTTAAATTTGATGATTTAACAAAAGACGAAGATGTCGGAGCCATTGTTGATCAGGTGAATATTTTTGAAACAGTAACGGATAAGGACGGTAATCCGATTCAAACATCTGAAGGTCCGGCTGAAGAGATGTTGTCAAAAGAAGAGTCGAGAAAATATACTTCGCTTATTTTTGACGCAGCAACGTTAAAAGCAAAAATGCATTTAACAGGCGATGAAACGTTTTCAAAGCTTGATGACGAAACAAAAGCAAAAAGATATAAGGGTTTAGTCAACAGAATCTTCTTTACGGATTTAGCTGTTACAGCTGTTGCCGGTGAAATAGACACAAATTTACAACCGAAAATTGGCACGAAAGAATATGAAGAATATATCAGCAAACAGGCTGAACAAGCGACGACAGCTTTCATGGAAGCTGCAGACGGGGGTTGTCCGATTAATATTCATGCCGAACATATTTTGGCATCTGTTGCGGACACAGCCCAAAAAGTTGAAACTTATGCAGATAAGTTAAGAGAAAAAGCAAAAAAACTTGGCGGAAAGGCACGCACAAAATTAAACGAGATTTCTGTCGGCTTTAACACAAGATTAAACAAACTTGAAGACAAAGCAGATAAGTTTTCAAAAGGAAAATACAGAAAGTATGCGAAACCTGTTTTGACGAGGATGAGCGATAACAGAGTTCAATTGGTTGGCAATACGGCTACAACGATGCTTTTAACTGCCGCTCTTGTAACGCCAGCCGCGCCTGTTGCTTTAGGGGCATACGGAGTATATTTTGCAGCCACTTCTTGGGTTTATCCGATTACTGAAAGAGCAAGAAGAAACAACCGCATACGCAAAGAAAAAGGCGAAGAAAAGTTAAAATTCAAAGATGCTTGGCGTGAAGCCAAAGACCAATTGCTTGCAAAAACGGTCAAAGTTACAGACAAAGAGACAGGTGAGATAAAAGAAGTCGAAAACGAAGAACGCAAAAAATATATCAGACGCGCCGCCATTAAGACGGGTGTGGCTCTTGTCGGATTTGGGTTGCTTGCAAAGAAAATTGCACAATTGGAAGCTGCAAGAAAAGCTGTTTCGCTTACAAGAATGGGTGTGACAAACACAGCCCAAGCAACAGAAGTTGGTATTGCCGGCACGGCAGTATTGAAAAACAAATCTGCGAAAAATAAACAAGATTTGACAAATGCTTCAATCGGGTTAGGCGTCGGCTTGGCTACGAGTGCGTTAACTCAACTTTTGACCGGAAACACGGAACTCTTTAGCCAAAAAGGCGACGAAGTTGCCGATCAGATCGCTCAAAACGGCGGTATTGAAACGTTAGGCGATGGCGCAGATTATGCCGCAACAGATACTTTGGCTACAGCCCAAGCAGATACCACAGGTTTTGAAGGCGGCACACCGGCTGAAGATCTTGCCGAGGTTACAACTCAAGCTGAATTTGAGCCTTTCCCGAGAGAGTGGAGTGAAGATTTAGGCTTGAGCAGAAGACAATATAACAATTTGATGAGCAGATTGCCCGGTATCTTAAAAGAAGTTGATGAAAATTCGCCGGACCGCCTTTATAATAACTTAAACGATGAAGTTATGGCAAATTTCCCCGGCAAAACCAAAATGCAGGTTTTATATGATATTGAGGAATTATATCGTAACGGTCGTCGCTCACAGTTTGTTTTAGGCAATGCTGAACACGGTTTTTACATCAACACACCGATGGGCAGAGAGCCGATTACCGATGAAGGTGTAATTGCCGCCGCAAAACAGGCTTTAGCAAACGGTGATAAGATTTCGGTTGCAAGATTGCACGGCGAAAATTTCTTGGTCGGTCAATTCCATAAAATGAATATTGAAGGTTTAGACAGTGACAAGATGGACGCTATTGTTAAAATCGCAATGGAAACATATGATCCGAACGAGGTTAAAGAAGCTGTCGCTCAAATTCATGAGATTTTGCCTGATTTGGATAAAGCTCAACTTGCAACAATTGCAAAGATTGTTGATTATAACAGACAATTCGAAGTAAATGGCAAAATAATGGGAGATTTGTTGCATATGGTAGCTTGCGGCGAAGGAAACGGTAATGGTGCTGAAATGAGTGATCTCGTTAATAAAACACAGGCAATTTTGGCTCAAAGTCATGGCGATGCAAGACCGCTTGGACAAGAAATTGACTGTGGCAGAGACAATGTTGTTCACGTTCACAGAACGGTTAAAGAAGTTGAGGTTAAGGTTGAAGAGCCTACTCTGCCGATTTTGGAAGAACCGGTTATTGAAGAAGAGCCGATTGTTATTCCTGAAACAAAAGCACCTGTTTTGGAAGACACAATGCCTAAGGTTAAGGTTGCAGAATACAAAGCTCCGGAACCTAAAGGGCGTCATATCATTGCGGAAGGTAATCAAGACTACGTCAGTGACGCAAGAGTTCAAGAAACGGTAACAAATGCAAAAGCTGCTCAAAATATCGGTATTTTGAACAAAAAAGCCGGCAGAGAAAAATAAAAATGTCTCAAGGCAATAAAAAAAAGCCCCGATTTTCGGGGCTTTGCTTTTTCTTGACAGGCGAAAAAGAGTGTGTTAGGAAAAAAACAAAGAAAAGGAAAGCAAATGAGAATTTTATATTGCGGTGATGTGGTCGGCAGACCGGGGCGTGAGGCGGTTATTAAAAATGTGCCGATTTTAAGAGAAGAACGTAAAATCGATATGGTTGTTGTCAACGCCGAAAATGCGGCGCACGGCTTTGGCTTAACACCTGCCGTTTGCAAAGATTTTTTTAGCATCGGGGTTGACGGAATAACAACGGGAAATCACGTTTTTGATCAAAGAGAAATTATGCCGTTTTTGGATTCGGACAAACGAATTATCCGTCCTTTAAATTATCCTTCAGGCACAATCGGGCGCGGCTCGATGATTTTGGAAACAAAAGAGGGTAAAAAGCTCTTGGTTGCACAGGTTATGGGGCGTGTTTTTATGGAAGCCTTAGATTGTCCGGTTCAGGCCTTAGAAAAGGTTTTGGATTCAGCAACATTAAGCCTTAATGTTAATGCGATTTTGGTCGATATTCATGCCGAGGCAACTTCTGAAAAAATATCGTTCGCACACTGTTTTGACGGCAAAGTTTCGGCCGTTTTCGGAACACATACGCATGTGCCGACGGCAGATGAATGTATCTTAAAAAAAGGAACGGCATATTTAAGCGATGTCGGAATGTGCGGCGATTACGATTCGGTTTTGGGTTTTGAAGAAGAAACACCGATTGCAAGGCTAAAAAGGCAATATCCCTCAGAGCGTTTGGTTCCCTCAAAAGGAAAAGGCACATTCTGCGCCGTTTTGGTTGAGACTGATGATAAAACAGGCTTGGCTCTAAATATTGAGCGAATCATGATTAAGCCATAAAAAAAGAGGATTTAGTCCTCTTTTTTCTTTTTGGTCTTTTCTTTAACTTCAATGACGACTTTTTTCTTAATCGTATCGTAAGAAATAAAAGCAAGCCCTTTTCTGAAAGCAAGAGCCTCTTTGCCGAACAGTTCATAACGCCAACCATTCAAGACAGGATTGTTTTCATCATTGCCGCAAGCAAGGCTTCGAAGCTCATTTTCATCAGCAATGACCGATTCGATAACGCCCTCCTGCTCAGCCTTGATTTTAAGGAGCAACCTCAAAACTTCCATCAAAGCAGCGGCAGAACCCGGAATATGAACCTTTTTTTCGCGATCGATTTTTTTGAGCTCGTTGAGCATGGGCATATGGCGTGCTTTTTCTAAAACATCTAAAATTTCAACACCGAGCTTTCCGCCGGAAATATCAGCGCGAATGTTGCGCACCTGTTTTAACTCATCAATGGTTTTTGGGTTTGAGGAGGCAATCGAAACAAGAATTTCGTCTTTTAAGATGCTGCGTTTGGGAACGTCATATTTTATGGCTCGTCTTTCGCGCCATGCAGCCAGCTCTTTTAAGGCAGAAAGAAAATGCACGCTGTGGGCGGAATGTTTAATCTTTTGCCACGCACAATCAGGATCAACGCAATAACACTTTTCATCTGAAAGCATTGCTGTTTCATCTTCAATCCAAGATGTGCGGTTGTGGCTTTTCAAATATTGCGCCAAATATTCATAGCAGGGAATTAAAAAAGTGACATCACGCAAGGCGTATTGAAGCTGTTTTGTATCCAAAGGACGCAAAGTCCAATCGGTTAAGCGGCTCGATTTGTCAAGCTCGACTTTTGTAACCTCATAAACAAGAGAATCATAACTGACGGCACGCCCGAATCCGCAAACGGAAGCGGCAATCTGTGTATCAAACAGGGGTTTCGGGGTTTTGCCCGTTAAATGATAAAAAATTTCAACATCTTGACGGCCGGAATGCACAACCTTTAAAATTTTTTCATTTGTGAGGATTTCAAAAAACGGTTTCAAGTCAAGGTCTTCGGCCAAAGGATCAATAATGGCGGCATCTTCTTTGTAGCCGACCTGTATCAGACAAAGTTTCGGAAAATAAGTTTTTTCACGAACAAACTCTGTATCAAGCGTGATAAACTTTTGGGTTTTGAGCTCATCACAAAATATTTTAAGCGATTCGTTTGTATCAATAACACGCATATTTTTTCCTTTTATTTCTGACGAGGATAAAAGATATTGCTTAATATAGGCTTAAAATATAAGTCTGTAACCGCCGTTTTCGGTCGAAATAAGCTCGGGCCAGTTTTTGTCTTTTTCAACCTTTTGGCGCAAGCGATATATATGGGTTTCAATCGTATGAGTCGAAACGTCGGGAGAATAGCCCCAAACCTCTTCCAAAAATTCGGTTTTTGAAATCGGTTTGTCTTTTGTTTTATATAAATACAAAAGCATCGAAACTTCACGCTCGGTCAATTTTATTTTTTCGTCCGTTTTTAAGTTTTTAATCTCTTTTTCAAAAGCCGAAAGCTCATATCCGTTAAAGGTTAAAACACCGGCATCAGAGCTTAAAATAAAATGAATGGCGGACTGAATGAGATTTAAAAAAACATTTAAAGAAAACGGTTTGGAAACATATTTGATAAACGGCGTTTCTTCCTTTTTTTTATCGCCCTTTTTTAAGAGAACAAAAACAGGCACGCGCTCATATTTTTCCTGCAAAGAAGCTAAAAGCGGATATTGCTCGTCTAAAACAATAATGTCAGGCTTTAACGTTTCATCACACGCGTAACCTTGTGCGTGAGCCAAAATCTGGGCGCATAAATCTTGTTTGAAAGCCTCATTTTTGGAAACAATAAGAACATTGAGCATTTGAATAAAACCTTTAATGATAATTGCGAATGATGGAACTTAAAATACCCTGAATTTTAACACGGTCGGCACAAAACTTTTGAGTATGATAATCTTTGTTGCAAGGGATAAGCCAAACTTCATCGCCTCTTTTCTGAAGGATTTTAAGCGTTGCCTGCTCGTTATCAACCAAAGCCACAACAATTTGACCGTTTTGAGCCGCGTCCGCTCTTTTAATGATTGCCGTATCGCCGCTTAAAATACCCGCCTCAATCATCGAGTCGCCCTCAATGTTTAAGGCATAATAAGAACCTTTCGAGACCATATCAAAAGGCACAGAGATCGTTTCTGTTTCATTGGCGATGGCTTCAATCGGCGTTCCGGCGGCAATTTTGCCGTAAAGCGGAATTTGAGCAGAAGCGTTTTGAAGCGCAAGTTCGCGTTTGTTTTCTTCCGAAATAACGGACTGAGGTTTCGTTTTCGGAAGTTTTAAGACTTCTAAGGCACGGGCTTTGTGAGGAAGCTTTCTAATAAAACCGCGCTCTTCAAGCGAGGAAATAAGCGCATGAATGCCGGATTTTGATTTTAAGCCGACGGCGTCTTTCATTTCATCAAAAGAAGGAGAACACCCCGTTTCTTTTATGACCTTATTGATGTATGTTAAAAGTTTATATTGTTTTTCGGTGAGCATAAAAAACTCCTTAAAAAAGAACATTGATGTTCTAATTTAGTTCTTTTTTATAAGAGTTGTCAAGCAATTATTTTCGCGCGTTAAAAAAGATTGTTATAATTTTTGCTTAAATCTTCAGCCTGCTTTTTTAAGTCAAGAATCTCGGAATATTGGTTATATTCATAGGCAGACATCGTATTGCGCGGTTTAAGGTCTGAAAAATCAAAATAAGAGCCCATCAAAATGCCGATGAAAAAAGAAAAAGTCATCAAAAAAAAGTGTTTGAACATATTCGACAAAGTGGCGCTCCAATCAATTTTGGTATATTCTTCGTTATAACTTCTTCGGAAAATGTAAACATAAAGGCTCGAAAGGACAAAAAACAGAAGATAAAGGTGATAATCTTTCGCAAGAATTTGGATTTTTTCGAAATCAAGAGAAAAATAAACCGCAACACCTGCCAATCCGCCGAAAAAGACGACGGGATTTAACAAAACACCGGTGATAAGAAGTGTCCATAAACCTTTAAGCATTTTATGCCTCCTTGAGTTTTTCGATTGTGTCAACGATTTGTGATGAAATATCAAAAACAAGCGCCTCGTCTTCGCCCTCAACACGGATTTTCAAAACAGGTTCGGTGCCGGATTTTCGAACAATGACGGATCCGTGGTTTTCAATACGCCGAACAGCAGCGTTGATAACATTTTGAACCTCATCAAGTTCAAAAAGGGCGTCGACCTCGGCTTTGTTGTTGAAACGAATGTTTGTGATTTTACAGGGGCATTTTTCAAAAAGCGGAAAAATCTCGCATGTTTGGCGATTGTCTTCCATCAGTCCGAGACAAACAATAAGCCCCGCAATTAAAGCATCTCCCGTGCGCGCATAATCAAGCAAAACCATATGACCGGATTCTTCGCCGCCGAGGCTCGCGCCTGTTTCGCGCATTTTTTCGATAACATAACGCTCGCCGACAAGTGAGCGATAAAAGTCAATACCTAAAGAGTGAAGATATTTTTCTAAGCCCAAATTCGACCAAATGGTTGCCACAACGGCGTTTTGTTTAAGATTTCCGTGTTTATAGAGATAAGTTGCTAAAAAGGCGATAATTTGGTCGCCGTCGATTCTTTGACCTTGAT
>CAJOLB010000036.1 GCA_905235385.1 uncultured Alphaproteobacteria bacterium | reverse complement strand
TCGGAATTTTTAAACGAAAACATGTCGGAGTAGTCTGCCGTATCACTAAAATCAAGTGAAGGAACTATGTTGTTTTTTCCGAGTGTACATTTTATAGAAGCCTCCAACAATTGACAAATGTTGAATTCCTCCGAAAATTTTATTTCCGTTTTTGTCGGGTGAATATTGACGTCAATTTCGCCTGGGTCAATGTCTATGAAAATAAAAAACGGCGGATATTCCTTTTGCGGAAGCAAGTTGCCGTATGCTCGTAAGACAGAGCCGAGAAAACTTTTTTGACGGAAAAATCTATTGTTTACGAAGAAGAATTCGTTTGCTCCAGTTTTTCTTGCCATTTCCGGTACGCCGACATACCCAGATATTTTTGCAATGCTCGATTCGTCGTTTATCGACAAAAGTCCTTTCTCCATCTGTTTTCCGAAAATATTCACAATTCGTTGTTTTTGATTTCCCTTAGGATATTTTGCGTATAAAACGCCGATTCCCGTCGGGCCGTAAAGTTTATGACCGGAAAAAGCCAGAAAGTCGCAGTCCAGATCTTGAACGTCCGTTTTTTGATGAACAATGCTTTGGCAGGCGTCAATTAAAACCTTAGCGCCGACGTCATGTGCCGCCTGAATGATTTTTTTGACCGGAAAAACGGTTCCCAAAACGTTTGACATAGCGGTAACGGCAACGAGCTTAACCTTTGGGTTCAGGCACTTTTCAAATTCTTCTTTGTTATAAGTTCCGTCATCATTTATCTTAAAAACTTTGAGCTTTGCGCCTGTTTTTTGAGCAACGATTTGCCAGCAGATAAGATTGGCATGATGCTCGGCTTCGGAAATCAAAATCTCATCGTTTGAGGAAAGATTGTTTTGAGCCCAAGATGAAGCAACCAAATTAATCGATTCGGTTGCGTTACGCGTGAAAACGATTTCATTCAGCGATTTGGCATGAATAAAATTTTGAATGGTTGCGCGTGCTTCTTCATAGCAAGAGGTTGCGCGCTCGGCCATATCATAAAGCCCGCGATGAACGTTTGCATAAGTTGTTTGGTAAATCTCGCATATTTTATCAATGACACATTGCGGTTTTTGAGCTGATGCCGCCGTATCAAGATAAACAAACGGCTTTTTGCCCTGTTTTTTTGAAAAAACGGGAAAATCGGCGCGTATGTCATCAACATTATACATTTTAATTTCCTTATGCGTGCTAATTTAGCAAGAATAAAAAAAAATTCAACCGTATTTTATCAATCAACTCTTTGGTTTGTTTTGAAAGATAAAATGGTTTTGTCTTGATCGATTGAAGGGCTTTGAGGCGATATTGGGGTAACGCCTTTTGCTTTAAGCCATTCTTCAAATGCGGGAATGTTTTCGTAAGGCAAAACAAAAGTTTTAAGACCATCACTATGAGCGGCAATCAAGATATTTTGATCTTTATCTTTTAACAAAGCATCCCAATACGAAGCTTTTTTAAAATTATCAAGCAAAAAACCATCCTTTTTAAGTTTCCAAAAGCAGACAAATTGTGCTTTGATGGTGTCTGTTTCAAGAAGCAACCTTGCGCCTACCGGGATTTGGGATTTTAATATTTTTTGTTTGGGTTTCGGTTCTTTCTTGGCTTTTTTTTCGTTTTTTAGCGCTTGCTTGGTTTGGTATTCGGCTTTTATGGCTGAAAGGAAAGCTTTTTTATCGACAATCGACAGTCCTTTTTCATTTTTGAGCCACTCTTGAAACGCAGAAAAATTTTCTTGAGGTAAGACATAAAGTTTTTTCCCGGCATTTTGGACTCGAACCATAATATTTGGGGTACCGAATTTTGCTTTTGAGAAAAGATCTCTTTGCGCCCTTTTATCAATAATATTACCGCTTTGATCGACGACATACATACTTTTTAAAAAGTGATCAACAGTGATATCGCCATCATTTTGATCACGACATGACATGGGTGTGCTGATAAAAGGTATTCCCTTTTCATTTTTAAGCCATTTTTGAAATGAGGGAATATTTTCTTGAGGCAGAACATAAGTTTTATGTTTATTGCAACGGACAGGAATAAAAAGATCTTTGCATTTTTCGTTTTTAGCTTCCATCCAAAGAGCCTTTTTTTGATGGTAATCAAGAGGAGAGCCGTTTTTTGTGCGCAGAGACCATCGTTGCGTATAAAAAGATTTTGTTAAATCTGTTTTGAGCACATCGCGTTGAGGCTCGCTTTTTCTTTGAAAAATAATTCCTTTTTCGTTTTTAAGCCATTCTTGAAGCACACTAATATTTTCGTAAGGCAAAACAGGAACAAATTTTTGCTTTGAACGAACATGTATAAAAAGGTTTTTATGAAAAAACTTGAACTCAGAAAAAAGTTTTGATCTTTGTTTCGGGTCTTCAATGATTTTTCCGTTCGCTTGTTTTAAGATAACGGATTTGAGGAATTTTTGACGGGTTAAGTCGGTTTTAAGAATCTGGCGTGCATTAATGCTTTGGGTGTTTTTTTCTCTATATAGGTTTGTTTTAGAAGCCGTAAAACCTTTCTCACTTTTGAGCCAATTCTGAAAAGCGGGAAAATTTTCTTGAGGCAGAACATAAGTTTTATGTTTATTGCAACGGACAGGAATAAAAAGATCAGGATGTTTGTTTTGAAACTCATTAAAAAGTGAAATTTTAAGTCCCCAATTCCAAATAGGGCTGCCGCTCTCATTATATACATACAAGTCACGCCAAAGACGATTTTTGCTCAAATCCGTTTCAAGTATTTGGCGTTGAGTTTGAGGCAGTTCACGAACATGAATGTTCTTTTTATGAAGCCAGTTTTTAAAAATATCAATATTTTTTTGAGGCAATACGAAACCCGACTTAATTCGAACAAAAAGATCAGGATTTTCGTTTTGAAAGCCATGCCAAAGATCTGATTTAGCTTCGTAAGGTATAGAATGTCCGTCGCTCCTTTTTAAGAACCATTGATCACGGAATTGAGAATACGTTATATCAGTCTCAATTCTTTGTCGTGACGGAGGCTCGGTAGCTAAGATTTGAATACCCTTAGTCTTTGAAAGCCAGTTTTTAAGAGCATCGGTATTTTCTTTTGGCAACACAAAAAGAGTTACACCGTGTGTCGGAATTTGAGCAAAAAGAGTTTGACCATATAGGCTGCAAAATTCAGACCATAGTCTTCCTTTTTCAGCCATCGATAAAGAACAATTCGTATCCTTATTTTTTAAAAACCAAGTGCGGACAAAACGTTTATAAGACAAATCTGTGTCAAGAAGATTTCTTTGAAAACTTTTATTTGGGGTTGCAAGAACACCTTTTTCATTTTTGAGCCATTCTTGGAACAAAGGGATATTTTCGTAAGGTAAAACACAGGCGTGAAAACCGCCGGTCGAAACATAAACAAAAAGATCGGGATAAAGAGATTTAAATGTCCGCCAAAAATTAAGACGATCCGAAGATTTAAGGGCCTTGCCGTTCTGGTCTCTTAAACACCAAGAATACGCAAATGAGGAAGAAGTCAAGTCTGTCTCAAGTTTCAAACGTTTTATAAAATTTTCTTCTTTTTTCATATGAAAAATTCCGTTTTTAGCCAAAATGTGAGAAAAAATATAACTAAAATCGTGAAAAAGTCAAGGATAAATTGACAAAATTAAAAAAGATCAGGTTGTGTATTATGTGCCAGTTCTTCCATAACAACTTTAACAAGCGGAACCGTAACCGCGCGTTTTAAGGAAAGCGAAAGGTTGTCTGTGCGCTCGACAAGCCGAACGGCATAATCAAAAGAACGCTCCATATTTTGGACAATATAGTTCAGGACATCTTCAGAAATCATAATCTGACGATCACTGAAAAGTTTGATAATCAAAACGGCAAGCATCTGATCGTCAGGTGTTGAAATCGGAATGCGCGGAACAATGTTAAGGCGTGATTTTAAATCAGGCAGCTTAAAGTTAATGCGCGCAAAAGGATAGCAAGATGTGAAAAGAATGTAACCGCCTTCATTTTGATAAATGTTAAAGAGGTGGAAAAGCGCTTCTTCGTTAACTTGGGCGCTGACATTCTCAACAACCAAATAAGGATTATGTTGATGAATGTATGAAACTTTGCTTGTTTTAATATCAGGGGCATGTATAAAAGAGACCGAAACAGGTTTTTGCAAGAGTGATTGAATATGATCGGCAAAAATATGCGCCAAATGTGTTTTGCCGCATCCGTGCGGACCGAATATCAAAAGGGCAAAAAAAGACCAGTCGGGCCAAAGCTCAACAGCTTTTAAGGCATCGCGGTTGCAGTCAAAAACAATAAAATCCTGACGGGAATATTGTTTTGCAGGCTCAAAAGAAAACGGAAATTGTTTATTTGTCTGAGCCATTTAAAACCTCAAAAACTTTTTGCGTTAAATCGCCCAAACTGTAAGGTTTGGCTAAAAATGTGAAGCTTTCATCACCGCTTAGTTCTTTTCTGGCCATCTCTTCGGAATAGCCGGAGGCAATAATAATCTTGATATCGCTTTGGCGGCGCTTCATTTGAGAAGCAAGCTCGGTTCCGGAAATACCGGGCATCACCATATCCGTAACCATTAAATCAAAAGGTCCTTCCTGCTCTAAAGCGTTTTCACCGGACGAACAGGCGATAACGTTAAATCCTTTTTTCTTCAAAGCCCGAACACCGAAAGCTCTGACGGAATTTTCATCTTCAACAAACAAAATCTTGATTTGAGAAGGATTGGTTTTTGTTGTGCCTTGATGATCTGTTTTTGTAACATTTAAGCCGAAAACAAGTTTCGGAGCTTCTTTTGAAAGAGCCGTTAAAACAGGGGCGATGTTTTGGGCAGGGGACTTTGGTGCCGCCAAAGCTTCGTCCGTTTTTTCATATCTCGGAAAATAAATCTTAAAAGTTGTGCCGACATTTTCTTTGCTTTCAACCTTAATCAAACCCTTTGACTGGCTCACGATTCCGTAAACGGTGGCAAGCCCCAGACCGGTTCCGGAGCCGACGACATTCTGCTTTGTGGAGAAAAACGGGTCAAAAATGCGCGATAAATTTTCTTTTTTAATGCCGCAACCCGTATCTGTGACGCTGATGACGATAAAATCGCCGGCTTCAACCACACCGTCACCGAACTGAACAGGCTCAAAAAGCGTTTCGACATGGGTTGATATTTTGAGCTTTCCTTTGCCGTTCATGGCATCTTTGGCGTTAATGGAAAGGTTCATAATCACCTGCGTGAAGTGAACAGGATCAAGGTGGATGAAGCCTAAGTTGGTGTCGTGATAAAACTCAAGAGAAATTTGTTCGCCCAAAACACGTTTAAGGAACTGGCTTAAATCAGTCAGATTTTCGACAACGTCGATATATTTCGGATTTGTGGGTTGTTGCTTTGAATAAACCAAAAGTTGGCGCACAAGAGCCGCCGCGCGAATGGCGTTTTGACGGATTTCGTTAATGTCGGCGAAAGACGGATCACCGACACGATGGCGCTGCAACAACAAGTCGCAATAACCGATCATGGCGGTTAAAAGATTGTTGAAATCGTGAGCCACACCGCCTGCAAATTGCCCCATGGCTTGCATTTTTTGCGCCTGTGCGAATTGATGTTCCAAATTTCTGCTTTTTGTTGTGTCGGTAATATAAACAATTAATCCGTCAAAAACAGATTTTTTCAAATATGTCTGCCAAACGACGGAAAATGAAACACGAACGGATTTTCCGCTTTTCAAGGAGGTTTCAAATGTTATTAAAGGTTGTTTTTCAAGTGTTTCCTGAGGCGAAGCCAAAATTTGATCAAAGCGTCTTAAATCGGAATCGGTAAAAAGATTTTCAAGCGTCGATTTCGATTCGAAAATTTCCAAAATTTCGGCGGCTTTTTTGTTATAGGCGGTGATTTCACGTTTCGGTGAAATATAAACGATGCCGACAGGAGCTGTGTTAAACAAAAGTTTGTAAGCAGATGTTGATTTATTAAACATCAAAGAAAGCTTTTGATCATTCGGCAAAGACTTAAGCGTTAAACCGCGCGTTTTGAGAACATTTGAATCATTGAACCTGTTTTGAGAAACAAAAAGCTCGATGTTTTGTTTTTTGATGTTCTTAAAAAAGGTCAGTTCCGAAAAATCAATCAAATCGGAAGAAAAGAGCTTATCCTTTTTGTTTTTAACAAAATCGGAAAAAGGTTTGCCGATGATTTGAGATTTTTCCATTTCAAGTTGAGAAGCAAATGTGTCGTTGACATATTCCACATTTGAGTTTTCATCTAAAATATAGAGCCCTAAAGGCATATCTTCGATAAAGCGATGGAGTTTTTGGCGCTCTTTTTCGATAATGCGCTCCATATTTTGTTCGGCGGTTATGTCTTGAATCTGCCAAAAAATATAGGTTTCTTTTTGAATTTTTTCAATCGAAAAATTTGATTCGAAAATATCGTTTTTTTTCAAATAAAGCGGACGAATGCCGATTTGATAAAAACGAGATTGCTCGTCTTGAATAAGCTCTAAAACAACGCTTTCTTCTTTGAGCTTTTCAATGGCTTGAGATATGCGCTCAAGATTTAAGGTGTTCGAGTTGTCGGAAAAGGCGTGTTCTTTCAAATAAGAAAGAATGTTTTCCTGTTTAAAGAAATCGGCGGCCGGCTTGTTTTCGATAACAGGCTCGCCATACGGGTTATCAATACGCTTAATCACGGAATTGTCATCTAAAAGAACATTCGCAAAACCGCCGTAGGTTAAGGCGCTTTCGCTGTCCGTAATCAAAATAATGGCAATGCTGATTGTAACCGACGTCAGAAAAAGAGTGAGCCCCAAAAACAAAAGAGAATGATGCGGAAAAGCAAAAAGAAGCAAAACGCTGATAGCCATTGCAATGAGCGAATAAACCAAGTTAAACAGCATTTTTTCAAGCTGTTTATCCGGTCGATACAATGACTCTTTTTTAAGCATCAACAGTTCCTTTTAGGTTGTCAAATCAGGTTTGTTTTTGCCCGTGCGTTTTTCAATCTCAGCCAAAATCATAGCAACGCCGAGAAGTTTTTCAAGCTCTTGAGGAGAGTCTTTGTCAAAGTTTATCGGATCATACGATTCGATATAAACGCGAAGCGTTGCGCCGTTCGTGCCTGTTCCGGAAAGTCTGAAACAAATTCGTGCGCCGCCTTCAAAATAAACCAAAAGACCGTTTTTAGTCGTTTGTCCGTCAACAGGATCTTGATAAATAAACGGATGTGCGCGGCTGACCTTATAACCGTCAAAAGTTTGGCCTTCAAAAGAAGGCAGCTTTGATTCTAAATCAGCCATCAGCTGATCGGCAACAGAGGTATCGATGCCGTCAAAATCAAACCTTAAGTAATATGTCCTGCCGTATTTTTTCCAAAAATCACGCGTGATTTGTTCAACGGATTTGCCTGTCTTTGCAATGATATTAAGCCAGAATAAAATTGCCCAAATGCCGTCTTTTTCTCTGATGTGAGAAGAGCTTGTGCCGAAACTTTCTTCGCCGCAAAAAGTGATTCGTCCCGAATCCATCAGATTGCAGAAGTTTTTCCAACCTGTCGGAACCTCAAAATAGTTGATTTTAAGATTTTTTGCAACCCTTTCGACAGCCGTTGATGTTGCGGCTGATTTTGCAACACCGGCAATACCTTTTTTATAAGCGGGAATATAATGATAATTGTCTGTCAAAATAGCCAAACTGTCAGAGGGTGAAACAAAAAACTTTTTGCCTAAAATCATGTTTCGGTCGCCGTCGCCGTCATTGGCACCGGCAAAATCGGGCGCATCATCGGAATACATTAAATCAACCAAATGTTTGGCATAAACCAAGTTTGGATCAGGATGAAGCCCGCCGAAATCAGGCAAAGGCTTTGCCTGATGAACAGAACCCTCTGGAGCACCTAAAACTTCTTCAAAAATTTTAATGCCGTATGGACCGGTTACCGCATTCATTGCATCAAATACGAATGAAAAGCCGCTTTTGAAAAGTTTTCTGATGGCATCAAAATCAAAAATGCCTTCCATCATCTCTAAATAATCTTTAATGGGATCAATAACCTCAATTTCCATGTCTTCAAGATATTGAACACCGATGTAGGAAAGATCAATATCTTCGATATCAAGAATCTGATAAGAAGTAATTTCTTTTGTGCGGCTGTATATTTTTTCGGAAATGGAAGAAGAACACTGACCGCCGTTCGAAGTTGCATACTTAATGCCGAAATCGCCGTTAACGCCGCCGGGGTTATGGGAAGCGGAAAGAGTTAAGCCGCCGTCGGCATGATTTTTAAGCAAAACACAGGATGAAGCCGGCGTCGATAAATAGCCGTTTTGACCGATAATCAATTTTTTCATGCCGTTCGCTGCAGCCATTTTGATGATTTTTTGAAGCGCAATATCATTATAATAACGACCGTCACCGCCCAAAACAAAGGTTTGACCGGCTACACCACCGATGGAATCAAACAAACTTTGAACAAAATTTTCAAGGTAGTTCGGCTGCATCACGGTTTTAACTTTTTTACGAATGCCGGCCGTGCCCATTTTCTGATCAAGATAGGGAGTCGTTGAAATTGTTTGAATCATTGTGTTCTCCTCATTAAAAAAGATAATTCATTTTGCAACAATTTATACCAAACGTAAAGCGAAAAAATTATTTATCTGCAAAGATAAATTCAAGAATTTGCTTTAAGTTTCGACGTGCAAAAAAATCCGTTTCATCAAAAACATTTTTAAAATAAGGCAGGTTTTTATCCAAAACGCAAATACCTTCTGCCAAACCCTTAGTATAAGACGGATTTTCTTGCAAAACGGGGGCAAGCGCATAACCCATTTTTTGAGCCGATTTTTGGAGCTTTTCAGTCGTTTGCGTATCAAAAGAGGCGGTTGGAATAAGAAAGTGTTTGAATGCATTTTTGCCGTTTGAGGCACGTGCTTTTTTTGCATTCCATAAAATATTTGAAATTTCGGATTCTTTTTTTGAAAGTTCAAGAGCAAGAGAAGGTTCGGCAACAAGAGTTAAGACAATATCTGCCTCTTTGATAAGCGAGGTATCCGAAGAATCTAAAACAAGAAAATCATAATCCTTAGACGATTCCGAAAGAATATTTTTATGATAAGCCAAATAAGTCGGCACGGGGAGATTTTGCTTTTCTTTCAAATTAAAATGATGGCGTTTGGCAACAAACATTTCAAGCAAATGATTTTGAGGCTGAAAATCTACGACGGCACACTTTTTTTGTTCGGCCAAAATGGTTGCAAGGTGAGCGCAAAAGAGCGTTTGACCTTTGGTTTGACCGAGTTTGCCGACATAAATGATTTGAGCCATTTTTTACCTCGCGGCAAATTGAGAATTTGTTTGCAAAAGCGAAGCTATGCAATCCTGCTTTTTGTTTTTTAAAGCACCGCAAAGCTTATTTGCATCGGTTTGATTTAAGCCTGCGATTTGTGCACGATAAATAGCTTTGTTGCCGCGATTTAGCTTTTCGATTTGAATGTTTTGAGCCAAAAGTTTGTGACTGAATTGTTTTTGAACATTTTTAGCATGTGTCATAGCTTTGTCATAACTTGAAAAAGCGCCGATTTGAATGGCATAATCGGATTTTGCCTTGTCTTTTGTTTTCGGCATAACATCACTATAAGCATACATTGTTTTCTTTTGTCCGCCTTTGGGTGTTTCGATTTCGGCCTTGAGTTGTTGAACGTTGACTTTTTCGCCTGCATTTAAGCTGTTGAAAACTTTATCAAGCATCGCCGTAACCTTTTCATCACGTTCGTCGGCTGTTTTATGTCCCATTGTGACGGCAATGATTCGATGATCGCCGCGCTTGGCGGAAGTAACGATATTAAAGCCGGCATTGGCGGTGTAGCCTGTTTTCATGCCGTCCGCACCTTCAAAAGTTTTTAAGATGTTGTTGTGTCCTTGAATGGTTTGTCCCTGATATTCAAATTCTGTTAAGGCAAAAAGAGGATAATATTTCGGAAAATGATGATACAGAGCCAACGCTAAAACAGCCATATCGCGAGCAGTTGATTTTTGTTCGGAATGGTTTAAGCCCGAAGCATTTTTAAAAGTTGTGTTTTTCATGCCGAGTTTTTGGGCTGTTTTGGTCATCATTTGAGCAAACTCGCGCTCGTTGCCGTTTGAGAGAGCTTCGCCCAAGGCTGTTGCGCAGTCATTGGCAGATTTAACGATTGAAGCTAAAATACAGGTTTTAACATCAACGACATCACCGGCATTTAATCCGAGTCTTGACGGCGAGCGACCGGCAGCAATATGAGAAACTTTGAGTTTATCATCTAATTTAAGATTGCCGTTTTCAAGGGCATTAAAGGTAATATATAAGGTCATCAGCTTTGTCAGGCTCGCGGGATATCTTTTTTCATCGGCATTAACGGCATATAAGACATCGCCGCTTTGAGCGTCAACCATAATAGATGATGTGCCGGCCAAAGAAGAAGTTGATTTCAGAACAAAAACGGAAAATAAAATAAGATACAGAATTTTTTTCATTTTTTTACCTTTATTGATTAAACGCCAAATATGGCAAAATGATAAAGATAAAAGGAAAAAAAAGAGTTAACGAATGAAAAAAAAGATTTTAAACAATAAAAAATTTATATTGACTTTTGTTTCGTTTATGATTAAAAGCAAAATACCGATGGCGGACGTAGCTCAGTTGGTAGAGCCCCGGTTTGTGGTACCGGTTGTCGTCAGTTCGAGCCTGATCGTCCGCCCCATTTGATAACCTGTTTTATCAGGTTATTTTTTTATTCAAAAATTTCTTTTTGTGTGCGGATAAAGCCGATAAATACGCTGACAACAAAAATAAGCGTGAGTTCAAATAAAAACTCGGCAAAAATGTTGTAGGCCATAAGAGGGCTGAAGATGTGAAGGCGCAGATTGCCGACAACGGTTAAGAACAAAAGAAGGCAAAACGCAAGCATCAAAATAAAACTGAAAACGATTTTAGAGGTTTTAAAAGATGTTTGAACAAAAGTTTTCTTAAAATCCGTAAAAGGCAAACCTTCAATCAGGCAGGCAATATTTTTATAAAAACGTATAAGCGCAAACGGCACGAGAAATCCCAAAGAAACAACCGTGAAATAACAAAGCTCGATAACAAAATTCGGGTTTGGAACACGTGCAATAAGCAATACAAGCGATAAAGCCGGCAAAGCATTCAAAATTAAAAAAACAATGACATAAAAGAAAAATCTCAAAAAGCCAAGTAAGCGATTCTTAAAATAAAAAAGGTCAACTTTTTTTGCTAAATAAATAATATCATACCATAAGCGCAAAAAAACGCAGACAAGCAAAAGCTTTAAGGCAAAATAGATAAAATATCCTTTAATGTTTTGAGAACATGACATTTGTAAATTAAACGGCGATATAGTGCAAAGAAAAGTTTGAGAAAAAACAAAAGAAAGAAGCGTTAAGAAAATGGCCGCCCCGCCGCCATAAAATAAAAAGAGCTTAAAATGATCAAAAATGTCGGAAAAGGGTTTGATTAAAGCCTTAAAAAAAGGATATTTTTGTTCCATCTTAAATCTCCTTAACGTTTGTAACACCGGCGACGTTTCTCAATTTTGATATAATAGATGTGTCGTAAAAAGCAAAGGTTGAATTAATCTCCATTTTAACATCCCACCCTTGAACTTCGGGCACAAGATAAACTTTGTTGGCGCCCTTTTTGTCGGTGCTTAAAATTTGTTTGATTTCTTTGACGGCAGGCACGCTGTTAAAATAAATAATAACACCTTTTGCCTGTTCGGCAATTGCTTCATCAAGGGTTTTAACTTCGTTTATCATCACACGCGGATTGTCGTCGGCATTTTGTTTGTCAATCGTTAATTTAACCAAAACCGGCAATCCTGAAGTTAAAACATTTTCGTATTTGATTAAGCCTTCCGAAAAAATCATGCCTTCAACGGCGCCGACGTTATCAGAAAATGACACAAAGGCAAATTTGTTGCCCGATTTGGCGATTCTCTTTTGAAGTTTTTCGACACAGGCCGCAATGCTCACTTTTAAAGAATCTCCGACCTGAATGTTTGCTAAAATCTCATTGCAATTTTTAAGCCCCATGCGTGAAATGCTTTCTTTATAAGCATCGAGCGGGTGGGCGGACAAATAAAAACCGATGGCTTCGGCCTCCATTCTGAGCCTTTCGAGATTCGGCCAATCGCTCGCCTCTTTTAATTTGATTTCGGAGCTGAGTTCTTCGGCACCGAAAAGAGATGTTTGAGAGCTTGTTTTTGTTTCGGTTGAGGCGGAAATGTGTTTTAAGATGTTGTCAATGTTTTCAAAAAGCTTGTTTCTGTTTTTCTCTAAATCATCAAAAGCGCCGGCTTTGATAAGCTGTTCGATTTGTTTTCGGTTAATAAACTTGATATCGATTCGGTGGCAAAAATCGGAAATACTTTTAAATTCGCCGTTTTTCTCACGTTCGCTGACAATTCCTTGCATCGCGCTTGCGCTCACACCTTTGATGGCACCCAAAGCATAGCGGATATTGCCGTTTTCAACAGCAAATTCGGCATCTGATTTGTTGATGTTCGGGGCTAAAACCTCAAAGCCCATGGATTTGACATCAGAGGCAAAGAGCGTTAATTTGTCGGTGTTTGTGATATCCAAATCCATCACCGCGCACATAAATTCAATCGGATAATGGCATTTTAAATAAGCCGTTTGATAAGAAATAAGCGAATAAGCAGCGGCGTGCGATTTGTTAAAACCGTAAGAAGCAAATTTTTCCATTTGGTCGAAAATGGCGCTGGCAGTATCTTCTTTGATGCCGTTGGCAAGTGCGCCTTTCATAAATTTTTCGCGCTGTTTCGGAATTTCTTGGATTTGCTTTTTACCCATCACTTTACGGAGTTTGTCGGCTTCGCCCATCGTATAGCCGGCAAGGCTCCGCGCGATTTGCATAACCTGTTCTTGATAAACCATGATGCCGTAGGTTTCATCCAAAATCGGCGCTAAAGCGGGGTGAAGATAGGTGATTTCTTCTTCGCCGTGCTTGCGTTTAATATAAGTCGGGATATTATCCATCGGACCGGGGCGATATAATGAAACAATAGCGATTAAATCTTCAAAACGGTCAGGCTTGATTTGTTTGTGAACATTTTGCATACCACTCGATTCAAATTGGAATACGGCGCAGGTTTCGCCCCTTTGCATCATTTCATAAGTTTCTTTGTCATCAAGAGACAAGGATTCCATATCAAGTTCGATTCCGCGTGTCTTTTTAACCCAATCAACAGCTTTTTTAATGACGGTTAAAGTTTTCAAACCCAAAAAGTCAAACTTAATTAAGCCCGTTTCTTCAACAAACTTCATGTCATATTGTGTAACAGGCATTTCGGCTCGGGGGTCTTTATATAAAGGCACAAGCAGATCAAGAGGTCTGTCGCCGATCACCACGCCGGCGGCATGAACACCGGATTGGCGATATAAGCCCTCAAGCTTCATACAGATGTCAAAAAGTTTGTTGATTTGAGGATCAGAGGTGCGCATTTGTTCCAACTCTGGAACCATTTCAAGAGCCTGTTTTAACGAAACGTTTTTGCCTTGAACCGGAGGCGGAACCATTTTTGAAAGTTTGTCAGCCTGAGAATAAGGCATTTGCATCACACGCGCAACATCACGAATAACGTTTTTGGCTTGAAGTTTGCCGTAAGTGATGATTTGTGCCACATGATCAAAGCCGTATTTGTTTTGAACGTATTCAATCGTTTTTTCACGATTCTCTTGGCAAAAGTCAACGTCAAAATCAGGCATATTGACACGATCGGGGTTTAAAAAACGCTCAAACAAAAGCTCTAATTTAATCGGATCGAGTTCGGTAATTTTCAAAGACCAAGCAACAATCGAACCCGCACCCGAACCGCGCCCCGGTCCGACCGGCACACCGTGCGTTTTAGACCAACGGATAAAATCGGACACGATTAAAAAATAACCGTTGATAACGCTGAGCTCATATTCCAAACGTTCATAATATTTTTTATCGATTTCGGCTTTTTGCTCTTCGGTCATATCAGGGGTATAGACCTGCTTTTCCATACGCTCTTTCAAGCCTTTGTAGGCTTCTTCGGTGATAAATTCATCTTGGCTCTTGCCGTCAGGACACTCAAAAATCGGCAACAGAGGCTGCACCTTTTCGGAAAGATAATTGCAACGCTTGGCAATGTTGACCGTATTTTCAAGAGCTTCGGGCAAGTCGGCGAAAAGCTCAAGCATTTCAGCTTCTGTTTTAAGGCGGTTGTTGATGGAAAACTTTTTGCGTTTTTCATTGGCAATCACTTCTCCGGCAGCAATGCAAATTAAAGCATCATGGGCTTCATACATATCGGGGCTTAAAAAGAAGGCTTCATTTGTGGCAACAAGCGGAATGTTATGTTTATAAGCCAAGTCGATAAAAGTCTTTTCCGTTTGATTTTCTTGCGGTAAGCCGATACGCGAAATTTCAATATAAAGGCGATCTTTAAAAATGGTGTGGAGGCGTTTTAAGATTTCTTCAGCCTCATTTTTACGGTTTTCCAAAAGAAGCCTGCCGACAGGCCCTTCAACACCGCCCGTTAAGGCAATCAAACCCTCATTTAATTCTTCCAAATCATCATAATTAAGATGAGGCTCGGAGCCGTCTTGCGTTCGGTCAAGATAAAAGCGTTTCATCAGTTTCATGATGTTTTGATAGCCGATTTCATTTTGCACGAGCAAAACGAATTTATCGCGTTCCAAAGTTCGGCCTTTAGATTTTAAGACATCATCAGAGTCCGGATTTTTCAAAAAAAACTGACAACCTAAAATAGGTTTGATGCCGGCCTCTGAGGCATAAGCCGAGAGGGCTTTGCCGCCGAACATATTGCCTGTGTCGGTCATAGCCACCGCGGGCATGTTCATTTCTTGCAAACGATGAATCAGATCGCCGACTTTGATGGCGCCTTCGGAAAGAGAATAAGCCGTGTGCACACGAAGATGTATAAATTTCGGATCTGTCATGCAGGCAATTATAAAGGTTTCGGAATCGATTCTCAAGGGATATTTGAAATTGATGCAATAAAAATCGTTTAATTTTTTTCAAAATAAGCTTGAGAAAACATCTTTGGAGGTATATAAAAACAAGCAATAAAAACTATAAAGAGATGTAAATGGCAGATTTATTTGAAACAAATTTAGCGGTTAAAGAAGCATACAGCGCCCAAGATATTGATGTTTTGGAGGGCTTGGAGCCTGTCAGATACAGGCCTGGTATGTATATCGGCGGCACGGACGAAACGGCGCTTCATCATTTGGTTGCCGAAATTTTGGATAACTCCATGGACGAGGCGGTTGCAGGATACGCTAACCATATTGATGTTTATTTGCATGAGAATAATTCAATCACAATCACGGATAACGGGCGCGGTATTCCTGTTGATGAGCATCCGAAATATCCGGGTAAATCTGCTTTGGAAGTGATTTTAACAACGCTTCACTCGGGCGGTAAATTTTCAAATTCGGTTTATAAGGTTTCAGGCGGACTTCACGGTGTCGGGTTGTCGGTTGTGAACGCTCTTTCATCATCACTTGTGGTTGAGGTGGCGCGTGATAAAAAACTTTGGCGTCAGGAATATTCAAAAGGAAAACCTGTTACGCCTTTGACCTTTGTTTCAAACGTTTCAAACAGGCGCGGGACATCAATCACTTTTACGCCTGATGAGGAAATTTTCGGCGCTTCTTCAAAATTTGATGCCGGCAGGGTTTATCGCATGGCGCGCTCTAAAGCCTTTTTGTTTAAGGGTGTGAAAATCAACTGGGGGTGTGATGAGTCTTTAAGGCAGGGCGATGATGCTTTACCCGTTGAGGCAGAGTTGCATTATCCGAACGGATTAAAAGACTTTTTAAACTTTCAAATCGGTTCACGCACCACAATCAACCGCGCAATGTTTTCGGGCGAACAGGATTTTGCAGGTTCTGAAGGTCGTGTTGAGTGGGCAATCACTTGGCCCGAAGATGAGAACGGGTTTACGTATTCTTACTGCAACACGGTGATTACGCCTTTCGGCGGAACGCATGAGCAGGGTTTTAAGTCGGCGCTTTTGAAAAGCCTCAAAGAATATGCCGATATGGCAAACATTAAAAAAGCAGCTTCAGTAACGGCGGAAGACTTTTTATCGGACGCCGCCTTAATGCTTTCGGTGTTTATCACAGACCCGCAGTTTCAAGGTCAAACAAAAGATAAGCTCACGTCAACAAAGGCGGTGCGTCTTGTCGAAACAGCCGTGAAAGACGCGTTTGATCACTATTTGTCATCAGATCCCGAAAACGCATCGGCCTTGCTTGATTATGTGATTGCCAAAGCTGATTTACGCAAAAAGCGCAAAGAAGAAAAAGTGCAGCTCCGCAAAACACCGACCAAAAAATTACGCTTGCCGGGAAAACTTGCCGATTGTTCAAAAGCGGCGGCGGAAGACACAGAAATATTCATTGTTGAGGGCGATTCGGCAGGCGGTTCGGCAAAACAGGGGCGCGATCGTGTAACGCAGGCGATTTTGCCTTTGAGAGGAAAGATTTTGAATGTGGCGAGCGCAAGTTTGGAAAAAATCACGCAAAACCAAGAAATCAAAGATATGATTGAGGCTTTGGGCTGCGGCACAAAAGATGACTATAAAGAAGAAAATCTGCGCTATGAACGCATTATCATTATGACTGATGCCGATGTGGACGGCGCGCATATCACCTCGCTTTTGATGACCTTTTTCTACCAACATATGCCAAAGCTGATTGAAAACGGACACTTGTTTATTGCAACGCCGCCTTTGTATAAAATCGTGATTGGGGCAAAAAACTATTATGCTTTAGACGATGATGAAAAAGATAAGCTCCTGAAAAAGCTCGTCAAAGGCAACTTAAAACCCGATATCAGCCGTTTCAAAGGTTTGGGCGAGATGAGCGCGCAGCAACTCAAAGAAACAACGATGGATAAAAACAATCGTGTTCTCTTGAAAGTGACTTTACCGAACACCAACACGGAAGAAGGCAAAGAAGAAGCTTTTGCCACCCGCCGTCAAGTTGAACGTTTGATGGGCAAAAATCCGGAGCTTCGATTCCAATTCATTATAGAACAGGCTAAGTTTGCCGGCGATCTTGACATATAAAAACTGCGTATAACAGGTTATCTAAGCCCAAAATTTCAGGACGAAAGTGTCCTCACGTACCTTTTTGTACGCTGCGGTACTTTCGCCTTTATTTTGAACTTATCTGACCTGTTCTCCGCAGTTTTAAAATCTTAAACAATAAGGCATTTAAATAAATTTTCTTCAATCTCGCAAAATTTATGTAGGTTTATCTACACTAAAATTTTTCCGCTTCTTATTTCTACTCTATCTAAGCCATTCTCCAAGCTTTTTGAAAAACAAATTTTGACACGTGGCTCAAAAATTGCGGCGCATTTGATTCATTCTTTAAAGTTTAGTGTTTTAGATTCTCTTGTCACGGCTGTTACAATAGGTCGAAATCGGGCAATGGGGGCAATCGGGTTTAAGGGCTTTGCAGGTATAGCGCCCGAACAAAACAAGCCAATGATTCGCGTTTTTGATGTATTTTTCAGGCAAGGCTTTGACCAAGTCATCTTCCACCTCGCGCGGTGTTTTGCCCGAAGAAAAATCCAAACGATGCGAAATTCTGAAAACGTGGGTATCAACCGCCAAAGCAGGTTTGCCGAACCAAACATTTAAAACAACATTGGCTGTTTTACGTCCGACACCGGCTAAACTTTCCAAGTCTTCTCTGTTTGAGGGCACTTCGCCGTTAAATCTTTGCACAAGCTCCTGACTTAAAGCGATAATGTTTTTGGCTTTGTTATTATATAAGCCGATGGTTTTGATATATTCTTTTAATTTATCAAGGCCTAAATCAAGCATCTTTTGAGGGGTATCTGCAACCTTAAATAAGGATTCGGTCGCCTTATTGACGCCTTTGTCCGTGCTTTGAGCAGACAATACGACAGCGACCAAAAGGGTGTAGGGATTTTTAAAATCAAGCTCGCATTTCGGCTCGGGCATCAGCTTTTCAAATATGCCCATCATCTCATTGATTTCTTTTTTGCTTCTCATGCTTTAACACCTCCGGCACCTGCGGCTTTGGGGGCAAATTCATCCAAAGGCCAGCGCGGTCGCGGTTTGAAATCCAAAGGCGAAGTATAACCCTTTTGAAAGCGTTCCAAGCCTGCCCATGCAATCATCACACCGTTATCGGTGCAGTATTTAATCGGCGGGGCGGCAAAAATAAAGCCCGATTCGTCGGCAAGTTTTTTTAAGGCGTTTCTTAAATAGGTGTTGGCAGCGACACCGCCCGAAACGACAAGATGTTTCGCATTCGGATATTTTTGTTTGACAATATCAATCGCTTTTTTGAGTTTTCGAACCAAACAATCTGTTGCGGCATATTGAAAAGAAGCGCAAATATCGTTGATGTCTTGAAGTTCAAGATCCGCATGTGCAATATCGCCGTCTTCGCTATACGATTCGATAATCTTGCGAACGGCGGTTTTAAGGCCTGAAAAAGAAAGATTGCAATCGCCTGAATTTATTAAAGGGCGGGGTAATGTAAAGCGATTCGCATTGCCCGACAAGGCGGCTTTTTCCAAAAGAGGTCCGCCGGGGTAGCCAAGCCCGAGCATTTTAGCGACCTTATCAAAAGCTTCGCCCGCGGCATCATCAATCGTGGTGCCCAAACGCTCATATTCGCCGACATCTTTGACAACCAAAATCTGGCAATGTCCGCCTGAAACCAAAAGGAGTAAATAAGGATATTGGACATCATTTGAAAGCCTTGCACAAAGAGCATGACCTTCCAAGTGGTTGACGGCGATAAAAGGCTTGTTCAAAGCAAGCGCAAGAGCTTTTGCCGCCATAACCCCGACAACAACGCCGCCGATTAAGCCGGGACCTGAGGCGGCGGCAACGGCATCAACATCATTTAAGCTGATGTTTGCATTTTTGAGAGCGTGAGAAATAATATCATCAATATGTTCCAAATGGGCGCGTGCGGCAATTTCGGGCACAACGCCGCCGAATGCGTGGTGTTCTTCTTGGCTTAAAAGCGCTTGTCCCAGTATCTCGCGCTTTTCATTAACAAGCGCACAAGCCGTTTCATCACAACTACTTTCTATTCCTAAAACAATCATTGCACAATCCGATACTATTTTATTGCGAAAAATTTTTTAGCACTATAAACTATAAAAATAAACTTGCCAAGAATTATATGTATATGGGGTAAAGAAAATGAGCGAAAAACAGCAAAAAAAATCATCAAATACACAAACGCTTGCGTTAGGAGCGATTGTTTTGCTCTTGTTGGTCGGCGGCGGATATGTGCTTTTTGAAAACAGCCGTGCATTAATGCCGAAAATGAGCGAAGATGTTTCTGAAATAAAATTGCTTGAATCTAAAATTGATGCGCTCGAAAATAAAATAAAAAACATCAAAGAAAATGACAACTTAAAAGAACTCGCCGCCTTAAACGAAAAACTTGAAGAAAAAAGCAAGTCAACCGGCGAGATTTTAGAGTCTAAGGCTTCTGTTTCGGCTTTGATGGGTGTTGTCGAAAGGCTCGACAGGCTTGAAACAAACGTGAAAAATTTAGGGCAGGTAACATCACAGAACGCGCTCATTTTAACCGCTGCCGCATTAACGCAAGAGGCTGCAAAATCTTCTCGTCCGTTTGTTTATGAAGCGTCTGTTTTACAAGAATTAAGCAAAGGCACAACGCTGCAAAAAAGCGCGGAAATTATTGCCTCTTTTGCTGAAAAAGGGTTGCCTTCAAGAGAAGATTTAATCGAAAAATTTGCAAATCTTTATGAAGAAAACTTTTTAAAAAAGGTCGAACAAGCAACGGATAATCAAGATATTCAAACATCTGATGATTGGAAAGACAAAACAATCCGAAAACTTAAAAATCTGGTCGTGATTGAAAAAACAAATTTTAAAAGCCAAGAAGGAAGCGAGATTTTATCAGATGAAGTTTATCGCTTTGTTCGGGAAGGTGATTTTGATGCGGCAATGCTCAAAATGGAAAAAGATCAAAAATACCAAACCGAAGATTTTGAAATTTGGAAAGAACAAGTGCGTGCCGAAAAAACTTTTAATCAGGAAATGAGCAAAATTAAAGCCTTAACGCTCGGAGCCATGAAAACAGAAAGCTTGAAACAGGCAGACTAAAGGAGTTTTAAATGAAAAAACATATTGTCCCCCTTATTTGTTGTTCCGCTTTGATTGTTTTTGGCGTTTGGGCTTTGGATCAAAAAGGATATGCTCAAATCAGATGGTTTAGGGCAGATATTAACATACCGTTTTGGTTTTTATGCGCTTTGTTGTTTTTGTTGATGTTCGGGGTTATCGCTTTAAGCGTTTGCCTCAAATATTTGATAAAAAAGCAGATAAGTGAGAGTGTGAAAAAAAGCACACAGATACAAAACAAAATAAAGCTCAAAAAAAATGATGTTGATGAGGCAATGTTTGCGCTGTTAAAAACGATGACCGCAACGACCGAAGGCGATATGAAAACGGCACGGAAAAACTTAAAAATCGTCGAGTCGAAAATAGGACGGGGAACGATTGTTGATGTTTTGGAGTTGAAAATATTAAAAGGCGAAAAGAACTTTGATGCGCTCGAAAAACTTTCAAACAAGCTGATGAAAAATAAGGATTCGGAGTTGGTCGGATTAAAAGCGCTTGTTGAAACATCGGCAAAGAAAAAAGATTTTGCAAAAGCTCTTGAAAATGCAAACCGCGCATTTGAAACGAGGCAAGATTTATATTGGGTGATTGAAAATACATTTAATTTAAGGGCTTTGGCATCGGATTGGAAAGGTGCAGCCGAAGTTTTGGAGGCGGGAAAAAGCAAAAAAATGATCACGCCTGAAAAATATCGCGCAATGAAAGCCGTTGCGTCTTATGAACAAGCCTTAAATGCAAAAAAACAAGACGAAAGGCTGAAATTTTCAAAATATTTGATAGAAGCATATGATGCGGATTCGTCGTTTGAGCCGGCGGCGGTTGAACTTGCAAAATTTTATGAGAGCGAAGGACAAATCAACAAAGCCGATAAAATTCTCAAAAGCATTTGGAGAATTTCGCCGACATACGATGTGGCAAAAGCGTATTTGAAACTCTATAAAGACGATTCGCCGCTTGAAAGAGTGCAACGTATGGAAAATTTTGCAATGCTGAACGCCAAAGAGCTTTCGCTCAATAATCTGATTTTGGCAGAGCTTGATATGAAAGCAAAATTATGGGATAAGGCAAAATCTGAAATAGAAATCTTTTTAATCAATAACCCCGCTACAAAGAAAATTGCGCATTTGATGAGTCAATATGAAAAGACGGTCAGCAAAAATTTTGATGCGGCGCAAAGCTGGGAAAAAAGGCAAAAAGAATGTCCGGATGAAAATGTTTGGGCGTGTTCGCATTGCGGTCAAGAAATATTAAAATGGAAACCTTTTTGCGATAAATGCGGAGCTGTTAACTCTTTTGAATGGTTTTTATGTTTAAAAGAAAAACACTGAGAGAATAGGGAGAAAAACGATGGATACGCCGATTTTAAAAAAGAAATGGGAAAAAAATTATGAGATTGCGGATGAGCAATTAAAAAAAATCAAAAAAGTAAAAGGCGTCGCGACAGGTTTTAATGCAAATATTGATGCCATTTATAAAATAACCGGCGAAAAATTATCGGAGTTGATTAAAAAAACAAAAATGAGTTTGAAAGAACTCGAAAACATCGAAAGATGCCGTATTTTAGATGAAAAAGATTTTGTAAAAGGCATTTTTAAAAGCTTCAGATATGGTATTGCCGAGGAATGGATTTGCGAAAATAAAAAAGTTTATGACTGGATCAAAAAACAAATCGGCTATGATTATTTGCAAATCGGCGGTCAGGGCGGTATTATGGCAAATGTTTTATCAACCGTCGGAGTGAAAAAGGTTTTTGTGCACGCCAATTCTTTGCCCGCAATTCAAGCCGAACAATTTGCAAAAAACGACAATTTGCTGTCATTTGATGAAAAAGGAGAAATGAAGCCGGCCTATCAGATTAATCGCTCGAAAGATTTGCCGCTCATGCACTGGATCATTGAATTTAAGCGATCAGATACGATTGAAATTGAGGGAAAAATTTTCAAAACACCGAAAGCCAATCGTTTTATTGCAACATATGATCCGCTCAACTTAAAATTGGTTTTAGATGAAAATTATATGGCAAAAATCAAAGAAGAAAAACTCGATTTTGTCGTGCTGTCCGGTTTTCATGCGCTTCTTTCAAATAACGACGGAGAAGCCTTGATTGATAAAGTGGCGGAACGTATAAAAGAGTGGAAAAAGAGCGCGCCTAAAACAATTTTTCATTTAGAAGTGGCCTCAACGCAAGACGTGATTATCAGAAGAGCCATTGCTTTAAAACTTATTCCGCTTGTTTCTTCAATCGGAGTTAATGAACGTGAAACAATGGATTTGCTCGAGGTTTTGGATCAAAAAGCACTCGCAAAACGCTGTCGCGAACAGACGACGGCTGAAAATTTGCTTAAAGGCTTGTCTAAAATCAAAGAAAAAACAGGGGTCGAACGCGTTCAATTACATATGTTCGGCCTTTATTTAACCCTGCAGGACAAAGGATTTAAAATTTCACCCGAAGATAATTTGAAGGGGATGATGACGGCATCTGTCGTCGGTGCTTCAAAAGCAAAAACGGGAGAAGTAGATTCGAAAAGCATCAAATCTGTTAAACATGAAGTTTCAGATGTGGGATTAATTGAACTTGACAGTTTGGCAACGGCTCTCGGACAGCCGAATTTAGTTATTTCCGGACTTGGCCGCTATAAACTTTGGGATTTAATTGCCGTTCCGACAATTTTAATTGAAAAGCCCATAACCCTTGTCGGAATGGGCGACACAATTTCATCGATTTCATTGATATCCGCAAGATAAAAACGCGTAAGCAACCATAAAGACAAAAGTTTCCTCACGTACGTTTAATGTACGCTCCGGTACTTTGAGGTTTGCATTCACTTTATTTCCCTCACTCTCCACATTTTTTTGTAATATGAAAAGCCCTCGCTTGACGAATCAAACAAGGGCTGAAAGGAGGAGATGAAAAAATATTTATTTTCACTGCTTAATATACACTAAAACATGAGGGGTTGTCAAGAGGTTATCTTGAGCCGCAGATAAATTTATTTTTTCGGGTGAAACACCGAGAGAAATCATATCTGCAAAGACTTGAGCCGCATATTGTTTAGCTCCATCAGATGAAAGTTTTTTGCCTTTCGGGTTCACGCCTTTAACCAAAAATTTTGCATTCGGGTTAAAAGAAAGCGCATTGTGAAGAGCCGATTCGAGATTTGAACGATAGTCAACATTCTCATTTGAAAAATCGATATCAATAATTTCTGAGTTGACAGGTTTTTGTTGAGAAAATGACTTTTGAGGTAAAGTAGCTGACGGAGCAGATGACGCCGGCACAACCGATGCACCGGCAAAATTAAAATTTCCTCTGGCAACCGCATCATTTAAACGCAACATTTGAATTCTTGCGCTGTCTGTCGATGTTTTTTGAGAGAGAACATCTTTGTTGACCTCGGACAGCAAATTTTTAAGAGCAACGGCTGTTTGTTCCGTGCCGTTTTCAAGGATGCGAAGGTTTGCATGATCTTCATCCAAAGCACCGGGAACGGCATATGTTGACTTAATGTTTTGAGCCAAAACGGCGGAACTTGCACCCAAAGCCGAAACTTCAGCCACAATGTTGTTCAAATTTTGAGTGTTGACATCGGCATCCTGCAAGGCATTTTGTGCATTGTTATACAAACCAACCATCTGCGGATTGGAAGGTGTTGTGCCAAGGCTGAGCTTTGTTTCCATCTCGGCGACGATTTCATGATATTTTTGAGCTGACTTTTGAGACGATTCTTTTAATTTTGAAAACTCGGATGTCAACTTATTCATATCAGAGCGGATGGCGTTAAGTTCGTTTTTATAAGAAATAACACGATCACCGACAGCTGTGCCTGTTTTTGAAGGCAGAGTAACTTTTTGAGAAGCAGGCGTTGTAACAATCGTTTTATCTGTGTTGGGAAACAACGCATCTGTTGAACAAGCGCAAAGCATAAGCGCAAAAGAAAAAGCAAGATATTTTTTCATAATTTTAGACCTTTTAAATAAAGAACGTTCTATAAAGTTTACTAATAAAGGAAATTCAAAAAAAAACAAGAGATAATTAAGGGTTTTGAAAAATTTTTTTAAAAAAATAAAAAATAATACTTGCAAATAAGAATAATTTAGTTTAATAAGAAAAACACTTTAGATGCGCCCGTAGCTCAATTGGATAGAGCATCTGACTACGGATCAGAAGGTTGTGAGTTCGAATCCCGCCGGGCGCGCCAATTAAAAAAAACCTCCCTTGTGGAGGTTTTTTTAATTGGCTTGCACCCGTCGAGGATTTGAACTCACAAAAGTGAGTTCGGAACCGAGCTTTCAGGCGGACTTGAAGGACGCCGATGAGCAAAGCGAAGAAAGCGAAGGTCGGCGAGCCTTGTGCGAGCCCATCCCGCCTTAAAAAAACCTCCCTTGTGGAGGTTTTTTTAATTGGCTTGCACTTATCGAGGATTTGAACTCACAAAAGTGAGTTCAAATCGGGTAAATCCCAAAAAACAGTTGATTGAGAGATTTTATTAGTGTAGTTTTGAAAAAACAAAAGAGGAAATGACGATGCTTTTATCAACGATTTTAATCGTTTGCGGACTTGCTTTATTACTTATCGGAGCTGATTTTTTTGTCCGCGGTACGGTTGCTATTGCAAGCCGGCTGAAAATTCCGACATTGGTAATCGGTTTAACAATTGTCGCACTCGGAACATCACTGCCCGAGTTGGTGGTCAGTATTAAAGCGGCAATTGACGGGAATGTCGGGATATCGCTTGGGAATGTGTTGGGCTCAAATATTGCAAATATTTTGTTGGTTCTCGGCTTATCCGCATTGATTTATCCGATTCATGTGAATAAAACTTCGTTTATCTGTGATTTTGTGTTTTTGAGTTTAGCAACATTGATTTTTGCATGTTTTTGCTTAACGGGAGTGTTGCAACAATGGCATGGTTGGGTTTTGCTTTTGGTTTTGTTTTGGTTTGTGTTTTACAATTATTACAAGGTAAGACGGGGCAAAAACGATGCAGATGCGGATATTCCGGATAATTTGGTCAGAAAAAATTGGTTTTTCATATTGCTCGCAACAATTGCAGGGCTCGCAGGCATTATATACGGTTCGGACTTTTTGGTCAAAGGCACTGTAGAGTTGGCAAAACTTTGTAAAATTTCTCAGGAAGTTATCGGCGTAACAATTATTGCGGTCGGCACTTCTATGCCTGAGCTTGCAACGAGTTGTGTGGCTGCGTATCGACATCAAAACGGGATTGCGCTCGGGAACGTGATGGGTTCAAATATTTGGAATATTGCTTTTATTATGGGCTTAACGGCATCTGTTGCGGATATTAAAGTTTCGGAACAATTTTTCGTTTTTGATATCTGGGCGATGTTGGCATCAACAGCACTGCTTTTACCGCTTTTGCTTTACAAAGATAAATTAAGACGCTCGGAAGGCGCATTTATGCTTTTGTGTTATGTTTTTTACTTATATGCGCAATATCAATTTGTTGTCGGGGCTTGGCAATTTTAAAAATAACTGATTTAAAAAGAAAAAAACAGCCCTTTGTGAACTTTTTTGTTGACAAAAAAGCCAAAATTAAGTACAATAAACCTATCTACTTTAAGAATATGTTTTATTATTGTTCTAAAATTTTGTTGTTGCCATGAGTTCTGCTCATATCAATGATGGATTGAAGCAATATAGAAGTAATTCTGCAAAGCGGATGATTGTTCGTGCAACATGATTTGCAAAATCTCTCGAACAATCTCACACATTCCGTCCTTTCAGAGATTGGGGACAGGCCATAAAATTTTTTTATCATGGCAAACAACAAATTTTTCAAAGGCCTCAAAGACGTGTTCGGTGTCATCTGTGACATCGTTCTCTTCATCGTGTTCCTCCCGCTCACCCTTGTAGGGCTCTTTTTCTTTCCGAGGTTGGTCTCGAGGATGGTCTTTATCAAGGGAGATTTTGGAGACAAGATGTACACGGAGATTCTCTGTGTGCTTTATGTTCTGCCGAGGCGCTGGGCCTACATCGTCGGCGATGAAATCGGGGTTTCGAGGCTGGCTTTGCCTATGCAAGCGGACTTCTACTTCAGGCATGATCGCTCTGCCGCTACCCTGAGCAGAGTCGAGACTGGGGCGCTAAAAAAGATTGTCAAAGACAATCGCCTGTCTCAGACTGATATTACGAACTTGGCGGAAAACACCAGGTTTCAGAATATCTTTGAGAATCTGGAACAGGATCGACAGATCGAAATCTTTGAGATGGCGGACATCCAGGACCACATCAAACTCATTGGTCTGATGAGCGATGAAACAGCTCATAAAGCTCTGGAAGGGACGAGGGATTATGACTCGTTCATCAAATGGGGTTTCACCTTCAACGACGAAGAGCTGGCGTACCTGCTCGGCTTTGAGCATGTGCGCTACAAGGAAAGGGTCCTTCGTATCGTCAGCCATCAGACGCCCTCGGATGAGGTCATCAAGAAGATGATGGGAAACGCCGGTTGGCAAAATGAGCTGTTTTTCTGTGTCAGGAAATATGGCCTTTCGCCTAAAATTGTCCAGTCTCTCGACAGTGAAAGGTTAAACCTGCTGAGCCAGGCGATGACGGAGTATGCACAGCGGACCTTCCTCCTCAAAACGGAGGACGTTGAAACGCTCAAGGCATTCTTTAAAAAGACCGCAAAGGTCGAGCCGGAGGCGCAAAAGGTGATGAAGCCGTATCAGTACGAGATCTTCATCGAGACCGGTCATCACATCGACATGAATGCTCTCGAGCATTTCCTCGCCAAAGGCGATGTAGAGATGTTCAAGAAATTTTTGAGAGGCGAGCCGGAAAACAAAATGAGCTACAAGGCAGAATGCCTTGCCTACGCGAATCCGGAGCTTGTAAAGCTCTACGTGCGGTCGAACCGCTAAGCCTTTGAGAAAAAGTAGATGAAGCGCTTCCCTTGAAAATGGGAAGCGCTTTTTTTAAGCTTAAGATAACATATTTATTCAAAAATTTTGAAAGCGAGCTTTTTAGAAGGCGTATTTGAAACCGATATCAGCTTTCGTCCTGTATTCGCTGTCGAATAAATCGAGAACGGCTTTAAGCTGTATTCAAAGCTGTTTCTGATGGCTAAACGCTCACTTCTGCGTTTCTCATCTCTGACCTTCCAACTGCCTTCCATATCAATATTTTGTATCGGCGCACGAAGAAGCGAATTCATAAATTCACGAAAACCGCTGATTTCCCATGTGCATGGATGCGAAGAATTAGCCCCTGCCTGCAAAAACGAACGAAAAGCCGTTTTTATGGCGGTGTAGATAAACGATAAAATCAATTGAAAGAGGAACAAAAAAGCTTAAAATAAAGAACTATGGAAGAACAAAAAGAATATAGCGTCAGCGAAATTTCATTCGCAATCAAAAGGTGTGTTGAAACAACCTTTACGCAAGTGCGCGTGAAAGGGGAGATATTCGGTGCCAAAAGAGCGGATTCGGGGCATTGGTATTTGAGCTTGAAAGACGCAAATGCCGTTTTGGCGGCGGTGTGTTGGAAGGGTGTGGCGGCAACTTTGCCGGTTAAAATCGAAGACGGTTTAGAGGTCGTAGCAACGGGAAAAATCACCACATTTGCCGGAAAATCGTCGTATCAACTCGTGATTGAGCGTTTGGAAGTCGCCGGTGCGGGTGCGTTGTTAAAACTTTTGGAAGAAAGAAAACAGCAATTTTTAAAAGAAGGATTGTTTGATGAGGGCCACAAAAAGCCGATTCCTTATCTGCCTAAAACAATCGGGGTTGTGACCTCGGCAAGCGGGGCGGTCATCAGGGACATTATACATCGTGTCAGGGACAGATTTCCGTCGCATATTATTGTTTGGCCGACGCCTGTTCAGGGAGAAGGTGCGGCTTCAAGCATTGCTTCGGCAATTATCGGTTTTAACACGATAGATAAAACGAGCAACATCGAAAAGCCTGATGTGTTGATTGTGGCGCGCGGGGGCGGCAGTTTGGAAGACTTGTGGCCGTTTAATGAAGAAGTTGTGATACGTGCGGTTTATGAATCGGATATTCCGGTTATTTCAGCCGTCGGTCACGAAACAGACACAATGCTGATTGATTATGTGGCAGATGTGCGTGCGCCGACGCCGACCGGTGCGGCGGAATTTGCGGTTCCGGTTAAGGCGGAACTCGAGTCGGCCTTGATGATGATTGAGGCAAGAAGAGTAAGTGCCATGTCGCGCTATGTAAGCATTTTAAAGCAGCAAGTCGAGGGCTTGGCAAGGGGAATTCCGAATTTGAGCCAAATTTTGCTTGAATACCGCGAGCGTTTTGATGAGCGTGTTGAACGTTTGAAAAATGCGTTGAAAAACTTTATGAACTCAAAAAACAAAGACGTGGAAAGCATAGGCTTAAAGCCTTATTATATTCAAAATTTAATTGAAAAAAGAAAAACGGCTTTGTTTCATTTTAGAGAAAGATTGTCCGCCGTTTCAATCGAACAGGTCTTAAAAAGAGGATTTGTTTGGGTTACGGACAGACACTTTAAGACGATTTATGACGCAACAAAAGCAAAACGCGCGGGAGAACTGAATGTTCGCTTTGCAGACGGGATTGTAAAAACAAAAGTTGTGGAGGAAAGAGATGCGCTGCAGATTGATTTGTTTGATGAGTAGTTTGATTTTTGTTTTTGAGGCGCAGGCTTTTGAAGTTTGCGGCGACGTGAAACAAGGCGAACTTTTGCTTATCAAAGACGGCGAAAAAACGTCACTTTTGGCATTAAAGCGTGATGAAAAATCACCTTATGAAATAAAAGGGGTGGCGTTTGATGTTGAAAAAACAAGCTGGGATATTCAATCAATCAAAGGGGTTGCGCAAAACAAGGTAACGCCGTCGAAAAAAGATGATGCGGAAATTTTGCGCGAACAAAAAGATGTTCGAAAAGCCCTAAACTCAAAAGATACGGAGCGTCATGACTGGAAAAAGGGATTTGTATTGCCTGTTGAAGGGGTGATTTCCGGTCATTTCGGCAATCAGCGCATTTTTAACGATGTTCCGAAAAGTCCGCACAGCGGAACGGATATTGCCGCACCGGAGGGAACGGAAGTTAAAGCCTCTGCGGACGGAAAAGTTGTTCTCGCGGGAGGAAATTATTTTTATAGCGGAAATATGGTGGTTTTAGACCATGGCGACGGTTTGCAGACAATTTATGCCCACTTGAAAGAAGCCAAAGTTAAAGCAGGCGATTTTGTAAAACAGGGCGATGTAATCGGGCTTGTCGGCAAAACGGGGCGCGCCACGGGGCCGCATTTACATTGGGGTGCATCGGTAAACAATATTCGTTTCAGACCGCACTCACTTTTGGATATCAACAACAAAAAATGTCGGAGTTTTTAGATAAATGTCACTTTTGCATATCATATGTTTGGCGCTTGTTCAAGGATTGACAGAGTTTTTGCCGGTTTCATCTTCGGGGCATCTGATTTTGTTTTCAAGTTTAACAAATATGCAAGATCAGGGAGTCGGGGTTGATGTTGCGCTTCATCTCGGCTCGCTTTTTGCAGTGGTGATTTATTTCAGAACAGAGATTACAAATATGATTAAAGAAGTTTTGAAAGATAAACTTTTGCCCAATTTTAAACACGCATATAACAGATTGGCGTATTTGTTGGTTGTGGGATCGATTCCGGCCTTGATTGTCGGGGGCGGGCTCAGAAATTACGGCATGGAATTTTTACGCAATCCGAAAATCATCGGTTTTACGATTTTGTTTTAAGGTTTGGTTTTATATGCGTCGGATAAGTTTTCGAAATCTGAAAGAGGGCTTAAAGACTTAAAT
>CAJOLB010000035.1 GCA_905235385.1 uncultured Alphaproteobacteria bacterium | reverse complement strand
ATGAGAAGGATCGATTTTCAAAACTTTTTCATATTGCTCAATGGCTTGAGGAATTTTTCCGCCTTTTGCTAAGGCATTGCCTTTGTTATAAAGGGAAGTAACATCATCTTTTTGACCGAAGATTTGAGCCGAAGAAGCATAATCACCCGCCTTATAATAAGCCGAAGCCCGCCAATCATTGTTCTTAAATTTTTGGGCGGCGGCGGCATATTCTTTGCTCGAAAATAAAAGGGCGCCTTCTTGATCGGCATTAAAGAAAAAGCCGGCAAAAGCCTGTGTCGAAAAGAAAAAGGCAAACAAAAACACAAAAACGCTTCTTCTGATTAAAAAGAGAAAACAAACAGCGGCAAAAAGCACAAACCACCAACCGTTGTCTTGGGCGGTTAAGGCTTTGTTTTGTGAGGGGGTTAAATCATTTGAGGAGGCTTTGGCTAAAAAATCAATAAAAGCGGTGTTATTGGAAGTGTCTGCGTTCAAATACATACCGCCGCCCTTTCGAGCAAGCTCTGAAAGATTGGCATCATTTGAAATGCCGGCATGATAAACGCTGACAAAAAAACCTTTTTTCAAAGCTGTTTCTGCCGCTTTGAAAGCCTCGTCGCCGTGAGTTGAAAGGGCATTGGATAGAACAACGATATTGCCCTTAAAATAACCGCTCTCAATCAAACGATTTAAGGCAAAATCAATGGCACGATCAAGTCTTGAGCCTTGTGCCGGCATGATGTTTGTTTGGACGGCGTTTAAGAGATTAACGATTAAGTTCGGATCAGAAGACAAAGGGCTGATTAAAAAAGGTTCATCGGTATAAACAATCAAGCCGGTCGGATCAAATTTGTTTGAAAGCAAAATGTCTTTCATTTCGATTTTGGCGCGCGCCAAACGCGATGGGCGGATATCCGTTCGGTTCATGTCAGATGAAAGGTTTAAGACAAACATGACGGGGTTTTCTTTGCTCAATGTCGGCAGTTCTTTAAGCCGAAAACTCGGTCCCGCCGCGCCGATAACGGCAAACAAAAGAAAAAGAAACACAAAAAAAGAATGCCACTTTTGTTTGAGGTTTTTGTTCGGTAAAATGAGATATTTTAACAAGTTTGCATCACAAACTTTTTCCCACAAAGAAGAAACGCGGGCATTCTTTTGTTTGAAAAAACAAAGCAAAAAGACAACAGGTAAAAGCCACAAGACCATAGGTCGCAAAAATTCAAAAGAACTTAAAAAAGCACTCATGAGGACCTCCGAGCATTTTCAAAAAGAGAAAGGAAAAGTGCCGCCGTAAAAAGAAAAACGGCAATTAAAAGAGGCCAATAATAAAGCTCTTTTTGAGGATAGACAACGCTTTGTTCATAATCTTGAAGCTCTAAATCATCGATTTTTTGGTAAACGCCAACAAGCTCGGAAAGGTTTGTAACCTTAAAATAACGGCCTTTTGTTTCTTCGGCGAGTTTTTTCAAACCCTCTTCATCCAAATCGGAATTTTGAATACCGAAAAAGGCTTGTGCAATCGAAAAAGACGGCGCGCCGACACCGATGGTATAAATTTTGACGCCCTCATCTTTGGCAAGTTTTAAGGCTTGAGCAAAGCTCATATTGCCGTCGTTGCTCTCTCCGTCGGTCAGCAAAATAATAACCTGATTTTGTTTGTCGGTTTTGCTCTCTTTCAAAGTTTTAAGCGCAAGAGCAACGGCATCGCCGATAGAAGTTGATTGGCCGGCCATACCGGCTTGCATGGAAGTCAAAACGTCAAAAAGTGCTTTTTTATCAAAGGTGAGCGGAACTTGAAGATAAGCGCGCGTGCCGAAAAGGATAAGACCTAACCGGTCGTTTAAGCGTTTTTGAACAAAATCGGCAACAACGACACGGACGGCATCAAGCCGTGAAAACATTTTGTTTTGATAAGCAAAATCTTCTTCAAGCATTGAAGTTGAAATGTCGGTTACAAGCAAAATATCACGCCCTTTGTTTTGAAGGCGGAGCGGTTCTGAAACGCTGACGGGGCGCATCAATGCCAAAACCAAGAAGCCCCAGACCAGCAAAAGAAATAAAAACGATTTTGAAAAAGCTTTAAGATTTTTATTTAAAGCAAAAGAATTTGAGACTTTTCCAATAAGCGAAAAATCTTTCAAAAACGGAATTTTAAGCGCGCCTTGATTAAAAGATTTATCGGTTTTAAAAAAAGCACGTATCAAAAACGGCGCAAAAAAGAGCAAAGCAAGCCACGGATAAACAAAATAAATCATAAGTTTGCCTCCACCCATGAAACGGCAAAGTTTTTAATCTGTTCAAAATTTTGTTTTGCAACTGTTGTTTGAGGCAAAGCATACGGCGCTTCGGTTAAAATTTGAAGCGATTTTGAATCAAGCGCAAAAGAACCCGTTTGATTCAAAAAAGACGACCAATCCTTGCCGTATAAGGCAACAGCTTTTTTATGTTTGATTTTGCAGATTCGGCGGAGCATTTGTGAAATTTGGCAGACGCTGTCAATGGTTGAGCTGTTAAGATTTTTAATGGCTTGAAGGGCATAGTGTTTTTTGCTTTTAAGATAAGCTCTGCGCCAAAAAAAGAAAACAAGCGCGGCAAAAACCAAAATACAAATCAAAGAAATAAAACCGTAACCCAGCGGAAACAAACCGATGGGCTCGGGCAGATGTATATCTCTTAATTCGGGCAAATCGTCCACGCTATAAGCCTTTCTTTTTTTCAAATGCTCTTGATAATGTATGATGTTTTTGTTTTGATATCAAGAGGGGATTAAACGTTTTGGACCTGATTTTTTGATTATTTCTTATTGCTTTGATAAAGAACTTTGAGCTCATAGAGCTTATCTAAGGCCTCGCGAGGCGTTAAGTTGTCGGGGCTGAGTTTTGCCAAAGCCTCATCAAGAGGCGAGGGTTGTTCCGATTTTTCTTGTTCTTTTTTAAATCCGGCAAAAAGAGGCAGATCATCATCTGAAACATTGGTCTGTTTGGGTTGATTTTTCTCAAGCGTTTTTAAAACCTGTTCGGCACGCTTGACAACAAGTTTCGGCAAACCGGCGATTTGAGCAACATGAATACCATATGAACGATCGGCCGTTCCGTCAATCACTTCATGCATAAAAATCACATTTCCGTTATATTCTTTGATTTTCATGGCATGAAGCGAAAGGCAAGAGAGTTTTTTATCTAAAACAGTCAGCTCGTGATAGTGGGTTGCAAAAAGCGCCCGGCATTTGTTGACCTCATGAAGATGTTCGACAACCGCCCACGCGATGGAAAGACCGTCATAGGTGGCGGTTCCGCGTCCGATTTCATCTAAAATAACAAAAGAACGCTCGGTTGAGCCGTTCAAAATAGCGGCGGTTTCAACCATCTCAACCATAAATGTTGAACGCCCTTCGGATAAATCATCAGATGCTCCGACACGGGAAAACACCTTGTCAATCAAACCGATATGAGCATAAGATGCCGGCACGAACAAACCGGCTTGAGCCATAATCCCCATAATCGCATTTTGGCGCAAAAAGGTCGATTTGCCCGCCATGTTCGGACCGGTCAAGAGCCAGATTCGATTGGTCGAGCCGTCAAGAAAACAGTTGTTTGTAACAAAAGGACCTTCGTGAATTTTTGCAAGAGAATCTTCAACAACAGGGTGGCGGCCGTCTTTGATTTCAAAAGCAAGAGAGTTGTCAACAATCGGACGGACATAACCCTTTTTGGCGGAAAGCTCTGCCGTTGCGGAAGCCACATCAAGCTCGGCAAAAGACTGCGCCGTTTGAGAAATTTTATCCGCTGCAGCTAAAATCTGAAGTGTCAGGTCTTTGAAAATATCAAGCTCGGTTGAAAGCGCCTTGCTGCCGGCAGAAGTGATTTTTTGTTCAAGTTCCGAAATTTCGAGCGTTGTAAAACGCATGGCGTTCAAAACGGTTTGGCGATGTATAAAATTCGGGTTTTGAAGAACGATGTCGGTATATTTGTTGGGCACTTCAACAAAATAGCCGACCATGTTGTTATATTTAATCGAAAGTTTCGGAATAGAAAGTTCTTTGGCATATTTTTCTTCAATTTGGTGAAGAATGCCGACATTGTTGGTTTGAAAGTTTTGAAGCTCGTCAAGGACGGGGCTGAAGCCCTTTTTAATAAAACCGCCGTCGCGTGTAAAACTCGGCATATCATCAGGATCTTTCAACGCACGGTCTAAAATATCAACAAGCTCTGAAAAATTGCCCATCCTTTCAAGCATCTTTTCAACAGCCTCAGGAACAGCGGTTATAAGAGAGTTGTAGCGCCCGTAATTATGAATAAGGTTGCGGATTTTCGGCACAAAGGAAAGGCTTGTTTTTAAAGCCCACATATCTTTCGGTGTTCCGCGGTTTAAGGACAAACGTGTAACAATGCGCTCAACATCGGAAAGCTGTTTTAAAAATAAGCGAAGTTCGGATCTGATTTCGGGGGTAAGAATAAAGAAATCGACGGCATCTAAGCGTTCGTTGATTTCTTTAATATCCAAAGACGGATTTAAGAGTCGATTCAAAAACAAGCGCGCACCCGCACCGCTGACGGTCAGATCAAGGCTGTGAAGAAGGGAGGCTCTTTTGTTGCCCGAAAGAGAAGAAACAAGTTCAAGGTTTCGCCGAGTCGAGGAATCAATTTCCATGTTCTGAGAATCTGTTCGGCGGACAATATTTTTAATACGCGGTTTTTCGTTGATTTGAGTGGTTTCAATATATTCAAGCAAAATACCTGCGGCGCAAATTTCGGCATTTGAAAGTGTTCCGAAAGAATCAAGGCTTGAAAGATTAAAAAAGGTTTCAATGGTTTTGCGCGCACTCAGATAGTTAAAACGGCTCTGCGGCAAAACGGTTCTTTTATCCTGATAAAAACTTAAAACCTTAAAAAGATCGGGGTTTTGCAAAGACGTATCGGAAATAATAATTTCGCTCGGGTTGATTTGGCTCAAAACACGATAAACATCAGAAGAAAGAGAGTTTTGATGAAAAGGGATCAGTTTTGTGAAAAAATCACCGGTTGACAAGTCAAGCCACGCAAAGCCTAAAGAATCGGCAAGAAGAGAAAAACAAAGAAGATAGTTGTTTTCGCGGGCCTCTAAAAGATTGTCTTCAGTTAAGGTTCCGGCAGTTACAAGCCGTATAACCTCACGGTTAACCAATGCGCTGCGCGAGCGCTTTTTTGCCTCTTCGGGGGTTTCCGTTTGTTCGGCGATGGCAACCTTAAAGCCTTGATGAATAAGGCGGGCAAGATAATTTTCATAAGCGTGGAAAGGCACACCGCACATCGGAATAGGGTTTCCTCTGTATGTTCCGCGTTTTGTTAAGACCAAATCAAGAGCCTCTGAGGCAACTTTCGCATCATCAAAAAACAATTCATAAAAATCACCCATACGATAAAAAATGAGATAATCTTTATATTGCTCTTTGATTTTAAGATATTGCTCGGTGGAAGGATTGACCTTTTCCTCTTTCGGTTCTTTTTTTTCGGTCATTTTCGTGCGTTTCTTTATTTTTCTTAAATGAATTTAAACTTCTTACAGTTTAACCTAATTTTTAATGAAGTCTAGATTTTTTTAAACGAAATAAACGGAGAAAATCATGCTTTTCAAAAAAAGCGGCGTTTGGGAAATTGAAAAAAACTCAAAATTTTCAGAGCGTGTTTTGGTGCTCTCTCTGCCCTCGGCAATCGTTTTTATGTTGCTCGTTGTTTTGCAGTTTTTATCACCGCTTTCGGCTGTGCTTTCTTATGGGGCGATCGTGATTTTTAACATGATTTTCTTATCACCGATTTCAATAGAGTTACAGCGTTTGAAAAAATATATTAACAATTTGGCACAGGGCAACCTTGAAAAAGAGGTTGATCTTTCAAAGACGGAAGCAAGAGAAATTGCCGACGCCATCAATTCGATGCATCGTTTTTGGGTGGCAAAGACAGACGCCTTGGAAGCAAAAGCAATGTCGGACGCCGCGGTTTTGGACACATTGCCTGATCCGATTTTAATGATAGACCGCTCCGGAAATATTTTGGGTGCGAACTATTCGGCGCGTAAGCTTTTAGGGGAAAATATTGCTGATAAAAACATTGAAAACGTATTTGATTCAAGCAACTTTATTAAAGCGGTTTCGAAAGTTTTAAAAAAAGAAAGCGAAGCAGAAAATTTAGCGTTTTATGCCGCTGAACCGCTTGATAAAAAAATTTATGCCCACATCAAACAGCTTCCGTGGTTTTCAAAAGGGCGGGCGGTTGCTGTTGTGTCATTATATGACTTAACAAAAGCGATGACCATTGAAAAGATGCAATCGGATTTTGTGGCAAATGCAAGCCATGAGCTCAGAACGCCGTTGTCGGTTATTTCGGGTTTTATCGAAACCCTTCAAACAACAGCCAAAGATGATGAAAACGCGAGAGAGCAATTCTTAAACATCATGAAAGAACAGGCTTCTTTTATGTCATCTTTGATTGAAAATCTGCTTTCTCTTTCAAAGATTGCAATGTCGCAAGATGAATTGCCGACCGAAAAAACAAACATTATCAATATTGTTGAAAGTGTTGCTCAGGCACTTGAGATGAAGGCAAAAGATCGCTCAATGAATATTAAAATAGAAAGGCCGGCGCGCTTGAAAAAAATTATAGCCGATTCGGGACAAGTTAAACAGCTTGTTCAAAATCTGACGGATAACGCCATAAAATACGGCTTGATGAACAGCGATGTGACAATCAAAATCAAAGAAGTCGAAAAAATACCGAACTCCAAAACTTTTAATGTGGCGCAGGGAAAAGCTGTTTGTATCGCCATTAACAACAAAGGTCCGAAAATAAGTCCGCAAGACTTGGCAAGGCTGACGGAACGTTTTTATCGTCTGCAGGAACACAAAAATTTAGGCATTAAAGGAACAGGGCTCGGCTTGTCAATCGCAAAACAGATTATGATGCGCCACAGAGGAAATTTAACGGTTTCATCAACGGTTCACAACGGAACGACATTCACGGTTTATTTGCCGATGGAATTGAAAAATTAAGTTTAAAAGCTCTAAAAACAATCTAAAAGAGCGTTCATGACCTTGTCAAACTTTGAAAGGTGTTTATAAAAAAGCCAGCTTTTACGCGGAGATCTTAAAATTTTAGTTTTTGAGCGACGTTCTGCCAATCTTAAAAAATAAAGGCAGATACCGTAAATCCATTCTTCGCGGCTGAGCTTAAGGGCATCATTAAAAAAGCGAACGCTTGAAATAAATTTTTTCTTATCAAAAAACCAAATACGATGTTGCAAAAGGACAGATAAAATAAACTGAGCCAAATCCTCGCTGAGATAACCATAGCGAACCATTTCAAAATCTAAGAAGAAAAGCTTTCCCTTTTTATTTAAGATAAAATTGTTCGGACCTGTGTCACCGTGAACAACGACGGGATTTTGTTCAAGTTTTGGAAGGTTTTGATAAATTTTATGCAAAGCAGAAAGGATTTTTGTATGGTAAAAACAAAACAACGAACTTGAAGCAATATCATCGAGAGTTTGCTTCGTTCTTAAAAAAAGATCTTCTAAATCAAGTTTTTCGCGGATAAAACGAGTGTCATCAAAATGAGCCGAAAGAAAAATTTTATAATTATCTGAAATTTGAGAAAGAACAGAAGCCGTTAAATCAGAAGGCTCTAACTTTCTGCCTTCAACAAAATCCATCAGAAAAAGGATATGGTCATCAAAAGAAAAAAAGCGATTAAAAGAAAGGTTCGGCACAGATAAATTCGGAACACCGGAAATGTTTTGATAAATAAGAAGAAAACGTTCGGCACGTTTTACCTTTGAGCCGTCAAAAATTTTAAGAAGATAGCAACACTGATTTGTTGATATTTTATAATTAAGCGATGCGCCGCCGCGGTTAAGTGTTTTAATGCCGACAATCTGCGTTTTTAAAACGTTTGTTTCTAAGAAAGTTTTTAATTTATCGCTTATTTTATGGTCATTCATGAAAAGCATCATATCAAGGTTTATGTTTTTTTTAAATCACATTTTATTCTTTTTTGTTTTAATCACTGTTGATGATTTCAAAAATGGAGTGAGGGGTCAAAATTTGAGGCAGTATGACATAATCTCGGCTGTCTTCGGGATAGAAAACATATAAAGGAACACTGCTTCGCCCATATGATTTTAAGGCATCAAAAATTTGAGTGTTTTGGTTTGTCCAATCTGCCTTAAAAAGACGAATCTCATTTTCTTGTGCGGCATTTATAAAGGATTCGGAGCTTAAAACAGTGCGCTCATTTAAAAGGCAGGTTAAACACCATTTTGCCGTAAAATCAATAAAGACAGCATCCCCGTTGTCAAGGGCTTCTTCAAGCACTTGAGAACTGTAGGGCTGCCATAAATCAGAAGATTTCGGGGTTTTAATTTGGTGATATAAAACCCAGCACAGCCAGAAAATCGTTAAAAACAGAGGAATTGAGAGAATATATTTAACGGTTTGCATCCATTTTCCGGGCTTTGGAATAAAACGCTTCAAAAAGTTCGGAAACATTTCAAGCATGGCAAATGGCAACGCATAACCCAATCCGAGGAAGAAAAAGACGGGAAAATAAATTTTCGGACTTTCAAAAAGCGCGTAGCCGACCGCTGCGCCCATAAACGGCCCCGTGCAAGGGCTTGCAATCAAAACGGCGAAAAATCCGGTGAAGAAAGAATTCAAAGAAGAAAGTTTTGAAAAAGTGTTCAAAAACGGAACATTGAAATGAATAACATCAAATAAAAACAGCAAAATCAAAATAAATAAGGCAATCATCACAAAAACAAAAATCGGACTCTGGAGCTGAAATCCCCAACCGAGCGCGGCACCGCCCGCCTTCAAAACAAAGAGCAAACCGGCAATAATCAAAAAAGAGAAAACAACGCCCGCAGTATAAGAAAGCGCTTTCAAAAAATGTTTTTCGCTCGAATGTGCGCTTTTTGCCATTGAAAGAGCTTTAAGGCTTAAAACGGGAAAAACGCAAGGCATTAAATTAAGCAACATCCCGCCCAAAAAGGCAAAGAGCAAAATAAAGAAAATATGAGATTCGGACAGAGTCAAAAAGGCTTGATAAGCGCCGTCTTTCGTGATGAAAACGCCAAAAGAAGGAAGTCTGTCTTTTTGTGTTTTGACAACGAGTCTGTCTTGTTTTAATTGTTGATTTTGAGCTTTTTTAAAGAACGTCAGCTGTTCTTCATCAGCATTGAAAATACCTGCATCAGAGGGGATAAAATACGAAATGCCGTCCGGCAAATCTTTGATAAATAAGGTCAATTCGCCGTTTTTAATTCGAGCGGAAACCGGTTTTTCAATAAGTTTCGGAAATGTTTTTAAGCCCTTTTCAAGCATTTGATCAAAAAGAGGGTTTGTCTGAAGGTAAAGACGAAAAGAAGCTTCCTGCGGTTCGCAATAATCACGGCAAACGCTCCACGAGACGCGGACTTCGGGCAGATCGGTGATATCCGACAGCTTGAAATAATAATAAGCCTCTTTTGAAAAGCCGTATTGTGTGATGATGTCGTTATAAACAAATTTTTCGGGCGCACTTGATTGAGAAGAGATTAAAGATGCGTTTTGAAAAGAAAATTTTGTGGGGATGCCGGCATCTCCGGGGTTTTGCCAAGAAATATGCCACCCGTCTTTTAAATCAAATTTAAAAATAACATCAAGCCCTTTTTCGGTTTTCTTTGTTTGAGCTTCTATCGAGAGTTGATCGTTTTGAAAAATCAAATCTTGAGCGTTTGCTTCAAATAAAAAAGCAAAAACTTGAAAAAGAGCAAAAAATATATTTAAGCCGAATTTTTTCAACGATTCCTCTCTCATATCATTTCTATTAATAAAGCTTTTGAAAAAAGAAGTCTATCGAAAAATAAGAAAGTAAGAATATTTTTTCAAGATTTTTTTGTTCGGGCAACAGTTAAGGTGTCAACAGATTTTGCGCCCGCTTTGATTAAAACTTTTGCACATTCAAAAAGGGTTGCGCCTGTTGTCATAACATCATCAACAAGAACGATTCTCTTGTCTTGAACGGATTTTTCATTTCGGACTTCAAAGGCATTTTTCAGATTTTTAAGCCGTTGTTTTTCCGAAAGTGATGATTGAGGTTTTGTGTTTTTAACTTTTTTCAGACAATTTAAATCAGCGGGAATAGAAACAATTTTTGAAAGTTCTTTGGCTAAAAGGGCAGATTGATTATAGCGCCTTTTAAGAAGTCTTTGATAAGACAGCGGAACGGGAACAATGAGGTCAATACCTTCTTTAAAAATGTCTTCGCCGCTCATCTTAAGCCATTTTGCATATATTTTGGAAAAGAAAATCTGGTCGTGGAACTTAAAGCGATGCAAGCCGCTTTTGAAAAAATCATCATATACGGCAGCGCTGCGATTTAAGCGGGTTATCTTTTTATGAGCCGCACAATCGGCACAAACACGGCTTATGTTGGCATCTTTTTCGTTTTCAAAAGGCGCGCCGCAAATGTGGCAATAAGGGGCGCTGATAAATTCAATTTTATTGAAACAATCTTCGCAAAGAGCATCGGGCTGACAAACAATTTTGCCGCAATAAAGGCAACGCGGCGGTAAAATAAGATTTAATAGTTTTTGAAACAGAGCCTTCATTTGATATCTTGTAAAACATCATGCAAATCATCAATACTCTCAACAACAATGGCACCGGCCTCTCTAAAAAGCTGTTTTTTGTCTTCGACCGTGACTTTGCCGTGTGTTAAGATGTCGCTTGCATATCCCATATCGTCCGTAAAGTTTTCAAAACCCGTGATATAAGCGATAAGCGGTTTTTTATTTTTGATGGTTTGATAATAAGCCGCAGCCTTTTCTTCATATGCGCCGCCGAGTGCACCGATAAGAATAACGGCTTTTGTTTGGTCATCTTGATGGAAAAGCTCTAAAACCTTGTCAAAATGACAGCCGGCGATCATGTCATCGCCGATTCCGATGACGGTTGACTGACCGAGCCCTGCACGGTTCGTTTCCAAAACGGCTTCATAAGTAAGTGTTGAAGAGCGCGAAATAATGCCGATATTGCCTTTTTGGTGAATATTTTGAGGAAACACGCCAAGACACGCCTCACCGGGGGTAATGATACCGGGGGTGTTGGGACCGATTAAGACGGCTTGATGCTCTTTGACGGTTTTTTGAATTTCCAAAACATCTAAAATCGGAACACCGTAAGCAATCGAAACAATAAGTTTAATGCCGGCTTCAAGAGCTTCGTTAATGGCTGATTTAACATTTTTTGCCGGCACAAAAAGAAGGCTGGCGTTGGCTTTCGTTTTTAAAACAGCTTCTTTAACGGAGCCGAAAATCGGAACGCCTAAGTGTGTTGAGCCTGCGCTGTGAGTCGAAACGCCGGCAACGACATTTGTGCCCATAGCGATAATGCGTTTTGTATGAAAAGAGGCTTGAAGACCTGTAATGCCTTGGACTAAAACGCGTGTATTTTTATCAACAAGTATAGACATTAATCGTTCTCTTTCATGGCACGTGTTAATTTAACGGCAGCTTCCTGCAGGCTGTCTGCGGTTAAAAAATTAAAATGGTGCTTTTCCAAAATTTCTTTGGCAGCATCTTTGTTTGTTCCTTCAAAGCGAGCCACAAGAGGAATATTGAGCCCGATTTCGGAAACGGCTGAAATAATGCCGTCGGCCACCAAATCACAACGCAAAAAGCCGCCTAAAATATTGATGATGATGCCTTCGACTTTGGGGTTTGTCATCATAATTTTTAAGCTTTGAGCAATTTTGTCTTCATCAACGCCGCCCTTAATGTTAAGGTAACAGGCTGTTTTTTGATTCATCTGCTTTAAATAGTCGTGAACGGCAAGAGCCAAACCGTCGCCGTTGACGATAAGACCGATGTTGCCGTCTTCAAACTCGCGGTATTTGAAGCCGCACTTTGATGCTTTCAAAACATTTTCGCCGACCTCGTAATCATCATGCATGAAAACAACATCTTTATGGCGGAAGAGGGCATTGTCATCAAACGAAATTTTAGTATCAAGCGCAATAAAACGATTGTCTTTCGTGATGCCGACAGGGTTGATTTCAAGCATCGTTGCATCAAGACAAATAAAGGCTTTGTAGAGATTTTGAATAAATGTTTTTAACTCATCAAAAAGCTTTTCAGGCAAATTCAAAAAGCTCAAAATGCGCATAATGTCACTCTTTTTGATGCGCTCATTAAGGTCTAAGTTGATTTTTAAAATCGATTCGCTTTCTTTTTGAGCCAAATCGAGAATATTATCTGTTTCATTGGCAACCAAAAGTGTGATGCAAGCCTCAATTCGGTTAATCACAAAACTCAAATAAAACAACTGTTTTGTCGGGCTGAATGTTTCAATATATATTTTGCTGACAAGTTTGCCTTTAGGGCCTGTTTGAGGGGTAACAAGCGTATGTCCGAGCATCTTTTGAGAAACAGTTATTAAATCTTTGCGGTTTTTTACGAACATAATGCCCGATAAATTTTGATCATCTTGGTCCGGAAAATAACCTTTTGCACGCGCACCGGCTTGAATTTGAGCCTTTAAAACCCACGGTCCTTTTTCAGAAAGAAAAAGAGCATTTTTCTGAGCTTCAAGGGGCGTGTAGGCAACCCTGCCTTGAGGGACATTCGTTTTAAATTGAGAAAGAAGTTTTTTGGCTTGATATTCGTGAATGTTCATTTCGGCTCTTATTGATAATGCTCGGCATAATAGCGGATTTTTTGTGTCATTGAAAACATTCCGTTTCTACGGCTCGGGCTTAAGTGTTCTTCAAGACCGAGTTTAGCAAAAATTTTCTCGATTTCAATGTTTTTTATCTCGCTTGTGTCTTTTGCATTATAAACACTCATCAAAACAAAAATAATGCCTTTGACAATGATGGCATCACTGTCGGCCTTAAAATAAAATTTGTTGTCTTTAATTTCAGGCACAAGCCAAACTTGCGATTGGCATCCGCTGACCTTAAATGTTTCGGTTTTAAACTTCTCGTCTAAAGGAGGAAGGCTCTCGCCTAAATCAATAAGATATTGATATTTGTCTTCCCAAGATTCCAAAAAAGAAAAATTTTCGATTAAGGTTTCAATGCTTTCCATTTTTTGCCTCTAAAATAAATCAATCATGGCACGACCTTCTTCGGTCATGCGTTCAATGGTCCACTGTGGTTCCCAAACAACTTTGACATTCGACACACCGACACCTTCGACACCGGCGACCATATCCGCCACTTGAGCCGGTAAAACACCGGCGACGGGACAACCGGGCGCCGTTAAAGTCATATCAATATCAACATCACCGTTTTCTTTTTGGTTGATGTTGTAAATAAGCCCCATGTCATAAACATTAATCGGAATTTCAGGGTCGTAAACCTGACGAATGGCGTTGATAATGGCTTCAAGAGGAGCTTTTTCGCAGCCTTCGCCCAAAGGCTCGCCCGAGGTCGCTTTATATTCGGGAGTATCCGTCTTTTGTGTCATGGCTTCTAAGAGCTGAGCTTCATTTTCGTTGTTGTTTTCAGTCATTTTGATTTCCTTTAATGAGGCTGTTATATATCAAAGATTTCAGATGTCAATTAAAAGAAACGTTTGGCTTTTTCTAAAGCCGTGAAAAAAGCATCTATGTCGGATTTTGTGGTGTATAAACCAAAAGATGCTCTGGCAAGAGAAGTATAACCCATACGCTTAACAAGCGGTTCGGCGCAATGATGGCCGATTCGAATGGCAATGCCCTCGTGGGATAAAACAAAAGCCAAATCTTGCGGATGGACAGAACAAAAATCAAAGGCCATAACGGAGCCTTTGTCGGGAGCTGTGCCGATAATCTTAAGACCGTTTGTTTGAGAGGCTCGTTTATTGAAATAAGAAATAAGCGACGATTCGTGAGCCTGAATATCATCAAAGCCGAGAGATAAAACATATCTGACGGCTTCGGCAAGGCCGATTGCCTGAACAAAAGCAGGTGTTCCGGCTTCAAAACGCGCGGGGGGATCAGCATAAGTCTTTTTTTGATAAGTAACCTTATCGACCATATCGCC
>CAJOLB010000034.1 GCA_905235385.1 uncultured Alphaproteobacteria bacterium | reverse complement strand
AATAAAAAAAATCGCCATGATGGCGGTTTTTTTTTATTGGCAACAATGTTTTTGGGGCTCGAACCCGAGAGGGCTGACTTTCAAAAAAGTTTCCGGTGGAAAGTTTTTTGATGTCAGGCGTAAGTTTGTTAGAAGATTGAGGAGCGAAAGCGAACGAAAATCCACGTTACAAACTGAGCAGGGAGTCCCGCCGGTAGAGCCAATAAAAAAAATCGCCATGATGGCGGTTTTTTTTTATTGGCAACAATGTTTTTGGGGCTCGAAACGCCACACCTTTTTCTTAAAAAAGTTCGGATAGCGTGCGCGAGTAGAAGCAAAAAAAGAAAGATGAAAATTTTAGCGTAGATAGACCTACGTGAATTTTCATCTTTTCGCATTTTTGCGATTAATCGCCAGCTAGACGAGTTTTTTCTTAAAAAAGTTCGGAGAACAGGTCAGATAGAGTGAAAACAAAAGGCGGAAAAATTTTAGTGTACATAAAAGTACATGAATTTTTCCGCTCTTGCAGTTTTTGCTCTAGATGACCTGTTATACGAACTTTTTACCCGCGGTAATATTTTTCAAAGGGAACATCTTGGTTCACATCTTGCGGCTTGTAGACAAAGATGTTCGTAACGGTCGGGATGTCGTGGGTACGGTGGGTGTAGCCACGTTTTTCCATACATTTGCGATATTTTCTAGGGCTGGAGTCTTTATCATCACGAATTGAATTAACTAACAAAGGCTGCGCCCCCCAATAGGGAACATAACTTGCCCAAATACCTTTATCGGAATGCCAGTCAGCCCGGATGTCTATACGTTTTTCTTCGCTGTAAAACCAGTTTTTGATGTTTGGAATAAACTTAAAATCTTCTGCTTCTCTCATACATTCAGAGTGATCGCGCGAAAATTTTTCAATACCGGTGTTTACTCTTTCCCAGTGAAAAATGACTTGCCCCTTACCCTTTGAAAAAAAGGTGCAAGCCGGAAGAAGAAGCAATGTAATGATAACAAATATTTTTTTCATGTCAAAAATCCAAATTCTGATAGTTTGTTGATGGAAAAATTCCTTTAATGGTGTCTTTCAAAATGTCTTTAAATGAGGGGCGAGATTTAATTTTAGAATACCAAAGTTTCGCATTTTTATAACTATCCCAGTCCACATCCCCCAAATAATCTAAAATAGAGAGGTGTGCCGCGGCCGTCACATCAGCAAGCGTAAATTCGTTTCCTGCCAAATAATTATTGCGTTCGGCGAGCCAATCGATATATTCCATATGAAATCTCAAATTATTGACACCCGCCTTCAAAGCCTTTGAATCCGGCGCCCCGCCGTTTTTAAAACGCTTAAAAACCTTTTCGCCGACGATATATTTATAAACCTCTATATAAAACTTTTGATCAAACCAATCGCAAAGCCTTCTGATTTCAGCCCTTTGAAGTGCATCTCCTTTAAACAGCGGCACATCTTTATAATTTTCTTCCAAATATTCCGTAACGGCATAGTTGCCCGAAATGATATGCCCATCAAAAATAAACACAGGCAAATCTTTTGCCGGATTAAGTTTTTGAATATCTTTTGACAAGTTCCAAGGTTCTTCTTCTTTTAAAACGAACAGAACCTTTTTCTCTGCCATCATAATACGAGCTTTTCTTGATTGGGGGGATATGCTGTGATGAACCAAAAGAACCATTTAATTTGCCTCCCTTAAAAGCTCATCTGCCGGTGTCAGCTCGTTTTCCTGCGCCTGTCTCACATACATCGGCGGCACAACACCTTGAGAATTTTCTTCTTTTTCTTTCATCAGTTTTTTCATATTCTTTTTCATATTCTCAGCAAAATCCGGATTTGCGACAAGTCTTCTGAAGAGCTCATGAACGGCTTTAGCATTTTTCATCTCTTTTGAAATAGCAATAAACATCGGCATATTCCAAAGAGCCTGCGTTGAAAAAGAAACATAATCTTTTAAACCCATTTCAACGGTTTTTCCATAATTGTAATAATAGCTTCCGAGCAAGAAATCGGCCTCGCCCGTTAAAATCTGCCGATATGCCTCATCTGCCGAAGAGACGGGTTCAACATTCATTTCTTTTAATTTTTCTCTGACATAATCAGCCAAGTGTTCTTCCTTATTATAAATTCCTTTCATGGCTTTTAAATCATCAAGCTTGTGCAATTTTTGAATTTTATCAGGCGTTGTCATCAAATGAACCGGATTGATTAAAACGGCCGGAAAAACAAATTCCAACTGATTAAAATCAGATGAGGCATAATAAGCTCCCACAAAGACATCTGCACCGTTTTCTCTTAAAGCGCTCAAAGATTTGCCGAGCGTTTCAAAAGGCATACCCTCAATTCGATAATCTTTGAGTGAAATATATTCTCTCAAGGTATCAATAAAAACCGAATTAAAAATCAGTGAATTGCGCGAATCATAGCTTGTATATCCGAACGGAAAATAATCAGGAAAAGAAACAACGCGCAAAACCTGCGTATTTGTATCTTCTTTTCGCGTTAAAACCGAAAAAGCTTTCGCATCAAAGCTTGCAAAACACATCAAACAAAAACAAAAAAGCCTTAAAATTCTCATTTTTATACCTTCAGATTCGCCTTCTTTCAAAGATAATAAAACAAATTGTGTTAAAAAGGATTTAACTGATTGAAAATTTCATCAATTTTTGATTTATTTAAATCATGTCAAAAGAAACAAAAAACAATCTGATTGCCGTTTATTCCGCCTCAAAAGGGGTTGGAAAAACTTGGTTTGCCGGAATTTTGAGCCAAACACTTTCTATACTTGGAAAAAAAGTTTTGTTTTTTGATGCTGACGGCGGAATTGAAAACATAGCTTATCAATTCGGTCTGAAAAACTCTGATTTATACCTTAAAATGCTCAAAAATGACATCACCTTAAACAATGCCGTCCAAACTTGTCCGAACGGTCATTTTGATATCATATGCGCCAAACCTGCCCAAAATGACTTAAACGCATACCCTATCGGTCGGAGCCAAATTTTGGCGCTCGATTTAAAAAACTTTGCATCAAACTATGATTACGTCATTATCGATTGTTCGAACAACAATCAGAAATTAAAAAATATCTTACTTCACAGCGCTTCAAAAATTATTTTAATCATTGAGCCGAGCTTGAAAAGTTCGACGGGCGCATATAAAGAACTTGAACAGATCAAAAGAATATCCACGAATACAAAAACCTATATCCTCGTCAATCACGCGCTTTCATACACCGAAGGTGAACAAATTTTCAAAACCCTCTTAACCGCCGACAAACAATATATCGGCTCAAATCCGGTTTATTTAGGAACAATCAAACAAAACGGACGCATCAGAGATTGTGTAAAAAACAAAACAACGCTTTATGACAGATATCCGGTCAGCGAAAGCATCACCGAAATCAAAAACATTGCTCAAAAACTCATAAACGAGGAAAACTGATGATATATGATGCCCTTGAATATTTTTCTTTGCTTGAGTGCAACGAACAGACGGATGAAACAACCCTTAAAATAAACTTCCGCGAAAAAGCAAAATATTGGCACCCCGACAGAAATAAAAGCAAAGATGCGCTTGAAACGTTTCAAAAACTTTCGAAAGCTTATGATGTTCTAAAAGATAAAAAGCTTAAAACGATATATATTCTCTTATCCTTAATCTACACGGCTGCCGATTTTCCAAACATTACACGCTTAAATACCTACAAATCCGCCCAAGGCTTTGAAACGCCGTATCTTCGCGTTTTCAGCATCGAGCAGCTGCGCAAAGGCAAACTCAAAACCGAAAATTTAATCGGGACATATGAAGACGCGCTTGACTTCTTAAAAAAGAACACTTTCAAAAACTTCATCAATGGTTTTTGGAGCCCGAAATTTTATCAGGCTCTTCGTCATAACATCAAACAAATTACCCGAAACAACGCCGAAAACCTCAAACTTTTGGTTCACAATGCCGCCGCTTTTTATGATGAAAACAAGCTCGATTTTGCTTATCTGTCTGCACTTCAGGCTAAAGAATATGCCTCCGCCGAGCAACAAGAAGTTCTCCAAAATTTCCTAAATCAGCTTCCTGCCGTTCAGCATCAATCCGTTTCCATTGATACAAAAAAACTGCGTGCCATTCAACTCCGACCGTTTTTCAAAACATTCGCACTCCTGTGCATAATTGCTTTTGCCGTTGTCGCTTTTCTTCTTTTTGAGCGTCAGTCGCTATCAAAGCCCGATAAAATAGAATATTATCAAACGGTCAAACTCTCTGACGGCGAAGAAATTTTAGATGATTTGGTTACCGCAAAAATTTTCAATATCCCGATTGATAAAACAGATACGAAAATGCTCTTTTACCTCACCTCGAATCAGCCCGTCATGCATGGTCCGTCCGAAAAATTTGATATCATCACAAAGGCTCATAAAGGTCAAACCGTGCGCCTGACCGGTTACACGCCTGATAAACTTTGGTTTCGAATAATGCTTGACAACGGCGAAATGGGCTTTATAAAAAGACAATACTTAAAACAGGGTATCGGCAATGCCATTCCCGAAAAGAGTCAAATCATATCAAACCCATAAAGGAAAACCTCGTGTCGCTTAAATTTGAAATCTTAAAAACATCAGGCAAATCCCGCCTTGCAAAACTCCACACAAAGCACGGCATCGTCAACACACCGGCATTTATGCCTGTCGGCACATGCGCAACGGTTAAAGCGATGATGCCTGAATCCGTTGCTTTGGCAGGTGCCGAAATTTTGCTCGGGAATACGTATCATTTAATGCTTCGTCCGGGGGCGGATTTGGTTGAAAAGATGGGCGGTCTCCACAAATTTATGAATTGGAATAAGCCGATTTTAACCGATTCCGGCGGTTTTCAGGTTATGAGCTTGTCAGGTTTGAGAAAAATCAGCGAAGAAGGTGTTGAGTTCAAATCGCACGTTGACGGTAAAAAGTTCTTTTTAAGCCCCGAAGAGTCGATGAAAATCCAACACAAACTCGATTCGAACATCACCATGGCTTTTGATGAATGCACGCCGTATCCCTCAACCTATAAACGCTGTGAGGATTCGATGCGTATGTCCATGCGCTGGGCAAAGCGCAGTCGCGACGCTTTTATTGACCGCGACGGTTACGGCATTTTCGGCATCCAGCAAGGAAACGTTTTCAAAGATTTGCGCGAAGAATCTGCTTCATCTTTAAAACAAATCGGCTTTGACGGTTATGCCATCGGCGGACTTGCCATCGGCGAAGGCCAAGAAAAAATGTTTGAAGTTTTAGACTATGCCCCTGATATGTTGCCTTCTGACAAACCGCGCTATTTAATGGGTGTCGGAAAACCTGACGACATCGTCGGCGCTGTCTTGCGCGGCGTTGATATGTTTGATTGTGTTATGCCGACCCGTTCGGGAAGAACTTCTCAGGCCTTCACAAAATACGGCACCGTCAACATCCGAAATGCCCGCCATAGAGAAGATCCTCGTCCGTTGGAAGAAGGGTGTGATTGCCCGCTTTGCACACATTACACAAGGGCATATATCCACCACCTTCAAAAATGCAACGAGGTGTTGGCCGTTATGCTCCTTTCATGGCACAACATCCGTTATTATGAGCGCCTGATGGAAGGTTTGCGCGAAGCATTAGCTGAAGAAAAATTACAAGACTACGTTGCCGAATTTTATTCAAATCAGCAAAAAGGCGATATAGAACCGCTCTAAAAACCAGCGATATCTCAAACGAGTTTTTATATGAAACTTGCAATTTCAGAGCGCACCTCATTAAGCCCTGTTCTTTTTTCCGAACTTGTCTGTAAAACAAGGCTGTGCGCAGCCGGATGCTTGCTTAAAAGAGCTTCAATCGTGGTTTTAACTTTGCCGAGCTCAACGGCGGAAACCTTATCGATTTTTGTTAAAACAATTTGATAGGCAACAGCCGCTTCATCTAAAAGCTTCATAATTTCCTCATCGGCTTTTTTCAAACCGACTCTGCTGTCAATGAGCAAAAACACACGCCTTAAGTTGACTCGACCTTTAAGGTATGTAACCAAAACTTCTTGCCAACGCTTTACCTCTTGAGGCGGAGCTTTTGCAAAACCATAACCGGGCAAATCAACCAAATAAAGCAAATCTAAAAAATTAAAATAATTCAGTTGCTGCGTGCGCCCCGGTGTTGATGAAGTCCGCGCCACATCTTTTCGATTAAAAAGCGCATTAATCAAACTTGATTTGCCGACATTAGAGCGTCCCGCAAACGCAATTTCGTTTTTATCTGCCGGCGGCAATTGCTCAAGACGCGCAACCGAAAGCATAAATTGCGGAGGTGTTAAAAACAACTTCTCCGCTCTTTTCAGTTCAAGTTCGCGTTCTTGATCCATTATTTCACCCCGTTTTTATACATAATGGCTTTTTGCTGCAATATCGATAAGATGTTGCTCAACGTCCAATAAATCACCAAACCGACGGCAAAATGCCCGAGCATAAGCGTGAAAATAAACGGCAACATCGCAAACATTCTGGCCTGATCTTTATTTGCCGGAGCCGGATTAAGCTTTTGCTGAATCCACATCGTCAGCCCCATCAAAATCGGCCAAACACCAATATCCAAAACACCGGGCAACGGAATATGTGACCATGTTGAAATCGTTAACGGATCAGGCGCCGACAAATCCTTAACCCAACCCACAAAAGGCGCATGGCGAATTTCAATGGCAATATTTAAAACCTTATAAAGTGAGAAGAAAATCGGAATTTGAATAAACATCGGCAAACATCCCGAAGCCGGATTGATTTTTTCTTTTTTATAAAGTTCCATTGTCCTTTGTTGCAAAAGAACCTTATCATCTTTGTATTTTTGCTGAATATCCTGAATTTTCGGCTGAATTTTGCGCATCTTAGACATACTCTCGAAAGACTTATTTGCAATCGGAAACATCGCAAGCCTCAAGAGTGCCGCAAAGAGCAAAATCGCCCATCCCATATTCCCGATCATCTTATAAAGAAAATCCAAAATATAGAAAAAGGGTTTCGTTAAGAAATAATACCAGCCGAAATCAACTGCCAAATCAAATTTTTGAATCTTGCTTTGTTTCGTATAACGATCAAGAAGTTTAATTTCTTTTGCGCCCGCAAAAAATTGAACGGTGTGTGAGGCTTTAGAGTTTGGTCCGACGGTTAAAGGATATCCCCTGTAATCAACCTGAAAACGGTTTTCCCCAACCTTTGAGAGCGTCAAATCATTTTCTTTGTTGCCTTCCAAGATAAAAGCCGTAAACCAATATCTGTCCGAAAAGCCGAGCCATGCATTTTCTGCCTTAAATGTTTTCGGTTCGCCTTCTTTAATATCGCTTAACTTAATTTCCTTTGAGCTGCCGTCAATCACACCCGTGATGCCTTCGTGAACAACGCTCCTTTGAATATTTTTCAAATCATATACGCGATTAATCCGACCATAAGGATAAAGCACAACGCTTTTATCTTTCGTGTTTTCAACCGTATCAACAATTTTCATTAAATAATGTTCATCAATCGAAATTTCGCGCAAAAATTTCAATCCCTGACCGTTGTCCCACTCTAACACAAGCGGGGTTGAAGGGGTCAATTGTCCTTGTTTGGCATGCCAAAGTGTTTCTGAATCCGGCGCAATCCCATCGCCGGCCGACAAGAAACCAAACTCCGCAAAATAAGGTTGTTCGCTCGAAACAGGAGCCAAAAGCCTCACATCTTCACTCCCCTCGTCAAGCGTTTGCTTATATTTTGTGAGCTCGAGCGAATCAAAACGCGCACCTTTCAATCTCACACTTCCTTTAACGGACGGTGTCCTAATATCGATTCTCTCAGATTCGTCAGCCTCTTCTTTAACAACGGCTTGAGGTTCAACATTTTCCACAAGCGGCGAAGCAACAGAAACTTCATTTTCAGCGTTGACCTGATTTTCAAGTTGTTTAGGTGCAAAGAAATGATTAACGGCGAATATAATCAAAATAGACATTAAAATCGCCACATATAAATTTTTTGTATCTTCTTTCATAAAAAAATCCTTACGGCTAAAACAATGTATCCCTTTTAATGCATATTTAATCCGATTTCAAGCGTTAAAACCCGAAAGTGTGCAAACAATTATCGAAATCAAAAAGTTGGAAAAATAATTAAGCCTACGTGAATTTTTCCGCTTTCGCCGTTTTTGCTCTGGATGACACCTCTAGAAAAAGCTCGGAAAACAGGTTAGATAGAGTGAAAACAAAAGGCGGAAAAATTTTAGCGTAGATAAGCCTACGTGAATTTTTCCGCTCTTGCTGTTTTTGCTCTAGATGACCTGTTCTCCGAGCTTTTAAGGAACGGGATCATAGCCGGACCCACCCCACGGGTGGCAGCGAAGAATTCGCTTTATCCCTAAATACAGCCCTTTGATAACGCCGTGTTTTTCAATGGCTTCAATCATATATTCCGAGCAAGTCGGTTTAAAACGACAGCACCCGCCGCAAAGCGGAGACAAAAACCTTTGATAGATTCTCACCAACTTAATCAACAGCCACTTCATCTTTTTCCTGCTCTTTAGGAGGTGGCGGCGGCGATTGAAAAATACCGTCTTCAATCATTTGATTTGCTTTTTTCAAGGCCCACTTAACGTCGCTTTTAAGATCTTTATACGGACAATTTGCCGTATTATAGCGCCCGATTAAAACATATTCCACATTGTCCTTGGCGCGACCACAAAAAACCTCACGCACAACCGCGCGCAAACGTCTTCTGACTCTTGTCCTGACAACAGCTTTGCCTATTTTTTTTGTTGTTGTAAAGCCGACCTTAAACGGAACTTTTTCTTCAGATAAACTCGGAGCCGCCTGAAGAATAACAGTCGAAACGACCATTCGAATCCCCTTGGCGACTCTTACAAAATCTTTTCTTTTTTTTAAATGAAGAATTTTTTCCATAAATTTTAAGCTGAAAGTTTTTTACGTCCTCTTGCGCGACGTGCAGCTAAAACTTTACGACCGCCGACTGTGGCCATACGTGTACGAAAGCCGTGACGGCGAGCTCTGACGAGCTTACTTGGTTGATATGTTCTTTTCATAAATTTTCTCCGGTTTATTAGTTATTATTTAAAACCGCTTTGAAAAGCGATTCTCGGGGTTAACGTTTTGGCTTATAAAGTTTTTTTTCGCTTATGTCAAGCAAAATTTTAAGCTAAAACAACCCTTCATTCAAACCGCTTATTTTCAAAGACATAACTCCGATTCCAAATGTTTCGGATAACCCGTCATCATTTGTCTCAAATCTTAACAGAAGTTTTCCGTTATCAATCAGACCGGAAGGAATTCGAATTTGCTTCATTAGCGGCTGTTTGTCTTTCATTGTTACATTCCATTTTTCAATCTCCTGACCGTTTGCAACAACGTTTATCTTCCTTGCACCGCTTTCATCCATCATCACCTTAAAGCTCAAATCAAGCTCTATGTCTTTATTCTCAATTGTCGGCAACATAAAAGAAAATTCATCTGAATAAACCATCCCCATCAAAACATTCGAAAACGTCGCATATTTTTCAATTTCTTCGCTTGAAACCAGTTCAACCCCGAGCGGCGCATAAATCTCATATTTCGGCTCTATACGAACCTTAACAGTCTCGAACAAATCATAAACCTTTGATGCTTTTGAAAGTTCCGTCTCAAGTTTTAACCCCATCTTTTCCAAAAGTGTCGGCGTTTTTGAAAAAAGAGAACGACCAAGACCGAATTTTCCATCTGAAAAACGCACACCGAGCGCGCTCAAAATCGTCGGTGCCGCATCAAGCGTTGTCCATGCGGTATGTTCCTCTTTTTTAACAAGCGGCGACGGATTTAAAACAAAGTTCACAACCTTTCTGCCCCTTTGGTCTTCATACAATTCATTTTTACCCGTCTGGATATGATCGCCCATCACAAAAACGGTTGTATTTAAATAAAAATCTTGTTTTTCAAGCCAGCTTAAAAACTCCGAAAGCATCTGATCCTCACATCTGACAACATCTTTTTTATCGCCGTCCTTTGATTTGCAAACAGGGCTCAAAAAATAATCCGGTGTATGTGTATCAAGCGTTAAAAAGCTCAAGAAAAACGGCTTATCGGCAGAACTTAATTCGCTTATTTCCTGCTTAACAACCTCATAAAGCGTGCTGTCATCGAAACCGCCGAAAGCACCCTCGTGTTCTTTGATCTCAATGCCAAACTTATCTTGAATTTCAGATTTGCCCATAACTTCATCAAACCCATGCGTTCTCATAAAAAGTCCGGCTCTTGAAAAATCAATATCCGCTCCTTTCATAAAAACGGTTTTATATCCGTTTTTGCTTAAAATATCAGGCAGACAAACCAACCCTTCCAAAAAATTCTGATACCCCAGATGCCCATTTAAAATGCTTTTTCTCAACGGCACGCCGCACATACTTCCGACCATTGCCGCCATGGTGTAATCTTGATTTTGAAGCTGATAAAATCCCTCAAACGAAACTTCCGTTTTCATTTTTGCATACATATTTGGAATCAGATTTTCGTGATTAATCGAGGCATAATTTTCTTCCATTGACTCCAAATAAATTAAAATCAAATTTCGTTTATTACGCAAAAAAGTATAAGTCAAATTCTGCGGCGAAACATATTCTTGTTCATAAATTTCGGAGTTAACTGTCTGCCGCCAAAAATATGAAAAAACACCGACTTCAAAAAACGAAAACAAATAACAAATCAATCCCACAATAATCAATTGCCTGTTTTTTTTAAATATAACCGAAAAAGCAATTGCTGTCACAACACCTAAAACCGCGCTGATTGCAAAACCGTATAAAACCTTCTTTGAAACACTTGAGAAAACATTTTCCTCCAGATTCACAAGAATTTGCTCAATATAAACATCGCCCCATATATGCTTTGTTTGCATTAAAACAAAGAGCGTCACGAAACCGCTGATTAAAAACAAAAGGCTGAACATATCCTTTAAAATGCGAATCATAACAAATCCTTAGTCTTTTTAACAACTTCGTCAAACATATCCGAGGTCAACACCCCCGTATTGATGTTATATCGCGATGTATGATAAGAGTTGATTAAAATTAAATTTTCATTTTTCAAACGATGAACCGCGCCATGCGCAAATTTAAAAGCCGAAAGTTTATAACCGAGCGCCCCTAAAACAGCATTATGTGCCACAGCTCCGAGCGTCAAAATAACTTTAAGATTAAGCATGCTCTTAATTTCATCAATCAAAAACGCTCTGCAATTTTTTGTTTCTTCACCGCTGACTTTATTTTGAGGCGGCACGAATTGACGGCTGTCACGAAGTAAGCATTTTCAACCGCATAGTCCTTCACATGATGAAGCCGGCAATCGCAGTTCAGGCTATCTTCGCATTCGTAAGCTCATGGAACAACTACTTCGTTCCTGCACTCGTTATTTCGAGCAAAGAAAAGAAGACTATTCCAATCATGATTGCACAGCTCCGAAGCGCAGACTATCAGAAGTTCGATATGGGTCAGGTTTACATGACAATCTGTATCGCTATCGTTCCGCTTATGATTGTCTATCTCTGTCTCTCACGATTCATCATCAAGGGCGTTTCTCTTGGTGCTGTAAAAGAGTAGCATATTTTACGGGTACGGGGCAAAGGCGCTGAATGGAGCATTTCCTAAGCCCCAAAAAGTAAAGCCAAGATTCTGGCAAAAAAAAGTCCGGTGATACAAATCATCGGACTTTTTTTCTGTTCTTTAATTATTTTCTTTGCCTACCATTATATTCACGATTTCTTCATGCCACCAGGTAAGCTCTTTTCGGTTAAAGTAGCCGTGCCGCTCGGCTTTGTCATTGCCATTAGGATAAACGACCATGTTATCCCAGACAATCAGAGGGATATTCTTTTCTTTTCCCATTCCGTAAAAATATTCAGCCCACTTTTTCCGCTCGCCAGAATTATTTTTGTCGCTCGCACTTGTCTCACCGATTATCACGGGGATTCCTTTTGAAGTGAAATTTGAATAAATGGTCGCAAAAAGCCAGTTTTTGATATTATCTTCGTGGGAAGAAGTAAATTTATCGTCATTTCCCATGCAGAAATCATAAGGTGTGTAAGCATGCAGCGAAACAATCAGCTTACCGCTTGCAGAATCTTCTGGAAGTGACCAACCAGAAAGCATGTGTGGGGCCGCGGCATAGGGAGGAATCATCACGAATCGGCTTGCATTGTTTCCGCCAGTAGAACGAATCGCATCTAGGGCCGCCTTTTCGTATTCCATGATAATTTTGTTTGCGGCAGCAACTTTTGACGAATATCCGCTCGGCTCGCTCCACTCATATTTCGTTCCCACCGCACGAGGCTCATTCAAAACTTCAAAGACAAGCATATCGCCATAGTCCTTAAAATACGTGGCCACCTGCTTCCACACAGCCGTGATATATTCAATAGACTGCTCTTTTAAGCTGGCAGAATTTTCTGGAACACAAAAACCGTAATTCGCTTTCATTTGAGCGTCCGACATATTATCATGATGGATATTTATGATTGCGTTCATGCCCGAGGCCAGAGACCAGTCAACAATGGTCTTAATTCTCTCAAGCCATTTCTCATCAATCGTGCAACTGGAATCTTTGATATGATTATGATAGCTCACCGGAATTCGGATTGTCTTAAAGCCCTTTGCCGCAACAGCTTTTATCATTTCCTCGGTGGTTCTAGGCATTCTCCAGCTCGTTTCTGTGGAAAGACCAAGATTCTCTTTGCTTCCGTCACCGATTGCTTTGGCATCTTTGCTTACCCAAATCTCTTTCCACACAGGACGGACAGTATTGGTCTGCTCTTCAAGTTCTTCAGCAGAGGCTGGAGCTTTGGCAATTTCCTCAATACGGTTGCCTGTTCCGTGTATGCTCTTGAATGATATATAATCAACGCTGATAGCATTACCTATATTTTTAACTCTCATAGTGTGCTCGCCTTTTTCAAAGTATATATCGGCAATATCTGTGAGATTAGATTCATTTATGTTTGCCAAAACAGGATACTCGTACCCGTCAAAATACATTTCCATTTTTGTGGCAGCATTCGCCATGATGCTTAGCTTATAGCTTCCGTTAGCGGAAACATTAAAAGTATAGTCCGCCCATTCTCCTTCTCTCATGGGTACAACATATTTGCCGTCTGTGTTCTTTTCTACTGTGAGATTTGCCAAACCTCTGTAATCGGTATTTTGAGCACTTGTAAGAGAATAGCTCTCCCTTGAACCCAAGTTGTAATCTTCTGCTTCAATTATTGTGGGAAGATAATAATTTTTGTATGCGCCCTCTGTTCGGATAAAGTCTGTTTCAACATTATCCGATGCCCTTTCCAAAATTATGTTGTAAAGGTAGATGGTACTCGTCTTGCTGTTTTTCACTCTGAAAGTATTATTCCCTGCCTTAAGGGTCACTTTACCTCCATAGATTTCCTTACGTACATCTGAACTATCAGTAATCTCTAACACGCCCGATAAAGGCGTTGTCACGTTCAGAATCGTAGATGCCGAAAATCTTGCGTCAAAAGTTATGTGATAATTACCATCTTCCGGAACATTCAATGTATAATCAAAGGTGCTACCTACTCCCATTATTATAAATGAACCATATAATGTGTAGTTACCCGGCCCCGGAGGATCTATTTGGCTTACAGTTGCTCCATTTACCATTATTTGACTGTTAGCCATAACGGGAGCTGATGCTGCAAAAAGAAACAAGCCTATTAAAAACAGAGATATGAGCTTTGTTTTTATTCTCATAAAATAAACTCCTTTCAAGCGTTATGTTTTATCAGGGCATGTTCTGTTTTGCACATTCGGGAGTGCAACAAATTCGGATTTACGGAGGTAGGGATAAATGGTTCATCTTGAGAGAGTTAATGGTAATAATGTATGGGAGCTCCTTAAACTAAGCGTGTCTGAATCCCAGAAGAACTATGTTGCTGCCAATGATATCAGCATCATTGAAGCATATACTGCTATTACCGGAAACGGGTATGCGTTTCCCTTTGGTATATATGACGATGATAAGCCTATAGGTTTTTTAATGATCGGGTTTGATGTTGATGACTATT
>CAJOLB010000033.1 GCA_905235385.1 uncultured Alphaproteobacteria bacterium | reverse complement strand
AGGCAACAACGGCGGAAACAATCAAGGCAGCAACAATCAGCCTCCTGAGCCTGAACCTTAAGAAAGATTTGATGAAGACTCTTCATCTTACGATTAACCACACATGAAGGATTAAAATGAAGCAGCAAAATAACATATTCAAATTTTTAAGAACCATATTTATGGTTTTTGCTCTTGTTTTTGTCCTTGGCGGTTGCGGTTCGGATTCAAGCAACGGAAACGTTAGTGCTATTGAACTTTCTGATAATCCGGATGAGCAAATTGAGCTTGATGAACAACAGAGAGCTTGTTGGCAAGCTGAGCTCCTTTCTTCTTTTTATAATGTTATGGCAGAGACATCTGTTAAAGCTTATCCTCATGTTACGGACAGTGCAATGCCGTTTATGATGGTTGCTTTTGCCGTTTGGCTTTCGTTTCAGATTTTAAAGCATGTCAGTTCGGTGACTGAGGAAAGCCCCGGTGTTATATGGACCGATGTTGCCCGCATGGCATTCTTGTGTTTAACTTGTGGTTTGCTTGCATCATCCACAACATTTTTACTCTATGTTTTAAATAAGCTTATCTTCCCGATTTATTATGCCTTTTTGGAATATGGCAGCTTGGTGTTAAATACGATGACGACAAGCGCACAGGCAGACAGCCCGGGAATTTATTTGGGCGAGCCGGAAAAAGGCGTGTGCCTCATTTACTCGAATTCGCTTGTTTGTTCGGCTCCGGCGCTTGAAAACGTTACGCTTGACTCGTTTCCGAGCGGACCGTCTGATATGATGCAATGCTTGGCGTGTGCAGTTAATGATCGCATGCAACTCGGATTTGTTCTTGCGAAAAACTTGATGGGAATGTTTACTTTGTCTTCTGTTGTATGCGGATTGCTTTTGTATGTTGTTTTTGCCATCGTTAAAGTTGCATTCGTATTTTATATGGTCGACAGCATTTTCAGACTGAATATCATGGTTATTCTGTTGCCCTGTTTTATTATGGCTTGTCCCTTTAAATATACAAGAAAATGGGTCAAACAAGGGCTTTTGATTGTTTTCAATTCAGCGGCTATTCTCGCATTTATTGCAATCGTGATTGCACTCGCATTGATGGCTTTGCAAATATTGCTTGTGGACAATTCCGTTTTAATCGGTAATCGTGATTTGTATATTGAATTCGGCGCTACTTCTTTAATGGTTCTCTTGATTGCCTTTTTGGTTTTGAAGAGCATCGGACTTGCTGTTTCGCTCGCATCATCTGTTGTCGGCGGAGGCGGCGGAACAGACTTCCAAAAGAAAATTGCATCTTTGGCTGCTCAGATTGCTAAAAGAGCCTTTATTTGGATCTCAGGAGGCGCCGGAAAGCTCTTTATGCAAACGCGTATCGGACAGGCTCTTGAGCAAAAACGCGATGATACTAAAAGTAAAATTAATGAATTGGCAGGGAGAAAATAACATGAGACATTATCGCTTCATATCTTTTCTCTTCATCACACTCCTTTCTTTTGTGTGTATGCCGAATGTTTCCTATTCTGCCATGAGTAATGAGGGCAGTATTATTTGCGGCGTGACGACAAAGGGAGACAATATTATGTGTTCGACCTCAACGCAAAAGTGTTTGCGCTGTGTTCACCACTCGACCAGCAAAGCATGGCGCTGGCTTCATGACAATGTGCAATACGAATATCGCTGTATCAGCAAAGAAATAGACAATCCTAAAAATTGTACTTATACATCCAACGGCGGCGCTGAAGGCGATTCTTATAAAAAGTTACTCTTTTGGCGCACAAACGAGGAAGAAGGCACGAACTGTATTGTCAGCAATTTTTCCCAAAAATATTCTTATTGCTATGGTTGTGAAATTGTTGAAACGCTTTCTCAGGCCTTTGTTTATGCCGGAAGCAAGGCTTATGATGTTTCAAAACAGGCTGCTAATGTGATTGTGGTTGTTTTAACACTTCTGTGGCTGTCTGTCTTTGTCTTGAAAAACGTTTCTTCTTTTGCAAGCGTTGAACCTATGAAGATGCTTCAGGAATTTATGATTCAGATGTTTAAGATTATTCTTGCGCTTGTGATTATCAATTCAGGCATCGGAACAATTTTACATTATTCATTGGTTCCGCTTATGAATGCCGGCACGGATTTAGCCGATGCAATCACGACAACCGCACCGACAGCCGCTGAAATTTTAAATCAGGGAGGTGAATGATGATGCTTAGGAAATTATATATCACCTTCTTCTTTATTTTCACTTTTTGTTTTTGCGCATCTTCAAGCAGCTTTGCGGCTTCGGACTATGCCAAAACTTATACACCGGCTCAACATGAACAAATTTGCAAACAACTTCAAAGAATGTCTGCAAACAGGCCTAATATTTCCGCCTTAAACAATGATATTATTCCGGACAGCGTCTTTTTAAATATATATAATACAACCAAGAACATCAGCAATTCCATCACTGTTACTTCTGTTTTGGGCGACGTTTTAATGTGCCACGCTTCTCATGCGGCAAAACAACATGCCAGAATTGCAGGTATACGCATCTTCGACTATCCGAAGATTTCTATTTGGCTTTCCGGTCTGCTTGTTTACTTTTTCGGATTTATGTTTCTATTGAGCATTACGTTTTATGTTGTCGATATCTCCTTTAAGCTCGGATTTGCCGTTATATTGCTTCCTATCGGAATCGCGTTTTGGGCTTTTCCTTTTAAGGATGTTCACGAAAAGCTCGGGAAGCTCATTTATATTATTTTGCATAGTGCGGCTATCTTTGTCTTTTTAGCTCTGACAGTTTCTTATGCCTTAAATATGCTGGATGTTGCCGTCGGCAATTTGGACGCTATTTTTGACGCGATTGATGCCAATGATACTGATACGATTGAGAATGCTTTCAGCATCTTTACCACCGCCTTTTTGGTTATTTTGTTCTCTCTTATTTACGGCTTAAAACTTATCGGTTCCACAATTCCGGACTATGTTAACAGATTTTTCCCAGATAAGACGTTCGGAGATAACGTTCCGATGCACCACATGGCTGTTCAATCCATGGATTTTGCTCAAAAGAAAATTTTGGCTCCGACAGCAAAGCTTGCAGGCGACATCACAAAAACACAAGCCGGAAGATTAACCGAAGGTGTCGGCAATGTTTTAACCGGAAAATATCACTCGCAAATTATGACTGCCGTCCGAAATCCTAAAGAAACCTTGCAAAAAGCTCAGCTTTCTATTGCGAAAAAAGAATCGAAAATTCTTGCCGGCGGTCTTAAAGGATATAACAATATGCGTTACGGCACTCGCATTGCCGCTGCAAATTTGATAGGAAATCATCAGGACAGAGAAGACATTAAGGCTCAACTTCGCCAAGATAGGGATAAGCAAAATCGAGATATTGATAATCAATTGCAAACCAACTATGAACAGGCGATGGAGAGCATTGATAATCAGATTGCAAATAAGCCAAGCACTCTTCGACGCGCAAACCGTCAACAAAGACGCGATGCAAGAAATGCTCAACTTGATTCAACCATTGTCGCTCTTGATCAAGAAGTTGAACAGGCAAGAGCTCTTGAAAAAATTCCGCCGGCAACCAAGCGGGTATATTATAAAGCTGTCAGAGGTTTGAAAAATTCATGGAAGGTTCCGGGGACGATTTTGCAACGCGTGGGACGTGTGATGCAAGGCAAGAAGCCAAAATAGAAAGCAGGTGACGAAAATGAGCAAGAAGACTTTACATAATTTAGTTAAAAAATGCTTCTTTTTAGGCATTTTGACGATTTGTCTTTATGCTCTGCCTTCGTCTGCTCAATATAGCAACTGGGGCGGCGATTTTGCATATGGCTCGGGCGGATCAGGATCCGGCGGGGGCTGTCAGAAAAAAGATTGTTCAAATTCAACCTGTCAAATGGCGACTGATGCGAGCGGAAAATTGCTTAATGAATGTCCGAGCGGTCAAGTTAAACGCCAAGACGTTGACCCGAACTGTGTGATGAACTTAAATGCAAAAGCCGGAACTTGTATGGATACGATGCCTCTTTCATCGGTTTCAAGGGTTCCTGAAACAAACTGTTTTCGCGGTACCGGATGGTCAAGACAAAGAAATCACCTCGGCACAGACTACGCTGCATCTTCAGGAACACTTATTACAGCAGCCGCTGACGGTACTGTTGTTTATGCAACATATATGAACGGCGGCGGACGAGCACTTGCGATTGAACACACAAAACAATGCCAATGCACATCCGGAAACTCAAACGGAGGATGCGATAATAAATATGTTACCGTTTATTTGCACTTGAGTGCTTATATTGTTACCGGCGGTTCTGTTAGAAAAGGTCAACCGATCGGATATGTCGGGGGATCTAACTACAGCGGCGGTGTGTTATACGACCCGCCTCATGCAAAAGCTTACAGCCCTCACCTTCACTTTGAAATCCACAGCGGCGATTGGAATAAAGGCTATACAAAACTCAAAACCTCTATTATTAACCCTTTGTGCGATGATATTCAAAGTTTTTGCGGCGGCTGTTCTTATAATGTTGAGGAACAATGCACCAATAAGAAAAATTCAAGCGAATGGACATCTTTATCTGATGAAGCAAAGCAAAACAAGAAACCAACCAATCCTCCTGCTCCTGTTTCTGACCCGACGGGGTATTCTGCAAGTAATCCCATGAGTTCGGCAGAAGGAACGGGGTGCGATTATCAAAACTTTATGCCCGACGCTGACACCTGTTATTTCTGCCCATTGTTTAAAGTGCTTTTTAATACGGCAAGCACTTTGGCACAAAAAGCTTATAATGCATTAAAAGATGGTGTTGCAACTTTGGTCGTTATCGCCTTTGCGCTTTGGGTTGCGTGGTATGTTTTGTTGCAAATTTCTTCTCTGCAGGCTAAAAAGCCGGGCAAAATGCTTCAGGAAATTTTAGTTCAGGCCTTTCGTGTGTTGTTTGTCGTGGTTGTTCTGAAATTAAGTTATGCTCAAGTTTTGCATCTAACGATTGTGCCCGTCTTTGATACCGGTTTTAATTATGTCGAAGCCGTGTCGGGTTCGCATACATGCTCCGGTTCTTATATTGAGGGCATCACTGGCTACAAAGATGAACTCAAATCCGATTCAGAAGGCGCTTTGCCGATGTCTATGGGGCAGAACATTTTATGTGCGATTAAGGCCATGCAAGATTCTGCTTGGCGTATTGTGGCTTTCGGAAGAGAATGCAGATGCGTCGGGTGGAAGATTAAACCCGTTATTCGATTTATTATTCCTAACTTTGCATATCTCATTACCGGAGATTTTCTTATTGTGGCCGGATTGCTTCTTGTCTTGGCTTTTCCTTGGTGTTTGGTCGATTGTATTTTGAATGTGGCTATTGCAGTCGCCCTTTTGCCTGCGGCAATCGGGGCTTGGGCCTTTAAGATTACAAAGCAATATTTAGGCATTTTGTGGGAATTTTTCCTTAATGCCGTATTCCAGTTTGTCTTTTTAAGCATCATCTTATATATTATCATGACGTGTGTGGAGCAGTTCTTGCAGGTGATTGATTCTTATTCAAAAGACTATGATAAAATTATTGATCCTATTCACGGTATCGCTTTTTGGGGAGCTAACGGACTTAAACTTATGATGGTTTGTTTGCTCGGTTGGGTATTTTTGGATCAGGCTAAACAGTTGGCTGATAATTTTGCAAATGCACCATCTTTAGGTATCGGACGAAAGACCGGCGGATTTTTTGCGCAGGCTGCCGATCGTTTGGCTTTGGGCGGCAAAGATAAAGATGGCAAACGTCATGGTGGCGCGCTCGGTGTTGGTAAGGGTGCCGCGGAATTTATCGGAATGACCGGAAACCATTTTGTGGGAATGCCCTTAAGACAAAAGATCGGACAAAGAAGAAATGAGCGTATTATGTCTGGGGGAACCGCTCTCAGAGATGCAAGCGGAAATATTATCGGATATGAAAGAAAGAGACTTTTCGGTCGGACACAACGGCTTGATGTCGGCGAGAACGGTCAAATGATTTATAGCGTTGAAAAACAAAGTCTCGGCTCTCGAATCCAAAATGCCGCTCGCCAAAAAGCCAATGACTTTCGTCTTGATACTATTCAAAATGAAGATGAAAAAATTCGACAGATGTTTGACGGTCCGACACCTGAAGGTATGAAATCAGGTTCTTTGCCTGACGGCACTAAAGAACTTGTGGACAGAGACGGAAATTTTGTTGCACGTATGCGCACTCTTGAGAATGGTCAGGTTGAAATCACATCATCTCGCGGTGTATCGCTTTATCAAGGACGGACTCTTGTTTCAACCACCCAAACATATAGAAATCTGCGTGGGGAAGAAGTCACAATGACAGCTAATTTGGTCAACGGACAATATCAAATCAACAGGGCAACCAAATCTCTGAGAATGGCTGCTTTGGGAGCTATTGCCAAAGATGGTTCAAAACTGCAAGCTTTTGCACAGCAACACGCCGTTAAAAGAGATAATAATTTAAGTGCTCAACGCGGTCAGACCTCAAGCATTTCCAGAGACCATCTGCTTTCTGTTCGTGATATTAAAGATGAGAGCGGAAAAGTTGTTCAAGAAGATTTTGCATTTAATACGAAACTCGTTAAGTATCTTGTTGATAAAGAAGGCCATTTGAACACGAATATGGTTGAGCAGATTCAGCGCGGCAGCAATTTGCCGAGAGAAAAAGTTGAGGCCGCCATCGCGCTTGAAGTTATGAAATCAAGAAATTTGGCTATCAGCAACAAATTCCAAGAAAGAAAAATTTCTATTGAAAACGGACAAATTCGCGTGGTTCAGAGAAATCTTGACGGCTCGACAACAACATTTATGTCGCGCACGGTCGGCAAGCAAATGGTTATTGATTTTCAACATACAGACACGCAAGGCAACATCAGACGTGTGACCGATAACGGAATTATGAAACGTACCATTACGCAGGCAAACGGAAAACGCGCCGTTGCCGAATACGGGTTTAATGAAAATTTATATCAAAAATGGAGCTATCACAAGTTTATTGATGCGCGCGGTGCTTTTGCCCAAACCATTAATGAAGAAGAGGCCATGCTCGGATTTGAAGAGAAAGACAGAGAGCTTCATGCTCGCCAAGTCGGGAGCGGAGAAAAACAATTTTTTGATGACAACCCGCTTTTAGATATTTCATAGTCTGACTTTGCACAAAATGCACAAAAATTGTTCAATTTTTTCATTTTTGTCTTGAATATTTTTGTATAAACGTTAACATAACGTTAGTTTTTTAACGAGTTCAAGAGGTAAAAATGGAAGAAATTATTTTCCCGAACCAAATCAGGTTACAACGCAAAAGAAAAGGTGTTTCGATGCAGGCTTTAGCCGATCATTTAGGCGTTAGTTTGTCTGCTATTTCAAAAATTGAAAAAGGTTATCGCCGGTTAAATCAGGAACAGCTTATCTCTGTTGCGGAGCTGACGGATTGTTCCTTACAAGATTTGTATGTTAACGAACAAAATTCAAAAGAAGAAGTTGTTCAAGCATGGCGTCGCGAACAAGAAAGACGTAATCGTATTAACGTTGATGCCGGCTTAAAAATTTTGGGTGCGGCTCTCCGCCATTTAAGAACAGACCGCGATTTGACATTAATTGAAGTTGCCGAAAATGCAGATATGACTCTTTCTGTTTATCACCGTATCGAGATGGGGCAACGTGAGGTTTCGGAAAAAGAATTTAAGAACATTGCCAAGGCTCTTTCATTAACACCGGAAGATTTGAAAAAAGAAGTTCAAAAGTTGAATGAAGCCGGTCAGCTCAATGAGATTATGGAAAAAACCGATGCCAAATATAAGTCTTTGGCAACCCCTAAGGGCAGCCACGTTTCAATGTATGGTGTTTATACCGGCGAGATGCCTTTGATTAAGGTTTACGGCACAGCTACAAAAGACGGAAATATCTCTATAGATATTGATGATGAAGATGCTAAAGAAGTCATTTGCCCATTCCAACTTATGAATAAAAGAGACGCATACGGCGTTAATTTATGCACGCGTCGCTTAGGTTCGCTGCTTCCGAATCGGGCTATTTTATTTGCTGATCCGCAGGATATGGTCAGTGTCGGCGATATTGCTTTATATTATGTTTCAGAAACGGAGGCTATGCTTATCAGTATCAGAGAAGATGAACACGGGCAATTCTACGGCATTCGTTATAATCCTGATGAAAAGGTTAAATTAAGCAGTGCGGATTTGAGCAAATTGCATAAAATTGTGTCTATCAATTTATAAAAATGAAAACACCACAAAATGTGGTGTTTTTTTTAAGTGTTAACTTGAAATTTACTCTTATGCTCCTAAAATGTTTTAATGGTGTTGTGTATCAGTTTTATTTTTAAGGAAACAGATTATGGCTGATGAGTTAAACGAAAACGCTGAATTCGGCGGCAAACATAAAGATGAAGAAGATCCGATTTTAGTCGCTCAGCGCTATTTGAATATTTATCATCAAATTCATATTTTCAATAAAGAAAGGCAAAATGAATTTGATGATTCATTGCTTACTCTTTCATCTGATATACGTATTCTGCTCAGCACCCTGCCCGGCGGATCCCTTTTGCTTGACCACATTACTGAGCTTGAAGAAAACCGCGGTATTATTTCGCTTATGTCTCAAATGGATGAAAAGACAACATCTAAAAGATCAAAAGCCTCAAAAAAGAAAACTCAGGAAGAAATTGCTCAAGAATTTTCAAGCACTCCTGTGATTAGCGCAACCGAAAGTTCTGATAATGCGGGGGCGAAGTCTTCGAATGACGGTCCGAATCTTTCATCCGCTATCCTAAAAATGCTTAAGCAGAGCGAAGACAAGCACGATCGCGATATGAAAACCTTAACGGAAGCATTTCTTCAATCTCAAGAAAATATGGCAAATGTCTTGAAAGAGGTTTTAACCGAAACACGTCAGCAACAACAGGTTATTTCTCAACCTGCTGTTTTACCGCAACAGGCATTTGTGTCTCAGCCGGCCTTTCCTCAGCAAGAGCAACCGGCTTATTTGCAACCCTTGCCTGAAGATGAAAATCCGATTGAAACACGAGACATTTCTCATTCAAAACCAAAGCTTTTCAGTTTTACGAAAAAATTGTTTACTTCCCATAAAGCTGCCGGAACTGCTCGAGATATTGACAGACCGCTTAATCCGTTTGTTGATAACACACCTGTTTCCCTTGATGAGATTGAGAGCGATCCGGTCGCATTAGATGATGAACACAAGGATGTTGTTCAAAATCAGGATTTACACGAAGATACCCCGCCTGCCGAAACTGCTTCCGAAAATTCGGATTGGGACTGGGAATATGTTGATGAAAATGCCTCTGATGAAGCAGCGACAAAAGTCAATGATGATGTCAAAAAAGAGTCGGAAGATGAAGATGAGTGGGAATATATTGAAGTTCCCGAAGATGAACAGACTCAAGTTGCTGATCATTCAGCTGCGGAAGAACTGAACGAAGAGAAAACTCAAGAAACGATTATCGAAGAGGCTCCCGTCCAAGAGCCTGTTAATGAAGAAGTCAGTGCATCAGATGGAGAACAAGGTGTTCAAGATGTGTTAAAAGACATTGAAAAACAAATTTCGGATACACCTGATGAAAGTTCTTCACCAGAGCAACCTGATGCGCCACAAACAGAGCTTTCTGAAACTTCAGAAGAGTCTCTTTATCAAGATAATTTCTCTGAACAGGAAACGCCCTCGGAGCCTCAGGCATTTGAAGATTCTGCGTTTACATATGATGAAACCCCCGAATACGAACCGGGGCTTGAATCTTATCAAGAGCCTGTCTTCTATAATCAGGAGCAAGCTGACCAATTCTTAAATCCTCAAGAACAGCAAGATGATTGGCAAGATTCTTCATCTTCTTATCAGGTCTTTGACGAATCCGCACCGCTTGAATACGGTTCTTCGCAAGATAACGCGGATTTTCAAGATGATTATGTTATCGCTGATGATCAAGAACCCTTCGTGTATGATGACAGTACCGAGCCTTTGCCTGAGAATGAGGCTTTAATGGCTGATGAAAATGTTAATCCGTTACCTCAAGATTATGTCTCTGAAAATTCTTTGGAAGATGCTTTGAGCGGCGATGAAAAGTCTGAACTTTATGACGCGCCGAAAGCGGACACGGATATCGATACTTTGCTTGATGACTTTGTGAACGAAGTTAACAACAATGCTGACGATGAAGAAACAACGAAAAAAAGCAGTAAAAAAGGTAAGAGCAAAAACAAAAAAGCAACAGAGGAATAAAAATTCATTTACAAAGAGATAAGACTCATTTATTTTAGGATTTAATGTTAAGGAGAATTTTATGAACCAAAACCCGAATGTCGTTACAAAAGAAGATTTATGGTATATTGATAACTACCTTGTCTTGCGTGATTATTACGACAGAACCATATCACGTATTGCCGCACGTTGTATCCGCATGGGCAATATTGCTTTGGAAGAGTATCCCTTTTATTCATATATTTTAGATGTTTTGGAAGAGATTTGCGAAACGGGCGAATATATTTTATCAAAACAAGCTCTTTATCCTTATGTTGAAAAGAAAATTGCGGGCGGTGTTGCCGCACTCGAAGAAAATTTAGCCCTTTACCAACAAGAGCTTGAGAACAATTCATCGCCTGAAATGGTCAAACAGGATCCTGATGAAATCGCCAAGATGAAAGATGCATTGGGCGATATAGACAAGTCTTCAGATCCGACAGTAGGTGCCGGTATGAATATTGATGATTTGATGGAAAAACTTATGGAAGAAAATAAAAAAGAAAATCCTGATGCGGTTTATGATACCCCTGATAAAACGGAGACAAAAAATGATTAAAAAATTGGCTTATTTATGTGCGTTTGCGGCCACGGCTCTTTTGACTGCCTGTGTTTATACAACCTCGGAAGGTTATTTTATTGAAGAAAATTCCCCCGCAAAAAATGTCGAATTTGACATTCCTTACGGAAAAAGCGAAATTCGTACACCAGATGGGGCAAATGCTCTTGATTTGGAAACACCTCTTCGTTGTAATGTCAACTGGCAAACGCAGCAGATGATTCTGACTTTGCCTTTTAACAATTCAGCTTTTAAGCTCAAGCCGACAACTCCTTCCGATGATTTGCCTGCTTTGGAGGTAACCGGCTTTACGTTTGAAAGCATGCCCGCCGAGAATGCACTTGCAAAGCTCACCCAAGAAGCCGGCATCACTTTGACCGCAGCTGATGCACCTTATTCATCTATTTCGGGCGAAGACTTGAAAGGCGAATTAACCGATGTTGTCAACATGATTACAAATGCGGCCGGTATTTTCTATTCATATGATGCCGAAAAGAAATTGATGACACTTTCAAAGCGTTCGGAACAAGTTGTATATGTTCCTCAAACACGTCCGATTATGCTCGGATTATTGGACGTTTTGCGTGGTGCAGGCTTAACGGATATGACCGCCAACTGGTCTGATTATTCTATTACCTTAAACGGTGATATGGAATTACGTAACAAGATTAAACAACTCATTAATTATTTTGAAAGCAATCCGACTTTGGTTGCTTATGATGTCAGCGTCTTTACAATTACGCCTTATGATGGTTGCGATGTCGAATGGAAAGCTCTGTTAGATGAATTTGATTTCGGCACAATTACCACTGCACAAACAGGTGTGATTGGTCGCGTGCTCACAACAACCAATGAAATTAATATTAACACTTTGCAACGTTTCTTAGGTTCAAAGGCTAATGTTGATATTGTTTCCGAAGGCAAGTTTGTTGTACCTAATATGTGGTTTTCCCGCTTTGATGTCGGCAAATGCGGATTTATGCGCTGCGCCGGTTCTGATTTGTCTGTTTTAGCAAAAGCTTCTGTTGAAAGCGACAATCATATTACTTCAGAAGTTGCTCTTGAAACAACAAACGGACAGATTACTCAATTTAAAGTTCGCAATAAACTCGGTGAAAACTTTATGATTATCGGCTTGCCGAACGAATTGTTCGGGGTTAAAGAGCCTAAGAGTGAAACTGTTGTCTTTATGGTTCCGCGTTTAATCAAAACGATGAAAACATCGGAAAATATTAAAAATAATATATAGGAGGTTTTGATGGCTGAAGAATTTGATCAAGAAAATGAAATTATGGTTGGCAATAAGCGCATGAGAAAGATCAAGCGTCCGAAACAACATCTCGGTCCGCTCACTTCGCAAGAGCTTCAAGCCGAATATCGCCAAACGGCTCAGCAAAGTGCTGTCAGATACCCCAAAGTCGGTGAGGAAGAAATTGTTCAGCCTAATATTGCTCCGCAGCCTGTTTATATTGAAGATGATTCGTATTCATACGACAATTCATATGACAATTCGGCCGAACAAGCAGAGCCTTCTTATAACTATAATGTGATTGAAAAGAAAAAAGCCATATGGATTGCGGTTGCATGTCTGTGTGTGGGACTTTTCTTGGGAAAATTGTTTTTCGGCTCATCTCAGGTTGTTCAGAACGGCTTGCAAGGCGTTGTTATGAATCCGGAGGTTCCGAAGGGACGTTCTCGCTGCGGCGTCGTTGAGAAAACACAAGGCTGTGTTTTATATGTGATGAATCCGCAACGCCAAGAATTAAACGGACGCGATTTTTATGATTTGGCTTCGCAATTAACCGGACGCCAACGCTTTATGATCGAAACCGGAAATATGCGTTATTCAAGCGTGAAAATTAAGCCGGGCGCCATTGCTCAACTCAATATTCCGCCTTTGCAATAAGGTTTGAAAAAAAAGCGCTCATTTGAGCGTTTTTTTATCTCTTTATTTCATAACAGAGAGGATAGTTTGTACCATCAACAGAAAGGTATGTGTCCCTGCCCTGTATGGTTAATGTCATCTTAGAATCTGAGTTGTCATAGCGCTTTCCGGTTTCTGAGGCTGTTTGATTTAAGACGGTATTGATGTTGTTGCTTTTAATAATAACAGAATCATCATCTAAGAACTCTGCGGTGATGATTTTGTCTCCGCATTTATATTCTTTGATATCATCCACATCAACCGTATGAGCACATGAAGTTAAAACAAAGAAAAGTCCCAAAACAAAATATCGCATAAAAAAATCTCCTTAAAAATATAATAAGGAGATTTAATGATTAAATCTTTTTTATCAAGATGGTGTTTATTTTCTTTTTTCAGATATTGCCTGCCACATTTTTTCCAAATTATAGAATTCGCGGACTTCGGGGCGGAAAATATGCACAATCACATCAAAGGCATCTATTAAAACCCAATCTGCTTTGTCTTCCCCTTCAATCGTTGCTTTATATCCTGCTTTCTTTAATGTCTCCATCAGTTTATCCGCGATCGCGGCAACATGGCGGTTTGAGGTACCGGAAGCAACAACCATTTGATTGGCAAGAGATGTTTTGCCTGTCAAATCGATAACAATAATATCTTCTGCTTTATTATCATCTAAAACTTTTTTAACAATATCTAAAATTTCGTTTTCTTCCTTTTTCAAAGATTTTCTCCTATATTTAATCAAGCGGCGACCATGGTTTAGATGGCGCTTCAATGTGTGTTACCTCTTCTTGATGAGGTTGTTCTTTCTTTTTAACATATTTGAGGATTTCGCGAGCTACTTCTTCAAGGCCCGTATGCGCAAATGCCGAAATCGCAAACACTTTTTTGCCTGTTTCTTTTTCGAGCTTTTTAATTTTTTGAGAAATTTCTTTCTCATCTAATGAATCACATTTGTTTAAGGCAATAACCTCCGGCTTTTCAAGAAGTGATTCTTTATAGAGCTTTAATTCATTTCTGATTGTTTTATATGCCCCTGAAACATCATCTTGGAGCGCATCAATAATGTGTAAAAAGGCGCTGCATCGTTCAACGTGTTTTAAGAATCTGTCACCCAAACCCGTTCCTTCATGCGCTCCATCAATCAGGCCCGGAATATCTGCCAAAACCACCTCTCTGCTATCAATCCACATCACACCCAAATTCGGATAAAGCGTTGTAAAAGGATAGTCCGCAATTTTTGGACGGGCACGCGTAACCGCCGACAAAAACGTTGATTTTCCGGCGTTCGGATAACCAATCAAACCGACATCTGCAATAATTTTGAGCTTCAACCAAACCCAAAGTTCTTCTCCCGGCCACC
>CAJOLB010000032.1 GCA_905235385.1 uncultured Alphaproteobacteria bacterium | reverse complement strand
GTCGGTTAAGATAACAGGGTAGCCCGCAACGTCTAAATGAACATCAATCGCATCTCGTGTGGTGCCGGCAATGTTTGAGACAATAACCGCCTGTCTTTGAAGAACGGCGTTAATCAGGCTTGATTTTCCTGCGTTGGTCGGACCGGTTAAGACAACACGAAAACCTTCGCGCATGCGTTCGCCGAAATCAGAAGAAGAAAGATGTTCCGTTATCTCTTTTTTGAGTTTAAATACAGTGTTCATATTCTTTTCTATGATTGATTCGGGGATATCTTCTTCAGGAAAATCAATATAAGCCTCTAAATAAGCGTAAACTTCAAGAAGGCTTTCGCGCCAAGAAGAATAAAGATTTTTTAAGCTTCCTGACATTTGGCGCAAAGCTTGTTTTTGTTGTTCTATTGTTTCAGCGTCAATCAGGTCGGCCAAGCCTTCGGCCTCAGTTAAGTCCATTTTTTGATTGTAGAAAGCGCGTTTTGAAAATTCACCGGGCTCCGCAAGGCGGAAATTCTTTATTTTTGAAAGATTGTCAATCAGGGATGCTAAAACGGCTTTTGAGCCATGGCACTGAATTTCAACAATGTCTTCGCCGGTGAAAGAATGAGGAGCCTTAAAATAAAGAACAAGCGCACGGTCTAAGGGTTCTTGTGTTTCAGGATTGTGAATTTGTGTGAAATATGCGTAACGCTCTTTGAGGCTTGAGATGTTAAGCGAAGACATCTTTTTTAGAGCCGTTAGGGCGTCTTTTCCGGAAATGCGGATAACAGCAACGCCTGATTTTCCGTAGACGGTTGAGAGCGCATATATTGTTTGTTCGGACATGAAAGCTCCTTGATAAATATTTAAGGGGATAATATATCATTCGGATTGTTTGGTCAAGTCTGAGAATAATGAAAAAAAATTTAAAGACATCTTGACGATGATTGTCGGCGTCATTGAGGGATGAGATAAAAAAATGAGAATATGGCGTAAATGGCATTTTTGGGCTTTTAATGACTCTGGAGAGGTTTTTTATGATTTTTTAATGTTCATATCATATTGTTGTTAAAATTGCTTTCTGCGAGCCTTAAACGGACTCTTTTTTTTGGGATTGAAAATGAAGAAAAAATTGCTTATTTGGGATTTCGACGGCGTTGTTGCCGATACGGAAAAATTGTGGCTCTACAATCGTATGGTGACATTAAATGAAGATTTCGGTCTGAATTGGGACGAACAAACCGTTCGGAAAAATCTTGTGGGAATGAGCGATAAAACCAAAAGGGAAGTTTTGGATAAGATGGGCATCGTTACGTCAGATGCGTTTTGGGAAAAAAACAGACAGATGGATTGGGATGTTATGCTTTCAAAAGGATTTAAGCCGACGGAAGGGATTGAAGATATTTTTAAGATGAAAAACATTAAACAATGTATTGCAACAGGAACGCTTAAGGAAAAGATGAAAATAAAAATTGAGGTTTCGGGCATCGGAGAATGGTTTTCGCAAAAAAATGTTTTTACGGCTGATCAGGTTTTGAAAGGAAAGCCGGAACCGGATTTGTTTTTATATGCTTGTGAGAAGATGGGCGAAAAACCGGAAGATTCAATCGTTGTTGAAGATTCGGTTGCTGGTCTTAAAGCTGCAATTAAGGCAGGGTGTTTGCCGGTTGCGTTTGTGAAATACGCACTTGAAGGAGATCAAGAATATTTTAATGATATCAGAGCATTAGGTGTTCAAAATATTTTTGATAATATGGAAGATTTAAAAGGGTTTGTTTTAAATAAAATGTAAAGGAAAGATTAACTTTTAAGGGGTAAAACGATACTTGACTTTTTAGCTGAAGAGTGCTAATTTTAAATTCTAATTATTTTTATATATAAGAGAAAAAAATGGTTAATGTAAATGAAAACAATGCCTATAAAAGAGGGCAGGAACTTTTAGACAGCGGTATGTATAAAGAAGCTATTGAGCAATTTGATGCCGCAATCAGAGAACAACCGGATTCTTGGAAAGCCATAAATTCCAAAGGTTTTGCTTTTCAGAAAATGAGCAAATATACAGAAGCTGTTGAATGTTTCGACAAAGCTTTGCAAATCAATCCTAAATCAGTTGAGGTTTTAAACAATAAGGGTGTTACGCTCAGTATGCGCGGTCTTTATAAAGAAGCAATCGAATGCTTCGACGGAGCATATAAAGCTGATCAGACCTCTTTGGAAGCCTTAAACGGTAAGGCGATTGCATTGCAACATATGTTTTTATTTAAAGAAGCTTTAGATGTTTTGGAACAAGCAATGAAAGTTGATCCGAAACACCCGCAAACACTTTTGAGTATTGCCGTAACGCTTCAAAAATTAAAGCAATATGACCGTTCAATCTCTTTCTTTAAGAAGGTACTTTCCGCCGATAAAAATAATGTTAAAGCTTGGAACGGAATCGGTGTGACCTATCAATTAATGGGCGATAATGAAGCTGCACTAAAATGTTTTACAAAGATTTTGAATATTAACAGCTCCGAAATTCAAGCATGGATTTCTATCGGCTTTGTTTATCAAAAAATGTTTAAGTTTAAGGACGCTTTGAAGTGTTATAAGAAAGCGCAAACTTTTATTGGCGGCAGATATCATCACAAAATGTATGATGGTCTTGCATCTTGTTTAACAAAACTTTCTGAGTTTGATCAGGCAATAGAAGTTTATAAACAAATCTTCCAGCACGAAGAAGGCAAGAAAAAGTGGGACGCACAGCGTTCAATTAAATTTGTAAACAAACTCAAACGTAAAAAAGCTATCGGAACATTGCCTGATATTATGGCAGGCGCTCCTCAAGAAGAAGGAGAGGGTTCTGATGATAAAAAGCCCGAAGAGTAAAAAGCTCGTCTAGCTGGCGATTAATCGCAAAAATGCGAAAAGATGAAAATTCACGTACCTTTTTGTACGCTAAAATTTTCATCTTTCTTTTTTGCTTCTACTCGCGCACGCTATCCGAGCTTTTACAAAACTCGTATAACAGGTTATCTAAGCCCAAAATTACAGGTCAAAAGTTTCCTCACGTACCTTTTATGTACGGCTTAGGTACTTTTGCCTTTATTTTGAACTTATCTAACCTGTTCTCCGAGCTTTTACAAAACTCGTATAACAGGTTATCTAGAGCTATTTTCTGCATTTTTAAAAATTTGAAGATCCCTTGACGATTGCTGACGCAATCGAGGGATGACGCTATAAGGAGAATAGAAATGAAAAGAAGAATAGATAAAAAAAGCGGAAGATCCCTTGACGTTTTTGCAATACAAAAACGAGGGATGACATCTTTTTTTGGAGGTCAATGGTTGAGATGCTCGGCGTTTTGGCGATTATCGGTGTTTTATGCGTAGGGGTTTTCTTGTTTGCGCACGGTGATGCGAATCGGAACACCGCCTAAGTTAAATGTTTCGCGCAGGCTGTTTATCAAATATCTTAAATATGAATCAGGCAAGCCTTCCGGATTGCTCGAAAAGAGGAAAAATGCCGGCGGACGTGTTTTGGCCTGCGTGATGTATTTTAATTTTATGCGCCGATTGTTTTTGCCGAGCGGCGGCGGATTTTGAGCTTGAACGTCGGCAAACCATTGATTCAAGGGTGATGTGGGAATGCGGGTGTTCCAGCGTTTATAAACCTTTAAGACAGCGTCCATCAATTTATCAAGGCCTTGTTTTTTTAAGGCTGATATTGTGATTGTCGGGATACCGCTGACCTGTGTCAGAGAGGTTTGGAGTTTGTCGTTTAGTTTTTGAATGGTTTTTTGGCGGTCGGCAATGTCCCATTTGTTGACGGCAATCACAAGAGCGCGCCCTTCGTCAATGACCTGACGAGCGATGGTTAAATCTTGTTTATCTAAAACAGCGTCGGCATCAAGCACCAAAACAACAACCTGAGCCATGAAAGCAGCGTGTTTTGTGGAAGCGGCAGACATCTTTTCAAGAGAATCCGTGATTTTGCTTTGGCGACGAAGCCCCGCCGTGTCAACAAGATTGATTTTTTGCCCTTTATAAGACCATTCGGATTTGATGGCATCGCGTGTTATGCCGGCTTCGGGGCCCGTGAGCATACGTTCATCACCGAGCAAAGCATTTGTTAACGTTGATTTTCCGACATTCGGGCGGCCGACAATCGCCAAATCTATCGGGCGAGATGTTTCATCTTTTTCTTCTTGTTCTTTTTCATCTTCATTTTCGTTTTTATAATAAGTTTTAAGACTTTCATAAAGGTCTTCTAAGCCGAGTCCGTGTTCGGCAGAAAAAGGAATCGGCTCGCCGAGACCTAATTTATAGGCTTCAAAAATACTGTCTTCCTGAGCTTTACCTTCGCATTTGTTTGCAAGCAAAATGACCGGTTTATGGCTTTGGCGAACAAGGGTGGCAAATGTTTCATCATAAGGATGGAGCCCCGATCTTGAATCAATCATGAACAAGCAAACATCGGCTTCATCAATCGCGCGTTTTGTTTGTTTATACATTCGCGTTTCAATGCTTGTTTCGTCGCCGGTTTCAAAACCTGCCGTGTCAATCAATTTTAAGGGAATGTCGCGAAAATCGGCAAAAACTTCTTTTCGGTCGCGTGTTACTCCGGGTGTGTCGTGAACAAGCGCAATCTTTCGCCCCGCTAAGCGATTTAAGAGGGTTGATTTTCCGACGTTAGGACGTCCGATTATGGCGACTGTTAAATACATTTTTGTTCCTATTCAAACACAATCAGCTCGGCATCAGATGTCGTGAAAATAACTTTCTTTTGTGCGACAACCGGACCGAAAGGCAAGTCTTCATTAAGATTTAAGGTCGTTTTTTGTTTTCCGCTCTTCGAATCAAAGGTGAAAACTTTTCCGTCAGATGAGGTAATCATAAGCTCGGAGTTGATGAGAACAGGCCCCGAAAGATATAAACCGCGTTTTTGTTTTGAGGTTAAATCAGTTAAGAGCTCTTCAGACCAGAGAAGTTCACCTGTCTTTTTGTTCACGGCGGTCAATTCAAAGTTTTCAGACAAGATGAAAAGCGCTTCTTTATCAACACAAGGTGTGTTCACACTCGAAATCGGAAGCTGCCACAAAACTTCACCCGTTTCAATGTTTATGGAAGATGTTAAATCGCTCGTTCCGGCAGCGTAGACAATATTACCGTCGATGACAGGTGCGGCTTTGATTGCATTTAAGCCGATTTGGGAGGTGATTTGTTTTGTGTTGACCAATGAGTTCGACCATAAAGGATAGCCGATGCGTGCATTGAACGCTTTAATTTCACCGTTTGAAAAAGCGGCAACAACAATTTCTTTTTCAGCGCTGTATGCTGCGGGCGCAAGCCCTGCCAAAACGGTATCTTCGGAAGAGATGTTGTATGCCCATATTTCAGAGCCGTCAGTCGCATTTAAGGCAAGAAGCTGATTGTCTATCGTTTGAACAAAAAGTTTTCCGGAGGCAACGGTCGGAGCTGTTCTGAGCGGAATTTTTAAGTCTTTGCGCCATAAAATTTTGCCGTTTTCGGCATTAAGCGCAAAAACAGAACCAAAGCCGGCAAGTGCATATAAGCGGTCGTTCTCAAACGCCAAACCAACGCCGTTTAAGCCGCTGGAAGAATCGTTTTTGTTGATGGTTTTGAGCTTTTGTTTAAAGATTTGTTTGCCTGTTTTTAAGTCAAAAGCATAAACCGTTGCATTCACATCTTGGGCATATATCTTGCCTTTGGAAACAACAGGGCGGGCAAGAAGCAAGTTTCGTTTTGAGGAGCCTTCGCCGAAACTTGAGGACCAACTTTCATGCATATCTTTGCCGGTTAAAAAGTTTTGCATTTTATGAGAAGCGTTTGAGGCTGTTTGAGTCCAGTTTTCATTTTCAAGCGGAGATGATATGTCAAACAAGGCTGCGGGCTTGTCGCTTTGAAGCGCAAAATGAGACTGATCATCTAAAACGGAAATTCGCTCGCCTTTGAGAACCTCTTTGTGACTTGAACATGCGCAAAGGGCTGAAAGAAAACATATCAGCCCGAACAATTTTGTTTTTGAATGCATCAATCAGACCTTTCTTATATGTCAGACAATGCGGTTAACATATCTTGAACACGATTTCTGAATTCATCTGAAACGCGAGGATCTTGAAGAAGCTCTTGATATAAGTTGCGCGCTGTTTGATAGTCTTGAGCCTGAATGGCGGACAAGGCTAAATATTCTTTTGCAATGGGCGTCCAAGAATCGTCGGCAGCAATCACCGGTTTTAAGAGCGTTTGAATTTCGGCAAAAGGTGCCGTATCTACTTTTTGAGAAGCAAGCTTGATGGCAGCCAAGTTTCTGATACGCGGGTTTAATTCGTCATTGTCAAACATGGCTTGAAGCATGTTGAGCGCATCTTGGGTTTTGCCTTGTTCAAGCAAAATATCGGAAATTTGAATGCGCGCAAGTTCGCTATAGATGCCGTGATTTCCGGCCGCAATTTTTTCAAGCGCGGCAACCATGTCTTGAGGGCTCCTTTCAAGCGAAGAAGCAATGTATGTGTCCGTTTGTTTTCTGAATTGGTTTTCACGCCAATTTTTTATTGTTTCAAAACTGACGGTTAAACTCAAAACGGCAACAACGAACAAAACAACATATAAACCGTATTTTTTCCAGAAAGCTTTTAAGTTGTCGTTTTTAACTTCATCATCAACTTCCATAATGAATGCATCAGCCATTGATTCATCGTATGCCTCTGTTTTTTTTGCTTTTGAAGCCGAAAGAGCGGAGGTCTTTGTTTGTTTCTTCGTTTCTTTTGCCATTTTGTGTTCCTTTACTTAAAATATAAATTTAGTTCAATATAACGTAATTTTTGAAATTATCAATCAAATTTATAAGGTTAATCCATCATTTCACAAATAATAAAACCGCGTATCCATCTTAAATCATCGGCAGAATGTTTGCTGAAAATATTGATCGCTTGTTTTTGGGTTGTGATTTGAAGACAATAACGAGAGGTTGCCGGTGAAAACTGGACGTCAATGTTCTTAATTGTTTCAAACGGAATTAACGCGTCTTGAATCGCAAATCCGAAAAGTTTTCGAAAGACAATAATGCGTTTTTGATGAATTAAAATAAGGTCTTTGACCATTAATGTCAAAAATGAATAAACAATCAGCGTTAAAAGCAGAGCATCAAGCGCCAACAATAAATTGAGAGGAATGTATTGAACAATAAATGTATGGCTGTAAAGGCAATAACTTAACGTTACGGATAATATGGCGATTATTGCCAAGTTCATAATGCTGTAGGCATCAAATTTTATGCTGCGTGCTTTGATAAGCTTTTTGTCGTTTTTTTGTTTGCAAACAATGGAGTTTGAATGTCTTTTTGTTTGAATAAAGTCTTTCGGTAAATCCCAGCCCTTAACGAGGTCGGCATAGGATTTGTTCATGTCTTGAGGATTGTGGGCAACCATGCCTTTTTCGGAAAGGTGAATGGGCTGCAGATTGAGCTTTAAAGCATATTCGCGCCAAAGCGAGCGAATGTGTTTCGGGTTGATTGAAATGTAAAGAGGAACGATTTTTTCAGGATCGTCATGATATAGCTCAATGATGAATTTGTTGCGATTTAAAAGACCATATTGGCAAAATTTTAAGCGCAGGCGGACACCCGTGTAGCTTGATATGGACTCTTCAAAAGAATGAGGTTTTCCGAAAATCGGGTGGTCTTTGACGATAATTTTTTGACCGTCAAAAATGATTTTTTTCCTTCTGAAAAGATGAAAAATACAGACGCCGACAATTCCTAAGCCAAGCAAAAGCATAATATAAGAGAACGTTTGAGTCGAAACAAGAGAATGAATTTTTATGGTCGTTTGGGCAATCTGCTTTTCAAAATCGGTTGCGCCGGAAAGGGTTGTAAAGCCGATTAAATACGAACCAAGCATTAAAAACAACGAACCCAAGAAAAGCCCGAGAATTAAAAACAGCTTGGAAAAACAGTCGGTTGCACTTGCAGGCGTATTGTCAACTTTTAAGTGAAATTTTTGACTGTAATGTTCACGAAAATTTTGCTTCATAATTTGTATCCTACATCGTTTTAGAATCAATTTATAGCATACTATATAAAATTTTTTTATAAAAATCATCTGTTTTTTTTTATTTTACGCAATATTTGTGAACGGGCAGAGGCTCTGAATAAAATAAAGGCGGACTTATGAAAGTCGTTGTTATTTTAATAAAAAGTTTAATCTTTTAAATTAAAATCATTTCAGGATTTTAATAAAAAGAAGAGGTTTTTGATGTTGTTCTTTACGTTTTTCGGAGGGTTTTTCGAGCTTTTGTTCGGGCTTTCCGCTTTTGCATTTTTGGGTTTCGCGACATGGTATGCCTCTTCGCTTAAGTATTCTAAAGGATTAAGAGATCTTTGGTTCGGGCTGTTTGTGTTCTTTTTGGCAGCATTCTTTTATCAAAGAAATTCATTTTTTGTTTATTACGGCGTTTCGGCCGATATTTTGGTTTTTTTAAGGCTGTTTTTGACGATAGGTGCTTCGGTTTTGTTTTTGATGGCATCTTCGCATATCTTGCTTTCAAAAGAATTGCCGGCGCATATTTTGTTTGTGTTCATCAGCGCCGGTCTTGTTTTAAGTCTTTATGCTGTTTTTGTGGCGCAAAATGCGGAAATGGAACAAAATATCAGCCTGATTGTGCCGATGATCGGCTTGGCATATTTGTTTTTAAGTTTTGTTTCACAGCCTAATTTGAAGCACCATTTGGGATTGTTGATTGCAGGACTTGTGATGTTCGGATTTTTTGAACAGATGGCGTTCTTTACATTTTTGGGGCTTCCTTTTTCGTATGTTTTCACGCTTTCGCTGCTGTTTATTTTAGCGGCATCATACTTTTTGATGGAGGCTGAATTTTGCGCCCTTGATAAGAAAGAAATTAAGCAGAATTTAGAAGATTTTTCAGACAATATGATGAATATTTTGAAAGGTTCACCATTTCCGATTTTGATTTCAAAATTAACCGATGATACAATCGTTTTTGCAAATAAAAATGCTTTGAAGCTTTTTGAACTTGATGCTTCGGAACTTTCAAGATATCACTTTAAGGATTTCTTTGTTGACGCGGATAACAGAAAACTTCTTTTGGAAAAATTGGAACACATTAAAGAGGTTCAGGATTTTGAGGTTTTGGTTAAAACATCATTCGGCAATACGCCGTTTTGGCTTTTGGCTTCGGCAAATGTTGTTAATTATCGCGGAAGCATGGTTTTATATTCGGCATTTCAGGATATTACAAGCCGAAAATTAAGAGAAAAAGCGTTGCAAAATCAGGCAGATCGCGATCCGCTGACCTCGATTTATAACAGGCGTTATTTTGAGGAATGTGTTTCAAAGAAAATCGAAAGCGCGCATATGAAGAACAAAAATTTTGCCGTTTTGATGGTTGACGCAGACCACTTTAAGAATGTTAATGACAAATACGGGCACAAGACCGGTGATAAGGTTTTGATGGAAATGGCGCATGTTTTGGAACGCTCTTTAAGGCCTGATGATGTTGTGGCAAGATATGGCGGAGAAGAGTTTGTGGCGTTTTTAAATGATGTTGATGAAGACGTTGCCGTTACGGTGGCGCACAGATTGAAAAATGCCGTTTCTAATGCTGTCGTTTATAGCGAATCGGGTGAGCCTGTTTCGTGGACAGTCAGTATCGGGGTTGCACCCTCGGGAATTTCGGACGAAGTTTCGCTTATGATTAAAATGGCAGACGATGCGATGTATATGGCAAAACAGCATGGCAGAAACAGGGTTGAACTCTATATTGCAGAGAATTTTAAGAATTTTGAGAATTTATCTGATCGGAAAGATCAATATCATCCGGTTTTCGGTGAAGATGAAGATGAGGAAATTTCACTTCTTGACGGTATTGAAACAAGCCATATTATTGAGGATTAGGTTATGGGGTGTGCGGTTCATCCAAATTGCGGCGGCTGTGATTTTCGAGACCTTGAATTAAACACATATCAAAAACAAAAAGAGCAAAATATCCGAAAATTGCTTGAGGAAAATTTGGGCGATTTGGAAGGAAAATGGTGCGCGCCGAAATTTTTGCCCGACGGATTAAGGCGGCGTGCGAGTTTTGCATTTGAGTTTCGAAATCAAAAAGTCGTTTTGGGCTTTAATGAAAACAAAAGCAAGTATATTACAGACCTTTCAAGCTGCTTTATGTTAAGCAAAAAACTCAACGGCACGCTTCCTGTTTTAAGAGATTTTTTGACAGAGCTTTGTGCTGTTCAGGTTTTGAAAAAGCAAAAAGGCAAAAAGTTTTTAACGTTTCAGATTTTAAGCGGAGATTTGCTTGTTTTAGAGGCTCAAAACGGTATTGACATCGTTTTAGAAACAGATGCGGATCTGTTGTTGGAACATCGCCAATTAATTTTTGACTTTATGAATCAATATGACGATTTTATCAGATTTTCGTGGCGCAAAAAACACGCGCAAACGGCAGAACCGATTATTGAAAAGGCAAAACCCTTTATAAGAATCTGTCAAACAGATGTTTTTGTTGCGCCGGGAGATTTTTTGCAACCATCAAAAGAAGGTGAAAAAACGCTTGTTGATTTGGTTTTGAAATATGTGGGGCAGACAAGAGGAAAAATGGCTGATTTGTTTTGCGGAATCGGCACCTTTTCGTATGCGCTTTGTGCGTTGGATAAAACAGAGGTTTTGGCTGTTGATGTGAGCAAATCACTTTTGGAAGGGTTTGAAAAATCGATTCATAAACAAATGATTTCAAATGTGAAAATATTGCAAAAAAACCTGTTTTTATATCCGTTGACCGGCGAAGAGCTTAAAGGGACAAACGTTATCGTTTTTGATCCGCCGAGAGCCGGTGCTAAAGAGCAGGTTAAGGAATTTTGTTTGATTGATGAAAAAAACAGACCTCAAAAAATTATTGCGGTTTCATGCAATCCTTTGACTTTTGCAAGAGATGCAAAAATGCTTATAAACGGTGGATATAAAATTGAAAGTTTGACAATGGTTGATCAGTTCGTTTATTCTGAACATAGTGAAATTGTCTGCTTGTTTACAAACGGAAAATAAACAGCGTTTGGTTTTAATAATTGACGGAGGGAAAATTATGAAAACAAAAATTTTGATGATTGTTACGGCCTTTTTGGTTTCTTGCGCACGGAGCAGTTATTATGAACCCGAAAGTTTGGACTCTTGTCCGAAAGTTCAGATTAACGAAAGTGATCGCGCTATTGTTCAAAAAGCGGGCGGACACGATTTGTTTAAAATTGAGGTTATCGGTTATGACGGACATTGTTATTATGATGAGCGTGTTTCGAAAGTTAAGGCTGTTGTTTCGCCGCGATTTAAGGTGACACGTTTGGAAGATACGAGCGTTGAAGATGTGCATTTTTCTTATTATATCGAAACGGCTGAAGGACCGACAAGATTTTTAGGTAAGAAGACATATTTTACCGAAGTTAAGTTGCCTAAGGGCGGTCAGGAAGTCTATCATACACCGAAATCCGGCGAACTTTCAATTCCGGTTCAAGATGATGATGCGGATATTTTGGTCGGACTTTATGTCATCAGGGCTGACTCTGACTATCCTGTTAAATAAATAGCAAAGGAATAAAGCAATGGATAAAAATGTTTTGATGGCAAATGCCGTCAGGTTTTTGAGTGTCGATGCAATCAACAAGGCTAATTCCGGACATCCGGGAATGCCGCTCGGAATGGCAGATGTTGCAACGGTTTTGTTTTCAAAGTTTTTAAGGTTTAATCCCAAAGACGGCAGGTGGTTTGACAGAGACAGGTTTGTGCTGTCTGCCGGACACGGTTCAATGCTTTTGTATTCGCTTTTATATTTGACAGGATATGAGGATATTTGTCTTGATGATTTGAAAAATTTCAGGCAACTGCACGCTAAAACGGCAGGGCATCCGGAATACGGAAATCTGATGGGAATCGATATGACAACCGGTCCTCTCGGGCAAGGTATTTCTTCGGCTGTGGGTATGGCCATTGCCGAGCGAATCGTCAATGCCAAGTTTGGGGATAAACTTTGCAACCACTTTACATATGTGATTGCAGGCGACGGGTGTTTGATGGAAGGAATTTCGGAAGAGGCTTGTTCGATTGCGGGTTATTTAAGGTTAAATAAGCTGATTGTTTTTTGGGATAACAATAATATTACCATCGATGGGACAGTTGAGGACGCAAGTGTTACAAATCAGGCAAAACGTTTTGAAGCGATGGGTTGGAACGTTATTGATATTAACGGGCACGATTTTGCACAGATCGAAAAAGCTGTTTTGAATGCGCAAAAATCTGATAAGCCGACACTTATTGCCTGCAAAACAACAATCGGTTACGGTGCACCGAATAAGTGCGGGACGCCAAAATGTCACGGCTCGCCGTTGGGTGAAGAAGAAACGGCTTTAATGCGTCAGAATTTGGGTTGGGAATATGGTCCGTTTGAGGTTCCGAATGAGGCGTTAAACGCATGGATAGAAGCAGGAAAGCGCTCACAAAACGAATATGAGGCGTGGAAAAAAGAAGCTGCTTTGAGAGGCAAAGAATTTGAAGATTACATTCAAGGGGTTTTGCCTCAAAACTGGGATGAGGATTTGAAAAAACTCAAAGAAAAAGCCATCAACGAAAAAACAAAAGTTGCCACACGAAAAGCCTCACAGATGTGTTTGGAAGAAATTGTTAAAAATGTTCCGCAGATTGTGGGCGGATCTGCTGATTTAGCAGCTTCGAATCTGACTTTTGCAAGCTATATGAAAACCATTAAGGCAGATGATTTTAACGGCAACAACATTAAGTATGGTATCAGAGAGCACGCTATGGGGGCGATTATGAACGGAATGGCGCTTCACGGCGGAGTTATTCCTTATGGCGGAACGTTTTTCGTGTTTTCGGATTATATGCGCCCCTCAATGAGACTTGCTGCGCTGATGGGGATTCGCGTTGTTTATGTTTTAACGCATGATTCAATCGGGGTGGGCGAAGACGGTCCGACGCATCAGCCTGTTGAACATTTGGCATCATATCGTGCTATGCCGAATATTTTAACCTTCAGACCGTGTGATGTTGTCGAGACTGCCGAGGCTTGGGAAATTGCGCTTAAATCGGAACACACCCCCTCTGTTTTAGCCCTTTCAAGGCAAGGGTTGCCGATGGTAAGAACATCATGCAAAGAAAATTTGAGCCAAAAAGGCGGATATGTGATTTCTGAGGCAAAATCAAAACGCGATGTAACGATTGTGGCGACCGGCTCAGAGGTGATGCTTGCCATTGAAGCGCAAAAACAACTTGAGGAAAAAGGTATTCAGGCGGCTGTTGTTTCAATGCCCTGTATGGAGCTTTTTGATAAGCAGGATAAAGCTTATAAAGATGCTGTTTTAGGAAAAGCTTTAAGAATCGGGATTGAAGCCGGAACATCTTTCGGTTGGGACAGGTATGTTGATGACTTTGTGGGAACAGACAGGTTCGGCGCCTCGGGCAAAGCAGATGAGGTTTATGCGTTTTTGGGGATAACAGTTAATGAAATATTAAAAAAGGTTGAAAAATTAGTTGCTTAAAGTTATAGTGTAGCCAATATAACATTTTATAAAAAAGGAAAAAATATGGCTGGTAGTATTAATAAGGTTATTTTAGTCGGTAATTTGGGTGCTGATCCGAGAGTGGCAAATACCCAAAGCGGCACAAAGATTGTTAACTTTAACTTGGCAACTTCTGACAGGTGGCGCGATAAGGCAACCGGTGAAATGAAAGAAAAAACAGAATGGCACCGTGTGGTTATTTTTAATCCGCAACTTGCCGACACTGCTGAGCGTTATTTACACAAAGGCTCTAAAGTTTATTTGGAAGGTCAGCTTCAGACAAGACGTTATCAGGATAACACCGGACAAGAAAAATTTACAACAGAAGTTGTTTTGCAAAATTATGCGGGAACGCTTGTGATGCTTGATGCAAAAGCTGACGGAGGCTCTGCTGCTTCAGGCGAAGATCCGTTCGGCGCAAGTGCTTCGGGTTGGGACGCAGGAGCAACGGCTTCGGCACCGGCTGATTTAGATGATGATATTCCGTTTTAGGGAGAAAAGAAATGCTGACGGATAATAACGGTCGTTCAATGATTGAGATGCTTGGTGTTTTGGCAATTATTGCCGTTATTACATCAGGCTCTCTTGTCGGTTATTCAAAGGCTATGCGTCGGCATCGTTTGAATGAGACAATTACGCAAGTGGCTCTGATGATGACCAATATTCGCAGCTTTTACAGCACAACAGACAGTTATGAAAGTTTTGATGAAAATACGGCAGCGCGCTATAATATGGTTACGGCACGTATGAAAGGTGTTGACGGAACACTGATGAACCCTTATAAGGGCAGAGTTAATATCACACGCGGAAAGGCTGTGCAAGACGGACCGGATAATACTGCTTTTATTATTA
>CAJOLB010000031.1 GCA_905235385.1 uncultured Alphaproteobacteria bacterium | reverse complement strand
ACTTGAAGGAAATTATCTTGAAACATTAAAGAACACGAGTTTAACAAAAGGTGCCGAAAAAACATGGAAAAAAGCCGTTGTAACACAAACAACCAAAGAAAAGGCATCTATTGAACTTGAAGATGGCTCGAAAGGAACGATCAACTTAAAAGACATTTCTTGGGCAAAACCGGCACTTCAAAATAAATATGTCGGTGAAACACCGACCGATGTGTCGAAAGTATTAAATAAAGGCGATGTGATTTATGTTGAAAAACGTGAAGAAGGCGATGCCTATGGTTTGCGCCAAATTCCTGATGTTGAGGGTGGCATGGCCGTCATTGATCCGAACACGGGCAAAGTTTTAGCTCTTGTCGGCGGCTTCTCATTTGAAAAATCGCAGTTTAACCGTGCGACACAGGCTTATCGCCAAACCGGTTCATCGTTCAAACCTTTTGTTTATTTAACGGCGCTTGAAATGGGTTATTCCCCGAACGACCTGATTTTAGATGCACCTTTCGTTTTGGATCAGGGCGTAGGTTTGCCGAAATGGAAGCCCGTGAACTATTCTAAAAAATTCTATGGACTGATGACTTTACGCCAAGGTATTGAACAGTCTAAAAACCTTATGACCGTCCGTCTGGCTCAAGATATCGGTATGGATAAAGTGGCCGAAATGACGAAACGTGTCGGCATCAATGATAATCTGCCTCAATACCTTTCGTCATCTTTAGGCGCCGCTGCCGCACGCGTTCTGGATATGACGGCGGCCTATGCCATTATTGCAGACGGTGGCAGAAAGGTAACACCTTATCTGATTGAACGTATTCAAGACCGCAAAGGCAGAACCATATACAAGCATGACACATATGATTGTGCCGATTGCAACGCCGAACGTTTCGAAAACCAAAATCCGCCTCTGCACCCTGACACACGTGAACAAATTATTGATCCGCTTTCCGCTTATCAAATGATCTCAATTTTAGAGGGTGTAACAATTCGCGGAACCGGCGCAAGACTGCGTGCACTTAACAAACACTTAGCCGGAAAAACCGGAACCACAAACGAAAATAAAGATGCTTGGTTTATCGGCTTTTCACCGAACCTTGTTGCCGGTGTATATGTCGGCTATGACGAGCCGATCAGTTTAGGCAAAGTGGAAACTGGTGCTTCTGCCGCATTGCCGATTTTTTATGACTTTATGCAAAACGCCTTAAAAGATGTTCCCGATTCCAACTTCAGAATGCCCGAAGGCATCAAACTTGTGCGTATTAACCCCAAAACAGGCAAACTGTCTCAACCCGGTGATGAAACGGTTATCATCGAAGCCATTAAACCGGATTACAGTTTTGACACCACAAAACAACGCACCATTGGCTATGACGGAAATGAGGTTATATTAGATACAGAAAACAGCATCGGCCTTCAGGTAGGCGGAGAATACTAAGGAAAAGATATGCGTGCCGAAATTGAAACAACTGTCCAAGAAATAAAGCAAACGCTCGATTTGCTGAGGAGGTTTCTTTGACTATGACAACGCGGTTTTAAAACTTGAAGAATTAGATTCTCTCAGCCAAGACGAACACCTTTGGGACAATCCTCAAAAGGCTCAAAAATTATTGAGTGAAAAAACAAATTTATCTAATGCACTCAACACATATCACCAAATGCAAAAATCTTTATCGGAAAATGAAGAAATGGCCGAGATGTATGAAAACGATGAAGAAATATCGAGCCAACTCTTGTCCGAACTTGAAAAATTAAAACAAGAAGCCGACCGCCAAAAGCTGGAAGCACTGCTTTCAGGCGAAGCCGACCACAATGACGCATACATGGAAATCCACGCAGGAAGCGGCGGAACAGAAGCCCAAGACTGGGCAGAAATGCTGCTTCGAATGTACACAAGATGGGCTGAAAAGCACAAATATAAAGTTGAATATGAAGAAGAAACGATCGGCGACGTTGCCGGCATAAAGTCCGTTACAATTAAAATTATCGGATATAATGCATACGGATGGCTGAAATCGGAAAGCGGCGTCCACAGATTGGTGCGCATTTCGCCGTTTGACAGCAACGCACGCAGACACACAAGTTTTGCCTCTGTTAACGTTTATCCCGTTATTGATGATGAAATTCAAATTGATGTCAACGAAGCCGACTGCCGCATCGACACATACCGTGCCTCAGGTGCCGGCGGCCAACACATCAACAAAACCGATTCGGCTGTCAGAATCACACACATTCCGACCGGCATTGTTGTCCAGAGCCAAAGCCAGCGCTCACAATTTCAAAACAGAGAAACCGCATGGAAAATGCTCAAAGCCCGCCTCTATGAGATGGAGTTAAAAAAGCGCGCTGATGCTGCTCAAGCTGAGCGTGATAATCAGGGCGACAACGGTTGGGGTTATCAAATACGTTCTTATGTTTTACAGCCCTACAAACTCATTAAAGACCTGCGAACGGAAGCTGAAACATCTGATGACAGAGCTGTCCTGGACGGTGATATAGATATTTTCTTGTCTGCCTATCTTGCTCATATCGGAGAAAAAGGACAAGCCTGATATGAAAAAAAAATACGCAACAAAAAAATATTTAGATTATTTAGGAGTAACATTCCTTCTTGCATTGCTTTATTTTTTGTGGATGCTTTATCATGGTCCGTTATCCGTGCCGTTTTTAAAACCTTACATTATAGAGGCTCTTAACTCCGAACAAACCGAATACACAATGACGATCGGCGAAGTTAACCTTGAACTCGTGCGCTCCATTCAACCTGTCAAAATTATTGCAAAGAATGTAACACTTCGAAAAAATGACGGCAACCTGTCAATTAAAACTCCGAAATTATTTTTATCATTTAGCGTGCGTGCACTTTTAAAAGGAATCATTGCCCCGAGCAGCATCAAAGTCAAAAACCCGAGTGTTTCAATTTTTACAACATATGGACTTGAAAAAAACAAAGAAAATGAAATCAATCGAAAGAAAGCCGAGTTTTATTTTGAATGGTTTGAAGACTTTCTAGAGCGTTTTAACTCCGCTGAAAAAATTTATCCTGAAAGCTACATTAATGACATAACCATCAACAATGCCAACATCGAATTTCACGAAGTTGACCTCGGCCACAAATGGCTGTTCTCGAATGCCAACCTTAGTTTTAATCGAAACTTTACAAACCTTGAGCTTTCTGCGGGCGGCGTGGTTGATTTGGATGAACGCATGGCAACTCTTAACGCCTCAATCAATTACAATCCGCTAAAACAAAAAATGGTTGCCGACTTAAGTTTTGCGGACATTGTCGTTTCCGATTTCATTCAAGAAATTGGAAGCGGAATTTCAAATATTGATATCCCGATTGAAGGTTCTGTTAAAGCTTACATCAATTTCGATGAAGTTCTGAAAAATATTTCAAATCTTTCGCACGGTCTCGACAAAGCTGTTGAGAAAATAGACTTTCAATTAAAAGGTGAAAACGGAAAAATCGGCTTTGCGCACGATGAACACTTCGATTATCCGATTGACTCGTTTGCCTTTGACGGCACAATTGACAGTTCTCTTGATTCAATTGAGCTGAAAAAAGCAGAACTTGTCAGCGGCAAACAAAAGGTAGAACTTGACTTTGCCGTTTCGGGTTACCAAAAATACTTTTTTGAAAAATCTCTCGAAAACTTAAAAGTCCGCTTAAACACAAAAATCGATAAATTTTTAATGGATGATCTCGCTCGTTTTTGGCCGAGATACTATGCCGAACCTGCATGGGAATGGTGCAGAGACGGCTTATATGGCGGAGAATACAAGAATGCCGAATTTGAATTTGCATGGGCATATGACCAAAAACAAAAAGCCGTAACCCTCACAAAATTAAAAGGCAAGGCCGACATTGAAGACGGCACCGTCGATTATCTTGAAGGCATGCCCGAAGTAACAAACGTTTATGGTCAAGCTTTATTTGACATCGGCGTAATTGACATTTCCTTAGACAAAGGCTTATCCGGCTCAATTATGCTCGATAAAGGGCGCGTCCGTCTCTATGATCTTGAAAAAGAACATAACTTTATTGACATTCAAATTGAAGGCAGAACCGATATTAAAAGTGCTTTAGATTATATCAACAATCCGCCGCTTGAATTTGCGAAAGACATCGGCATCGAAACAGAAAAAATCAAAGGCGACATAGACATTAATCTTGGTTTGAATTTTGAACTTTATCAAGACCTAAAGCCTGAAGAAATAAAAGTCGATGTGAATGCTGCATTATCCGATGTTGTTATTGAAAAAGTATTTAACGATAAAGACCTCAAATCAGAAAAAGCCCATCTAGCCGTTGACGGAAAAGGCTTCAAAATTTCAGGCGAAGCTTCTTATGATGATATCCCGTTAAAATTTGACTTTACCCAAAGTTTTCACCCTCAAAAATACCAAAGCAAAGGTCATTTTGAAGCAAGACTTGATGAAAAAGTAAAACAAAAACTCGAACTGTCCAATTCTCTATTATCCGAACCTTACATAAAAGGTTATGCAGATATTTTAGCTGATTTGACGATCATCAACGATAAAAAAACGGAAATAGAAATCAATGCAAACCTTGAAAATATGGCAATTGATTACAGCTTCGTCGGTTTCTTAAAACCCCTAAAAAAATCCGGCACGGCAAAAGCCAAACTGACTTTTGAAAACAACAAATTAACAAACATTCCTTATTTCAATTTAAGCCATGAAACTTTTTCACTCAACGGCAACGTCAAACTTAACAAATCCGGAAAAATCAGTTTGATTGACATTGAAAAAATCAAAGGTCCGAAAACATCGGCAGCGGCTCAAATCGAGTTTACCTATCAGCCGAAATACAAAATCAAAATCAACGTCAGCGGAAATGATTATGACTTAACCGAACTCTTTACGAAAAGAGAAAAGGATCAAAAAGAAAAAGCAAAACTCTCATCACAAGACACGGATGATGATTTAACATCTGTGCCTGACAGCGAAATTTTCATTGTCGTGAACAGCCTTTGGACAAATGAAAAGACACCGATTAAAAACTTTGCGGGAAGCGCTGTTTTGAAAAACGGAGTCGGCATAGAAGAGACACACCTTGTCGGCAACTATGGTTCAGACAAATCCATTAAAATCAACTTAGACTACGCCCCTCGTCCGAATGGCGAATACTTCTTAAACATCGACAGCAACAATGCAGGAAGCACCTTGCGTGTTCTGCGCTTATATGAAAACATGAGCGGTGGCATCTTAAAAATCGAAGCCAAACGAGGTCTTGATAAAAACTTCATCGGACACGCTAAAATCCGCGATTTTAAGATTCAAAACACGCCGCTTCTTGCAAAATTTTTAAGCGTTGCATCTTTAAGCGGTATCTTAGATTTGCTCAAAGGTGATGGTTTGGTATTTTCTCATTTTGATGCCCCGTTTTCATATAAAAATAAAACGCTGAAAATTGATGACGCCAAAATGTTCGGAAACGTCATCGGCTTTACGGCAAGCGGCTCTGTTAACCGCTTAACACAAAACATCGACATAAAAGGAATTGCCTCTCCGGCATACAGCTTAAATTCCATGGTTGGAAAAATTCCGCTTCTCGGAAAAGTTTTAGCCGGAAAAGACGGTACGATTTTCGCATTTGATTACACGATTTCTGAAACGATCGATTCTCCGAAAATCAACGTCAATCCGCTATCAATCCTAAGCCCTAATTCTGTTAAAGATTTATTCTCCGAGGTGATGGATAATGAATAATTCGCTCAAAATATCCATTGATTATCATGGTGTCATTACCTCAAATCCGTCTTTTTTTAAAACATTTAATCATCTTGCCTTAAATGAAAACATTAAAATTATCGTTTTAAGCGGGGCATATAGCGTTGATGTAAAAACCTACCTTGAAAAAAATCAAATCCCATACACCTCTGTTTGGTCTTTGCTTGATAACTTTAAACAAAGAAATTTGGTTGCATTTAATGATGACGGATCTTTTCATGTTGCAGATGATATTTGGAACAAAGCAAAAGCAAAATATTGCAAAGAACAAAACATTGATTTGCATATCGACGATTCGATGCTTTACGGACTATACTTTCAAACGCCCTTTTGCCTATATGCGCCAACCGAACAAAAATGTCAGATTTTAAAGAAAAATATACCGATTGATTTCAATCAACCGGCACAAAAAGTTTTAGATGAGATAATAAAGGCGCTTAAAAACCTCAGTTCAAAATAAAATGTTTGGTCTGATTTGAAAACAGCTCAAGTGCCGGAAGAGCAATATCTTCAACCTGATTGTTTTTCTCTTTAACGATTCGACAACTTCCATACAAAACGGCAGATCCTGCAAAAGCCGGCGCCACATTCTCAAACTCAAAATATTCTCCCGGATTAAGCTCCGGCAATTCTCCTTTAAAGCCGAAACCAAAATCGAAATAACGATTCCCCTGATCATCGGTAATATTGAAATTTTTGGAAAGCAACTGAATTTTATCGTTTGAGTTATTCTCAATACGCATATAATAACCGCACAGGCCACTATCATCTTCCATCATGGCTTGGCATGCACAAATCACAATATCATGCGTATCAGAAGTTACAAAATCAGGCTCAAACATATCAAAAAAATTCCTTTATTCTTTTGTTAACTATTGATTAACTTTTTTTGATTCGCAAGCCTGCTTTTCGTTTGTTCACAAATTTATACACAAATATTTATTTCACTTAATTTTAACCTCTTAAAGCTAAAATTTTCATCAAGAGGGAACAATGATTGAAATAACAAACGACTACCTGCTCGATAAAAAAATCAAAATGTTTCAAAGCGATTCAAGCTATAAAACATCATCAGATGCTGTTTTGGTTTCATCGCTTTTAGATCAAATCAAAGAGGGTTCTAAAATCTTAGATGTCGGCTCCGGAACGGGGGGGATTTCTTTATGTTTGGCCCACAGATTTCCAAGTGCTGAAATAACCGGATTCGAAATTCAAAAAGAGCTCGTCAAACTCTCAAATATGAGTGCCGAAGCAAACAATTTTTCAAACTTGGAATATCTCTTTTATGACATCAGAGAAAAAAAAGTTCCATATCCTGCCGGCTCGTTTGACCATGTCATCACAAACCCGCCTTATTCAAAAAGCGGTTCAAAATCGCCAAATCAAAGCAAAGCCATGGCTCACAACCAACAAGACATAACTCTTGAACAATGGCTCAAGTTTTGCTTAAAAATGTTAAAACCGTTTGGTCTGCTTTATTTAATCCACCGCGCCGAAGCCTTAGATGAGATTTTATCGATTTTATATAAAAAAGCCGGAAATATCCGCCTTATTCCGATTTATTCAAAACAAAATCAGATCGCAAAACGTATCATGTTGATTGCACAAAAGGATTCCAAGACGCCCTTAAAAATTTTGCCTCCGCTGATTATCCATCAAAACGGCTCATACAGCAAAGAAGCTGAGCAAATTTTACGTGGCGGAAAATCTTTTTTTGAAATTGACAACACCGAAACTTAAATCTAAAATAGTGATAATTTTTGTTTCTAAAGGAGAATTTGATGTCTAAGAAATCTTTACTGATATTAGCCTTTTTGATTGCGCCTCACCTTGCTTTGGCAACCCCCGAATATGACGCTTGTTACCAAAAAGCACAAGATGACGATCAGGTGGCATTATGTATGAAAGCAGAAACACTTCGTTTAACAAAATCGCTGCAAGAAGCATATATCAATGTTTCAAAACATGAACAAACATCCTCATGGAATAAAGGCAACGGCCTCATTTCCGGAAACTTAAAAGATATGTATAACAGTTGGCTGAACTACAGAAACAAATATTGTTCTCTTTTCACACTTGCCTCCGAACATATGTTCGGCTCTCAAAATTTTAATCAGGAACGCTGCTTGCTGAACATGACAAACGATCATTTGGAATTGATGAAAACCATTTTGATTAACGCAAGTTCCGGTGGCGATGAACATATGCACGAAGACGGCGAAGCGGAGTAAGATTGTGTCAAACGAATTCACACGCGAAGAAAAAAAAGCCTTTTGTTTTGGTTTATTCGCCTTTTTAACTTTCATTATCTTGTTTACCGTAATGGCTTTTTCAAAAGACGGATACAAACACGTTGATGAAAATTTTTATTACCTTAAAGCAAGCTTCAGACGCACAGACGGACTACTTGTCGGTGACAGTGTCCGAATGGCGGGTATCGACATCGGGCGTGTGGTTGATGCAAAACTTGACGAACAATATAATGCCGTCTTAAACCTTGAAATCAAAGACGGCATATTAATCCCTGATGACAGCAGCGCCTCTATCGTCAGCTCAAGCATTATGGGAAAAAAATATATTGAAATAGAACCGGGCGGTTCCGAAGAATTTCTCAAAAACAACGATGAGTTCAGCTACACACAAGATGCGATGGTCTTACAAGAACTGCTTGACCGAATCATTGCGCTTGCAAAATCAAAAAAGAAAAAGAACCCGCAAAATATTGAAGAAGAAAACATAGGAGATCAAAACGATGAATAAAAAACCTGTCGAAACAATTATGGGCATTGTGGTCCTATTGGTTGCCGTGCTGTTTTTAGTTTTTGCTTATCGTGTGTCTGACTTACAGGTTGTCAAAGGATATGAAATCAATGCGAAGTTTTTAAAAGTCGGCGGCTTAAATGTCGGTTCCGATGTCCGCATCAACGGCATCAAAATCGGCACCGTAACGGCGCAAAAACTTTCGCCCGACGACTATATGGTCAATGTGGTTTTAAGTATTTCACCAAACATCAAACTGCCTGTTGACAGCTCTGTTTCCATCACAAACGACGGTTTAATGGGTAACAAGTTTGTCAAAATCGAACCCGGAAAATCAAGATCGTTTCTCAAAGACGGCGATTCGATTAATGACACAAAAGACTTTAAAACACTCGAAGACATGGTTGGTGAAATTATCTTTATGGTAACGGGAGACGACAATGAAAAATAAGTTTTTATCAGCATTGCTTGTGTCATCTTGCTGTCTTTATCAGGTTGCAAATGCTGCCGAGGTTGACATGAATATGGCTCAAATGCAAGCCATGGATAAAATCACGGGCCGTGTCAGCATCATTGAAGTGCCGGTTGAAGGTGCGGTTTCTTTCGGTTCTTTTTCCATTGTTGTTCGCTCCTGCAAAGCCCGAACGGAAGAAGAAGTTCCCGAAAACTTTGCCTTTGTTGACGTCACCGATAAAAGCTTTGATAAAGAAGAATATAACATCTTTAAAGGTTGGATGTTGTCCTCCTCTCCTGCCGTTAATGCCGTTGAACACCCGATTTACGACGTGTGGCTCTTAAAATGTTTTAACGGTGAACCGAAAAAAGAACTCTTGCTTTCTCAAGAAGCTTTAGCCGCGCGTGACAATTTGCCTCGTCTTAATGAATTTGTTGCTCAAAATCAAAGCATGAAGCAAAACACCTTGGTTGATGACGAGCCCCAAAACATTTCTTTCAAAGACACAATGTATAAAGAAGAAGTCAAACCCGAAATTCAAAATCAGTTGCCTGAAAAACTTGAGGGTGAGCCTCAAAATCTCTTAAACATTGATGATGACTACGAATCAGAAGAAGATGTTGTCAATATGTCTGCCGAAGAATTTGCAAAAGCTTTGGAAGAAGAATCAAAGAAGCTCCCTGTTCCGGAAACAGACATCAAAACGCTTGAAGCACAAGTTGAATCTGCCATCGACGATTCGCTTGAAGACGCCATCAACGAAGAATTAAAGAAGGCTGAATAATTATCGATACTGCGGATAATCCCAGATAGCGTACAAAACGCAAGACTTTGCCTCTTCACAATAAGTATGGCACAAATCCGTCATATCTGCGATTGTCATTGTTGCCAAACATTTACCGGTTCGGCAACGTTTTCCGCCATAATTATCGGAAGCCGTTGAATCATCATCCATCCGACGCGTCACATACACTCTGTCCAAATCAAGCGTATAATTTTTAAAAAGATTAAGCCACGTGATACAAAGAGGAAGGTTAAACTACACGAGAAGAAAAAGCCCCTGTTAGTAACCCATTATACGAGCTTTTAGAGGTTTTTACTCACCTCATACAACACAATCCCCGCCGCCACCGACACATTCAAACTTTCAACCTTTTCATCCATCGGCAGCCTGACCTTTATGTCGCAGGATTCTTCGACCAATCGACGCATTCCGGATCCTTCTGAGCCCATAATAACGGCAAGTTTTGCATTCTTGTCAACCTGATCGATTTTTTGTTTGGCATACCCATCCATACCCACAATCCAAAAACCGGCTTTTTTTAAGGTTTCAATGGCGCGTGCAAGGTTCGTCACACGCACAATCGGCACAAACTCTATTGTGCCGGCTGAAGCTTTTGCCATTGCTCCGCTCTCAAGAGGAGCGTTTTTATCTTGAACAATAATCGCCGCCGTATTAAAAGCCGCCGCCGAACGAATAATTGCGCCGACATTTTGCGGATCCGTTACCTGATCTAAAATGAGCACATGACACTTTTGAACATCTCTCATTTCATCAATTAAATCTTCCAAAAACATTGAAGAAAGCGGTTTTGTAACAAGCGCAAATCCTTGATGAACCGCATTCGCACCAACCAACTTTTCAATATCTTTTTTTTGTGCAATTTGATAATCTATACGTGGAAACGTCTTTTTTATTTCCGCCTCATTTTCTTTTAAGATCAGAAGTCTTAGAATTTGCCTTTTCGGATTTTTCAAAGCCGAAAAAACGGCATGACGCCCATATAAAACAACTTGTCCCTTAACCTGATTTGTCTGTTCCATTTTACTTTCCTTTGATAATATCAATAGCATCTGTCAGACGGCTTATATTATAATCCCCTTTAACCATATTTTGATAAATAATCGACGACGCCCCAAAACACTTTGCAACTTCAACATCAGCTTTTCCGTCTCCGATAACCACAATTTCACGCGCAGGCGGAATTTTGCCCTCAAACAAAGCGTTACAGGCCAACTGATGAGGTTTGTCTTGCGCAAGCTCACCGGCAGCCACAACTTTTGAAAAATATCTTTCAAAGCCCAAAATTTTTAACTCTTCTTGAATATATTTTGTGCGTTTATTGGTCATTAAAAGCGGTTTTATATGATTGGCCACGCAAAAATCCAAAAGTTCTTTAGCCCCGCTCATCGGTCTTAAATTTTTTGTATGAAATTTTTCGATATAGTCATAATATAACTTTTTCGCTTCAGCAATTTGTTCTGCCTTAAAAAAATAAGAAAATATATCTTTGTTTTGCACACAACCGATAACATCTTTAATTTCCGATTCCGTCGGCGATTCCATTCCCAATTTTTCAAAAACATAACGATAAGCTCCCACAATCACCGGATATGTCTCGGCAATCGTTCCGTCCCAATCAAACACGGCATATTTTATCATTTCTCGCCTCGCTCATTAATTCTATATTAAAAAAATTTTTCTATACTGAGAGCATAACTGCTTTACTTTGGAGCATTGTAATGACAAAAGATTTAAGAAATATTGAAAGAATAAACTTTTTAAAAACACAAAAAATCTCAAACTTTGAAATTCTACCCTTAAAAGTTGACGCTTCATCAAGAAAATATTTTCGCATTTTACCGAAAAACAAAAAATCACTTGTTTTAATGGACGATGAATTAAAGCGCAACAAACTGCCCGAATTTACGGAACTTTCAAATTTTTTAATCAAACACAAAATTCATGTTCCGAAAGTCTATGCAACTGATTTTCAAAAGGGCTTTTTGCTCATTGAAGATTTAGGCGACAACACTTTTACGCGCCTTTTAGAAAAAGGAAAAGATGAAGAATTTTTATATAACCTTGCAACAGAAGCTCTCATAAAAGTTGCCGCCGTCAAAGAAAAGCCTGCTTGCTGCAAACCCCTTGAAAAAAAGCGCCTCATTGATGACATCTGTTTTTTTGTTGATTGGTATATCCCAATGACCAAAGGCGAACCTTTAAAAAAAACAGAACGCGAAGAATTCATAAATTTGGTTACCCCGCTTGCAGACCTTGCCTTCAAAGTTCCAAACCGCATGGTCTTGTGGGATTATCATGTCGACAATTTGATGCTCAAAAACCGTGCACGTTCGTGCCACTTAATAGACTTTCAAGACGCCATGTGGGGACCTTTAACTTACGATATTATGAGCCTTCTTGAAGATGCGCGCCGCGAAGTCCGGGCAGATATCGTCAAAAAAATGAAACAAAAATTTTTCGATTCGCTTGAAAACGTTAAACTTCAAGATTTTAATGATTCGTATGCCTTCTTATCAATGTTTCGCCATATGCGCGTTTTAGGTCGCTTTACCATTTTAGCTTTTATCAATCAAAAGCCTCAATATTTAAAATTTGTGCCTCACTTATGGAATATGCTTGAAAAAACACTTGCTCATCCAAAGTTTAAAGATATTAAAAATTGGCTTGATAAAGTTCTTCCTCAAAACAAACGCATCACCCCAAAACGCAAACCCATCACGGAAGCGATGTTGCTTGCAGCCGGACGCGGCATCCGTATGCGCGAACTCACAAGCCACAAACCCAAACCCCTGATTGAAGTCGGCTCAAAAGCTTTGATTGACTACAATTTTGAGCGTGTGAAAAACGCCGGCATTAAAGATGTTGTTGTCAATTTATGCTATTTCGGCGATATGATTAGAGACCACATCAAAAAACACCATACTGATTTTAACGTCAAATTTTCTGTTGAAAACGAAGCTTTAGAAACGGGTGGCGGCATAAAAAATGCCTTAAAACACTTCAAGAACGAAGCATTTTTTGTGTGCAACAGCGACGTCTTTTTTGAAGAAGAAAGCATTAAACCCGCGATGTGGCGTATGATGGACACATGGAATGAAAAAAAATATGATGCCCTTCTCCTTCTTCAAGATTTAAACAATATTTGTGGCGATAAAGGCAATGGTGATTATCGTATCAATAACGATAAGCCGGAACGCAATAAAGAAAAAAAATCAGGCTTTGACTATATGTTCGCCGGCATTTACATCATCAAAAAAAGCTTGCTTGAAAGCGTTAAAGAAACAAAATTTTCTTCGGTCAAATTATTTGATATCGCAGAGAAACAGGGGCGATTGGGCTATGTTATCAACAAAAGCACGTTTTACCATGTCGGCACCCCCGAAGCCTTAAAAACGGCTCAGAAAAAATTAAAACACTAACCGATAACTTTTCTTAAAACACCATGGACCGAAGCAAGCATTTTTTCGGCTTTCGTTTTTGTGCAATTTTTAAGTTTCATCACACATGCCGTCTTCACACTTTTGCCCGATTCGTTTAAGAGTTTTTCGGCCTCTGTTTCATCAACATCACATATTTCGCATATAAATCTCAAACCGCGTTTATAAAGTTTTTCATTTGAAACTTTGACGTCTATCATATAATTCTGATATGTCTTTCCGATTCTAATCATTGCACCTGTCGAAAGCATATTTAAAACCATTTTTTGCGCCGTGCCTGATTTCATACGTGAAGAACCGGTAATAGCTTCTTGCCCCACAACCACACAAATGACAACATCACAAAAAGGAGCAAAATCTGCCTGAGGATTTGAGGTAATACCGATTGTTTTAGCACCGTTTTTTTGCGCCTCTTTTAAAGCTGTAATCACATATTGCGGATTGCCTGAAGCCGAAATTCCGACAACCACATCTTTATTTGTCGGTTCGAAATCTTCCAAATCTTTTAATGCAAATTCCGCACTGTCTTCCGCATTTTCAACAGAATATCTTAAAACCTTATCCCCACCTGCAATATATGCCTTAACCATATCTTTATCAGCGCTGAATGTCGGCACCCATTCCGAAGCATCCAACACCCCGATTCGTCCGCTCGTTCCCGCGCCGAAATAAGCAACTCTTCCGCCATTTAAAAAAGCATTTGCCATTAAATCGATTCCTTGAGCAATATTTGCCAACACTTTTTCAACAGCGATTGCCACTTTTTGATCTTCACGATTGATTGCGCGTGCAATTTCAATCGGGCTCATTAAGTCAATATTTATCGTATCAGGATTTCTCTGTTCTGTTATAATGGTCATATCAAACTCCGCTAAAATAACTTATTCTTAAAACTTATCCCAAATTATTTAAAAAACTTTCAAAAAATGGCTTGACAAAGTTTTAAAAATAAGGTTATTTGCTTTATCTAGAAGGAAAAAAGATTTGTTCTTTTCCCGTCTTCTTTATGGAGGGGTGGCAGAGCGGTCAAATGCAACGGACTGTAAATCCGTCGACTTTCGTCTACGATGGTTCGAATCCATCCCCCTCCACCAGTTTTGTTCTGTGGCTAGAAGTTCGCGGGTGTAGCTCAATGGTAGAGCAGAAGCCTTCCAAGCTTACTACGGGGGTTCGATTCCCCTCACCCGCTCCAAAATTTCCCCACATAACATTCAAAAAAACGTACGTTATAACATTTTTATTTTAAGGATAAAACAACAATGGCAAAAGAAAAATTTGAACGCAGTAAGCCACACTGCAACATTGGCACCATCGGTCACGTAGACCATGGTAAAACGACATTGAC
>CAJOLB010000030.1 GCA_905235385.1 uncultured Alphaproteobacteria bacterium | reverse complement strand
GTTATTACCGCCGGCAAAATGGGGCGGGAAAAAGTAATTTAACGCATCCATTGTAATTACGGCATAGCCGACATTGCCGCATATCTGACAAAGCCAATATGACCAGCCGATTGTAAAGCCGGCATACGATCCGAAGCCTTCGCGGCTATACATATAAATACCGGCGGTTAAATCAGGCTTTATAACAGATAAAACGCGAAATGTGTTTGCAATAAAATAAACACCGATACCGGTAATCAGCCACGCAAGCAACACCGCGCCGGCTGAGGCAGATTGTGCCATATTTTGAGGCAGGCTGTATATACCGCCGCCGATCATTGAACTGACAACAATGGCGGCAAGTGCCATAACGCCTAATCCGGCGGAAGTGTTTTTTACCTCCGTCGGTGTGTTTTGTTTTTGAGTTTTATGAAACATTTTTGCCTCACATCTTAAAGCTCAACAGGATCGGCATGTTCAAAGTTCAAAAAGCCCAAACACGTTAAACTGTAGCCGAATTGTTCGGTGATATTGATATAGTTATGAAACATTTGAAATTCGCTGTGCTTTTCAACACCTCTGATTTCAAGTTCATGTTTGAGTGATTTATTGAGCCACATTTTAGCATGGCCTTCTGCGATTTCATCATCAATATGAGTATCAAAATATTCAACATATTCGGCAGCCCATCCGCCGATGAGTTCGCCGTTTTTATCTTTGCCCCAACAAATGCCGACGCCGGTGGCAATAGCTTTGTGATCATCACGGTTGGCACCGTTGCCGGCCATAATGACCTCTAAAACGGCACCGTGTTTAAACTTGTCAACGACTTTGTCAACGGGAACAATGTTTCCGTAAAGTTCTTTCGGCAAAACGGAAGTGTAGGGAACAACATTAAAATTTTCAATTTTTGCCTGCATTAAAGCGCTGTCATAGCAAAAAGTTTCAAACGGTTGCGGGGGGATGCCGTCATTGGCTTGGCCGGCGCCTGCCGTATGAAATGCTAAGGTCGGATAACGAACACCTTGAGTTGTCATGATTATTTCTCCTAAAAAATGAAATTAAAAACAAAAGAGAAGTAATCACGAAAGTGGTATTTTCAAGGCAAAAAAAATAGGCCGTCCTGTTGCTAGGTGGCCCAAACCTCACTTCGAAAAAACCAATTTTCAAAGAATTAAATTCGTTGCGTTCACTATTAAGCAGCTACAGCAACAGGTGCAAAATTATCATTTGCGTTCATTTATTTTGAACCGATAACGGTGGTATCTCACCGAACACGGCAAACCATCTTTATTGTATACTGTCTAACCTAACTCACCCCCATAAAATTGGTGGAGGTGCCGAGTACTGCCCTCGGGTCCAACATACCTATTTCATAGCGCCTCTAGTGTCATAGCTGACAAGTCAGCAACTAATATATAGCAAATATCAATTAAAAATGCAATATAAATTTTGGCTTTACTTTGAATGGATATGAAACTAATATTAAAAAATATCATCACAAGGAGCATAAAATGAATTTTCCAAATCAAATAGAGGCCAAACGGATCGTTTTAGAAAGACCTTATCCGACCACAATGGAACTGGCACAAGAAATTTATGCGGAAGTTTTAGATTCTCTGGACCATTTAGGACAATGGCTTCCATGGGCAAGCAAAACCTATAGCATTGAAGACGAACTCTCATATTTAAAAGATTGGTGCGAAGCGCATTGGGAAAATGAGGAAGGATTCGCCTATATGATCAGAGAAAAAGAAACAAAAAAATTTATCGGTATGATTGATTTAATGAAAGTGAACCAAAAACATAAATCTGCTGAAATCGGATTTTGGCTTACAAAAAAAGCCACAGGAAAAGGTTATATGGTGGAGGCCGTTAAGGCACTTGAAAATGAGGCTTTCAAACAAGGTTTGAACCGTATTGTGATTGGAAACGACACAAAAAATATTCCGTCAGCAAACGTGGCAAAAAATGCAGGATACCATTTAGATGGTGTGATGCGTCAAGACAGATGGTTGGAGGCACAAAACCGTTTCAGTGATTCAAATGTGTGGTCAAAATTAAAATCTGATCAAACAAGATAAAAGGATTCGATTAAAAAAAAAGAAAACATTACTTAATATCGGTAACGTTTTCTTTCTTATATATAAACTTCCAAATTATTTTTTGGAAGTTGTCTTTTTATATGACGTTTTAGAAGTTGTCATTGTTTTTTTAGCCGGTGTAGACTTTTTGCAAGAACTTTTTGAGCCGTTGCAAGAAGTGTATTGTTCAACAGCCATAGACCAGAATTTTTCATCTTGACCCATCGGGCAACCAGCGTTTTGCCATAAATAATAGGCAGCTTCTCTGATGTAATTTTCATTACATTTTGTAGCCATGTTTGTTCTCCATAAATATATTAAAAACAAATTTAATATATACACGATTTTTTTAATAGTCAATATTTATTATTTAGAAAAAAGAAAGTTATTTGCTTGCATTTTAATTTAGAACCAATTATAGATAGAAATAACATACGAAATAAATTTAAAAATTATAGGGGAAAAATGAATGAATAATTTACTGTCGCAAAATGAAGTAAATGCAATAATAGAAGGCAATCATGATAACGTATTTTCTGTGCTCGGAATGCATCGTGATAAGGGAACAAAAAATATTTTCATTCGTGCATTTTTACCCCACACAAATTCTGTTGATATCTTAAATTATGATGGCAAAAATTTGGGTAAAATGGAAAAAATTGATGAGAGAGGATTCTATCAAATTGAGTTTGGTGCCGTCGAAGATTTTAAATATAAATTTTTAATTGAAAATGATTTAGGTCAAAAATACGAACGGGAAGATACATATCGTTTTTTGCCGACATTGGGCGATATAGATGAGTATCTTTTTGCAGAAGGAAATCACCACGAAATTTATAAAAAACTCGGTGCACACGTGATGGAAATGGATGGCATCAAAGGTGTCGGATTCGCTGTTTGGGCACCGAATGCAAAACGCGTTTCTATCGTAGGTGATTTTAATATGTGGGACGGGTGTGTTGATGTGATGCGCAAACATCCCTCATGCGGAATTTGGGATATTTTTATTCCGCAAATCGGCGAGGGACATGTCTATAAATTTGAGATAAAAACGAAAGAAGATTACATCTTATTAAAATCAGATCCGTTTGCATTTTATTCTGAAGTCAGACCGAAAACGGCATCAATTGTTTTTGATTTAAATCATTACACATGGAATGATTATGGTTGGATGAATTACCGTGCAACGGCAAACAGTTTTGATAAACCGATTTCGATTTATGAAGTTCATTTAGGCTCATGGCGCAGAAAAGGAACAAACGGCGAAAGCTATTTAACATATCGCGAGTTTGCGGATTATTTGGTTCCATATGTTCACAACATGGGATTTACACATGTTGAATTTTTGCCTCTGTGCGAACACCCGTTAGATGCATCATGGGGGTATCAGGTAACGGGTCTTTTTGCACCGACTTCCAGATTCGGTACGCCGGATGATTTTCGTTATATGATTGACAGATTCCATCAGGCCGGAATTGCCGTGATTATGGATTGGGTTCCTGCACACTTTCCGAAAGATGCACACGGCTTGATTGAATTTGACGGAACGTGTTTGTTTGAACATTCGGATCCACGCAAAGGAGAACATAAAGATTGGGGAACAAAAATTTATAATTACGGCCGCACGGAAGTCAGCAATATTTTATGTGCAAGCGCTTTATACTGGTTAAAAGAATATCATATTGACGGTTTGCGTGTTGATGCCGTAGCTTCAATGCTTTATTTGGATTATTCAAGAAAAGCAGGCGAATGGATTCCAAACCAATATGGCGGCAACGAAAACTTGGAAGCCATATCTTTTATCAGAAAGATGAACGAACTTGTTTATGGAGAAAACACGGGCGTTATGACTTGCGCCGAAGAATCGACGGCATGGCCGATGGTTTCACGTCCGACTTCGATGGGCGGACTTGGATTCGGATATAAATGGAATATGGGCTGGATGAATGACACACTTCGTTACATCAGCCATGAGCCTGTTCACAGAAAATATCATCACGGTATGCTGACATTCGGATTGCTTTATGCTTTTAACGAGAACTTTATCTTGCCGATTTCGCATGATGAAGTCGTTCACGGAAAAGGCTCCATGTTATCAAAAATGCCCGGAGATGAATGGCAAAAATTTGCAAACCTGAGAGCCTATTATGGCTTTATGTGGACACATCCTGGTAAAAAACTTTTATTCATGGGTAACGAATTTGCGCAAGATTGGGAGTGGAATTCAGAAGAAAGTTTAAGATGGCATTTGCTCGAATATCCGATGTATAAGGGAATGCAAAATTGTGTTCGTGATTTAAATTTAATGTATCAGGGAAATGCACCGCTTTATGAAGAAGATTTTGACTATAAAGGCTTTGAGTGGATTGAACATTCAAATGCGGACGACAGTGTTATTTCATATATCAGAAAAGGACATAATCCTGACGATTATTTGATTGTTATATGCAACTTTACGCCTGTTGTCAGACACAATTATAGAATAGGTGTGTTTGAAGCATGCAAATATCAAGAAATTTTTAACAGTGATGATCCATCATATTGGGGAAGCGGTGTTCGAAATGAAGGACAACTTCAAGTCTCTTCGCAAGGATGTAATATGAAACCATATTCGATTGAAGTCGTTTTGCCGCCGCTCTCAACAATTGTGATTAAACCGATAAGGTGGTAACATGAAACAAAACAGACAAATATATCCTTTAGGCGCAACCTTTGACGGAAAAGGAACAAATTTTGCGTTATTTTCGTCCGGTGCACAAAAAGTTGAACTATGTTTGTTTGATGAAAAGGGGTTAAACGAAACATCAAGAATTGAAATCAAAGAAAACGATTTTAATATTTGGCATGTTTATCTTGAAGGTATTAAACCCGGTCAAATATACGGATATCGTGTCTATGGCGAATATAACCCGAGCGAGGGAAAACGTTTTAATCCAAATAAGCTTTTAATAGATCCGTATGCCAAAAAATTGGTCGGAGAGATTGTGTGGGACAAAGCAATTTTCGGATATGATATTGACAGCCCTGATCAAGATTTGTCATTCAGCGAACTTGACAGTGCGCCTTATGTTCCGAAATCCGTGGTTACGGAAGATAACTTTGATTGGCAAGGCGACATTCGACCGAACATTGCATTTGAAGACACAATTCTTTATGAATTGCACACAAAGGGTTACACAAAACTTTTTCCTGACATAAAAGACCAACAAAGAGGAAAGTTTGCCGGTTTAAGTTCTGATGAAATGATGGCTTATTTTAAATGGCTCGGAATAACCTCGCTTGAGTTGTTGCCTGTGCAAGCCTTTTTCGGCCATCAAAAGAAAAGAAAGAGAGTTAATTATTGGGGCTATGAAACGCTGTCATTTTTTGCTCTTGAAAACAGCTATCTGACAAACAATGACATAAACAGTTTCAAACAAATGGTCAAACGTTTGCACCAAAACGGACAAGAAGTTATCTTAGACGTTGTCTACAACCACACGATTGAAGGGAACCATTTGGGTCCGACTTTGTGCTATCGCGGTATTGACAATGAAAGTTATTACACTCTCGATAAAGCCAACAAACGTTTTTATTATGACAGCACGGGCTGCGGTGCGAGTTTTAATTTGCAAAACGAAAATGTTTTAATGCTTGTGATGGATTCGCTTCGGTATTTTGTTCAAGAGATGCATGTCGATGGTTTCAGATTCGATTTAGCTTCAACACTTTCTCGGGAAAAAACAGAATTTAAAGATGATTCCGTATTTTTAAAAACCCTTCGGCAAGATGAAGTTTTGCGTTCGGCAAAATTGATTATGGAGCCATGGGATATTGGCAATAACGGTTATCAAATAGGTGCATTTCCGCCAGGGGTTGCAGAATGGAACGATCGATTTAGAGATGTCGTGCGTCGTTTTTGGCGCGGTGATGAGAGCCAAGCAGGAGAGTTTGCAAGCCGCCTTGCAGGTTCAAGCGACATCTTCGGACATCATAATCGAAACATATGGAGCAGCATCAATTTTATAACGGCACACGATGGCTTTTGCTTAAATGATTTGGTAAGCTATAATCAAAAGCATAATGAATCGAACGGCGAAAACAACAAAGACGGAAGCAATGACAACTGGAGTTCAAACGCGGGAGTTGAGGGCATAACGTTTTCAAAATCTATCCGAAACAAACGCCTCAAACGTGCGCGCAACTTAATGTCAACATTGTTGTTTTCGTTCGGAACGCCGATGATTTCGGCAGGTGATGAATTTTTAAGAACGCAGTTCGGAAACAACAACCCATATGCCCAAGACAACGTCATCAGTTATTTGGCATGGGATGCCATCAAGCCGGAAGATTATAAGTTTGCAAATTTTGTAAAAACCTTAATTCAATTACGTCACGAAATGCCTATATTTAAAAGAAGACATTTCTTTGACGGTCAAAAAGTTGAGGGCACAAATTATAAAGATTTGAGTTGGTATAATGAAAAAGGTGTGGAGTTCACAACATCGGATTGGCAAAATCCGTCAAGAAAGTCGCTTTCTTTGCTGGCTTTTGACGGAAAAGATTTTTTATATATGATCTTTAATGCATCATCTAAAAAAATCGAGTGGAAATTACCGGCTCTCAAAAAGACAAAACAATGGGAACTTTTGTTCGATACAAGTCTGTCAATAAAAACCGATAAAATAGAAAATGCGGATTCGATGATTGTTCCGGCAGAATGTATTATAGCAATAAAAATAGGGAGATAAACATGGCAAAAAAACTCTACGAGCTTTGTAAAAAATTAGGCATTGCGACTTCTTATTCAGCGCAAGGATTACAAGATCATCAGGTTGAAGAAAGCCTTTTGCAATCTTTTTGTTCAGAACTCGGGATGGATGCATCTTCTGAAGAAAAGATTGAAGAATCTCTTCAAAAGCTCGAGGAAAGACCTTATAAAGAAATGCTCAAAACAATATACATTTGCCGTCAAAATTGTTTGAAAATGGATATTTGTTTGAAACAAAAAGATGCTGAAGAGCAGATTAAAATGCGCTATGTTTCAGGCTCGAACAAAACGAAAAACATCGACTTTGAAAAGAAATTCGAGGACGAAAAGAAAATCGGCAACACGGTTTATCAAAAATATGTTCTTGATATCAAAACATCGCTTGAAATCGGTTATTATGATATTGAACTTCAAATCGGTAAACAAACATATCACACAAAATTGGCGGTTGCACCTCAAAAGTGTTACAGGCTTGAGGATATGGAAGGCACAAAACTTTGGGGATTTACGCTTCAGCTTTATTCATTAAGGAGCAAAAGAAACTGGGGCATCGGCGATTTTACGGATTTGGAAAACTTTGCAAAAATTGCCGCTGATATGGGGGCAAACATCATCGGTCTAAACCCGATTAACACCCTGTTTCATGATTTTCCGGAAAACGCGAGCCCGTATTCTTCAATCAGCCGTTTGTTTTTGAACCCGATTTATATTGATGTTGAAAAAGCCGACGGTTACACGGGCAAAATTAAATCGAAATACAAAAAAGAAATCGAACAGATTCGCAAAAGCGATTTGATTGATTACACGAATGTTTATAATCTTAAAATCAGAGTGTTATATGACTTGTTTGAAAAGCGTCAAAAACAGTCAAAAACTTTTGAGAATTTTAAACAAAAACAAGGCGTTCAGCTTCATTTGTTCGCGCTCTATCAAGCAATTTATCATGAAAAATGCCATAACGTTTGGGGCGGTTGGCAGGCATGGCCTCAAGGCTTGAAAAAACAAAACCCGATTGATATGGCTATTTTTGAAGAAACGCATGCCAAAGAAATCGAGTTTTTCAAATATCTTCAATACGAGGCATACAAACAATTTGAAAATGTATCGGAACACATTAACCATCTTGGAATGAAAATTGGTTTATATCGTGATTTGCCGGTTGGTGTTTGCAAAGACAGCGCCGAGCTTTGGTCAGACAGATATGCTTATATCAAAGGTGCGGGCGCAGGTGCACCGCCTGATATCTTTTTCTCCGAAGGTCAAAAATGGTGTTTAGGCGCGTTTGATCCGTTTGAACTTGAAAAAAGAGCATATGAGCCGTTTTTAAAAATATTGCGTGCGAACATGAAGAATGCGGGCGCATTAAGAATTGATCATGTGATGAGCTTAATGCGGTTGTTTATGATTAAAGACACCGGCACAAGCGGCACATATATTTATTACAACTTTGAAAACATGTTGGCATTGGTTGCGCTCGAAAGCTATTTAAACAAATGTATGATTGTCGGCGAGAGCATCGGCAATGTTCCGGCAGGGTTTATGGAAAAACTCGAAGAAAACGACATCTATTCGATGAGTGTTTTGTGGGCAGAACGTTGGGACAACGGCTTGGGAGATTTTAAAGCACCGCAATATTATCCTCAAAAAGCGTTTGTGTCTGTCGGCACACACGATATGACACCGCTTAAGATGTGGTGGTTCGGTTATGAAATTGAGCTCAAATATAATCTGCACATCATCAACAAAGCCGAAAAAGAATTTCTCTACAAACAAAGAGAGCAGGAGAGATGGCGCCTGTTAAAAGCTTTGGATGAAAACGGTGTTTGGCCTCAAGACAATTTAAGAAAAGGGAACTATCTTTATGGCGAAGGATATCCTGAAGGTTTGGACGAAGCGGTTCACAAGTTTTTAGCCAAGAGCGAGAGCAGGGTTGTTGTTCTTCAGCTCGAAGATATTTTAGGTGTAACCGAACTTCAAAACCTGCCCGGAACGGATAAAGACACATATCCGAACTGGCGCCACAAATTGCCGGTCAATGTTGAAGACCTTTCAACCGACACAACCTTTATCCGCAACATCACCTCGGTTAAAGAGGGAAGAGGGTAAGTCTAGTCAACAATAAACCTAATAATGCCAATCTTTCCCAAAAATAGATTGACAATCATTTTCTTATAAAATATCTTAAAAGCGTACCGGTTGATAATCGGTATGAGGTTTGAAAGCCTCTTAATGGTTATCTGGAAAACCAGATGTAAAAAGCTACCTTTTTGCTTATTGGCAGGAAGGTAGCCAATAAGATATTTATATATCAAATAAGCTACACTATTACCATTAATAGCTTTCAACTTCCTGCCACCCTTCATCACGGTGGTATTTTTTTTAATGTATTTTTACGCTAGGAGGGTTTTATGAAGGCGTTAGTTAAAGTTAGAATGGGTGTAATCAAATTTTTTTCATGTTTCTTTGGTTTTTATTTGTTTATATCGATATTCCGTTTGTTTACGACCGCAACTTCATTAAATTTTGTATGGTATCAGGGATATCACATTGTATCAGCATTGGTATGTGCTTTGATATGCGCTTTGTGGAAATATAATATCATAAATATATTGTTGCTGGCACTTGTGTCATTATTATGGAGCCTTGCTGCTTTATGCAAAATAGGCGCAGGAATGGTCTTAACAGAGCGTGAAATAATTCAAACCATTGAAATCGGGGTATCTTTTTACGCAATTTTTTCCATCATTCGTTATCTGGTAAGCTACTGTCCTAAAAAATGGCTTCAATACACTTTGAGTATATGCAACAATATTGCATTTTCTATAGCGATGTTACCCCCGTTATTGATTATCGGGTATTATGTCGTAAGTGATAAACATATGCTCTCTGCGAATATTTTGCTGACCTTGTTTCAAACAAATTATGAAGAAGTTGTTTCTTATTTGGTAGAACAGAATATTGTGCTGTGGATTTTATCGGTTTCAGCCATCATCATAATCATAACGTTTTTAAATTATCTTTTTTCTAAAACGAAAAGAAACGGCAATAATTTCAAAATATTAGCCTGCAATATGATATTGGTAACATATATTGTTATTTGTGTGTTTCCCAAACTTAATTCAAGTTTTGTGATAGGCATGATAACAAGAGTTTCCGATACTCTGCAACAATATAAAGAATATAACAATATAAGCTTATTGCGAGCAAAAAGAATAAATCAGCTAAAGTCGGTTATTGAATATAATGAAGAGCCGCAACTTCATGTTTTGGTTATGGGGGAGTCAACTCAAAGAGATCACCTGTCGGCATTCGGTTATGAGAGGCCGACAACGCCTTGGCTGGATAAATTGGCAGAGCAAGATAAAAACGTTGTGTTATATCCTAACGCATACTCAAATAATATTCAAACGGTGATGTCTGTTCAATTTGCGCTTACTTCACAAAATCAATATGATAATTCCGTATTGGCTGATTCTTATTCCATTACGGAAGTTGCTTCTGCCGCTGGTTATGATACGTATTGGATTTCAAATCAAAAACATCAAAAATCTTATGACACACCGATTAATACAATAGCAAATGGTGCAAATCATCAGATATACATAAACGAATTTTACGGTAATAAATTGCTCACAACATATTATGATGAAAAATTGGCGGATTATTTTCCGGAGATAAAGCAAGACGGTAAAACATTTATTGTCTTTCATTTGATGGGATGTCATAATGTATATAATGATCGTTATCCGGAAAAATATGAATTTTTTACAGATGGAAAAAATACAAGAGTAAATGCATATGACAATTGTGTCAGATATAATGACTATGTTTTGTCGCTCCTGTATGACAAAGCGGTTCATAGTGAAAACTTTATGTCGTTTACATTTCTGTCCGATCATGGCGAAGATCCGGATAAAGGACTAACACATGATTATTCAAAATTTACATGGAATATGGCGCATATCCCGTTTTTTAGCATATTTTCTGAAAAATTTGCCGGCAAATATATTGAAATAATGAATGCTTTGAAGGGTAATTCGAAAAAATATTGGACCAGTGATTTACTTTATAATGAGATGCTTCATATATTAGGTATTTCGAAAGCGCCCGGTGAAAACGATGGTTTTGATATATCATCGGCGCATTATAATATGCCATATGATAAATTAACAATAATAGAGGGGCAAAAATTTATCAAAGATGACAATAATAAATATTGAGGGCTTTTATAAATTTGCCATATTCTGACATGAAATTAAAAAACTGCTTGTGTTTTGTTTTTATCTGACATAAAATCTCATCATAACAAAGGAATTAAAGCGATGAAAACACCGATTGCGTTATTACAAGATTTAGAAAGCTTATACGCCCTCCAAAAAGAAGGCGGTATCAGCAAAGATGAATTTCAAAACTCAAAAAAAGAGATTATTGCCGCACTCGCCGTTGATGATATGTTGAGTGCGAAACACTTAAAGTTTGCGCACGAATTGCTTTCTAAAAAAGCCTTGAGCAAAGAAGAATATAATCAAATCAAAGCCGCCGCTTTAAAAATAAAATTGCCTAAGAAGCCGCCGTTTGAGCAAGAAAGCACGTTTTCATTCTCTCAAACTTTGTTATATCTTTATAAGCTCGTATTGTTAGGCATATCTTTTGTGGTCAAGTGTTTTTTGGGAATCATCAATTTCTTTGTCTTCAACCTTGTGATAGATAATTTAAAAGGCAAAAAATAAGCTCTGCATGAAATCCAAACAGAGCTTAGCGAGAGGTTAGGGAGCGCTTGAAATACATATTATTAATCATACGATCTTCCTCTCTTTTTCGGTTGCGCTCTTCCATTTTTCTAAGAAATCGTTCTCGCTCAATATTACAAAACTCATCAATCGTTTCAAACGGTATTTCCTGTTCCCCAACCACATAATCCCCGTCGTCATAAGCAGGAATGTTCGCTGTTAAAAGGGCAGAATGTTTGAAATCATCAAAACTTCGTATGATACCGTTTGCCGTATAAGGAGGCTGAACAAAAGCAGGCTTGTCAAAATGAGCATATAAGGGGTCTAACCCCAAATCTTTGGCAAACAAATCAAAAAGGTGCATCATTCGGGGATTGATGTCATCATATTCGCGCGGAAAATTCGCTAAATGAGCGTGAGAAATAAGGTGAGGAGATTCTTTATAGAATAAATCTCCGGAGGTTTCAGTGCTGTATGCATGATCAATATCCATAAGTGTCATCGCATTTTGCTTGTGTTTTCGGATACGATTTGAAATCAACGCCATAGACATAAGCTCAATTTTTCCGGTTTCGGAAACAAAAAAGTTTGGATCAATTTGAGCAACCAAATCATAACGAGCCCGAAATGCAGGCATTAAGCTCTGCTCAAGCTCATCAACAAAATCTTCTTGTGTCATTTCAGTTATAAATACCATAATAGATAATATAACATAAACAAAGGCTTTTGTCAAAGAAAAACGTCACAGACAAAAAAGCCTCTCTTTCGAGAGGCTTGATTTTTATTTGATTAAGCGTTTTTGCCGATCTTTTTAATTCCGCCCATATAAGGTTGTAATTTTGGCGGAATATTGACCGTTCCGTCGGCATTTTGGTGGTTTTCAATAAACGGCACCAACGCGCGCGGGGTGGCAATCCCCGTGTTGTTTAAAGTGTGGGCATATTTCACCTTGCCGTCAGCGTTTGCACGATAGCGCAAATTTGTGCGTCTTGCCTGCCAATCGGTGATGTTTGAGCAAGAGTGCGTCTCTCGATAGCAGTTTTGAGAAGGCACCCAAGCCTCCAAATCATATTGGCGGTATTTCGGCGCACCCATATCGCCCGTGCAAACTTCCAAAACGCGATAAGGCAATTCAAAATCTTGTAAAATTTCTTCCGAAATCTGCAATAATTTTTGATGCCACTTTTCGCTCTCGGCGACATCACCGGCACAAATCACGAATTGTTCGGTTTTCATAAACTGGTGAACGCGCACCAAACCTCTTGTGTCTTTACCGGCCGCGCCTGCTTCGCGTCTGAAACAAGGCGAAAAACCGGCATATAAAACGGGCAGTTCGTTCTCTTGCAAAATTTCATCTGCTCGAAGCGAGTTCAAAATCAGCTCTGCCGTGCCTGAAAGATAAATGTCGTCTTGGGGCAGATAATAAACCTCATCACGCGAAAACGGCAAATAACCTTGCCCGTAAAGCGGTTTTTCTTTTGAAATGGAAGGCACGGTAATCACCTGAAAGCCGTGCGAGCGAAGCTTGTCTATAACAAACATATGCATGGCAAGCTCTAATTTTGCAAGCTCGTTTTTAATAGCATATGTGCGCGTGCCCGAAACTTTGGCGATACGCTCCATTTCAGACCAGTCATTTATTTCCATCAGCTCAATATGGTCTTTCGGTTCAAAATCAAAATGAGGCACTTCGCCGACATATCTGCGCACCACGTTTGCGCTGTCATCAGGACCGACAGGCGTTTCAGGCGAGGGGAGATTCGGCATTTTAAGCATCAGCAAATCAAACTTTTCGGTTAAATCCGAAAGCTCTTGTTCTTCAAGCTTGAATTTTTCACCGAGCTCTTTGCTCTTTGCGATAATATTCGGGCGGTCTTCTGGTGAGGCTGATTTGATTTGATTGCTTAACTTGTTTTTTTCTTCGGCCAAAGCTTGAGAAGATGTTTTCAAAGTTGTGATTTGCTTATGAAGAGCAATCAGCTCGTCTAAATCCAAATCTTCTTTTGTGTAGCCTTTTTTTGTTAAGCCTTCTTGAACGAGGTCTTTGTTTTCTATAATAAATTTAATATCCGGCATTTTAATGTCCTATTTTTGATAAAAACATATTGATTTAAACTGAAAAACACATTATCAATTTTAATATCGGTTTACAACAAGAAAATGAAAAAAAAGAGATAAAAGATGCAAAACAAAACAGTTTTAACCGGCGTTAAGCCTACGGGAACACCTCATATCGGTAATTTGGTCGGCGCAATCAAGCCCGCTATTGAGCTTGGAAACAAGGTCTTGGAGGCGGGCGGCAGACATTTTATGTTTGTGGCAGACTATCACGCCATCAATGCCGAAAAAGATCCGGCTGTTTTAAACCAAAAACTCAAAGAAATTGCATGTATTTATTTGGCATTCGGGCTTGATCCGAATAAATCCGTCTTTTACAGGCAATCGGATATCCCGGAAATTCCGGAAATCACAACGATTTTGTTTGCTTACACCCCGAAAGGCTTTATGAACAAGGCGCATGCCTACAAAGCGGCGGTTGATAAAAACCGCGCGGCCGGCAAGCCTGATGATGACCTGATTAACATGGGGCTTTATACATATCCGACCTTGATGGCTTCTGATATTTTGGCTTATGATACGGATATTGTTCCCGTGGGCAAAGATCAGGTTCAACATGTTGAAATCGCGCGCGATATTGCAGGGATGATCAACGCGCATTATGGCAAAGAACTCTTAAAGTTGCCTGAATATTCTTTAACAAAGAATGCCGTTCTTGTTCCGGGTATTGACGGGCGCAAAATGAGCAAATCTTATAACAATGTGATTCCGATTTTTGCCGATAAAGCTGAAATCAAAAAAGCTGTTTTTGCCATTAAAACAGATTCGCGCCCATTAGAAGAGCCGAAAAATCCGGATGAAATTTTAGTTTATGAAATCTATCAAGCCATCGCAGCACCTGAAAAAGTTCAAGAAATGGCTGAAGGCTTAAGGCAAGGAAAACTCGGCTACGGACATATTAAGAATATGCTCCTTGATGCCGTTGTTGAGATGACCTCTGAAGCTAAAGAAAAATATGAATATTATATGGCGCATGAAAAAGAGGTCAACGAAATGTTGGATCTCGGTGCTTCAAAAGCCCGCCCGATAGCCACCAAAACCCTTGAGCGCCTTAAAAACGCCGTTTTCGGGAGATAAACAGACTCGCCTCAAAATGAGGGAAGAGGGTTCGTGTCATAAATTCTAAAAATTATCTGCTTCTGCCACAATTATCAGATATTGATATATCTGAAGTTTTTGGGTGATGGGGTACTGTTTCTGAATTGCCCTTTAATTGTTCTTGAACTTTTTCAAAAGCTTTTTTCACATCATCTCGCACCGGTTCAAATTCAACACGAACAACTTTTGAGCCATCGCTCATAACATGGTCAACGCCTTGTTTTTCAAGCTTAATCACACCGCGCTTTTCCATAACTTCCATATATCTTAATGTTGTTTTATCTCTCAATTCGGCATGCCACTGCCCACCTTCTTCCTTAACAACCTTCATCATCTCAAGCAACAATTTGCCTGAAGATGCGTTTTTATCGGTGCGGTATTCCGGCAACACCGCCATGTCATAAATTTCTTTTTCTCGTTTATCATAAAGCACATAACCGACAACCCCTTTTTCGCGCTCTTCAATCACAAAGCCCGACATATCATCCGGCACCTGCAAATATTTGTCGCTCTCCGGAAACACTCTTTCCGAAATTCGATCCATTGCCTCTCTATCC
>CAJOLB010000029.1 GCA_905235385.1 uncultured Alphaproteobacteria bacterium | reverse complement strand
TGCGACTCGAAGAAATTGCGGCCCGTGGTGGTGGGCGGCGACGAAAACACCATTGCCATTTCCTCGGAGGTCTGCGGCATCAACGAGATTTTGCCGGAAACATACGGCTATAAAGAAACGGAAAAATCAGCCGTTGCCGTATTTGCCGGTTTTATTGTGATGAGCTATTTGTTTATGGCTTTAGGCGAATAAATTATATTGACAAGAATAAATAAAATCTTGACTATTTTAAGAAAACGCTTTAAGAAAATAAGCGTTCTAGATTTTTAATTAAGGATGAAAATATGAAAAACTTTTTAAATGAATTTAAAAAATTTGCCATGCGCGGTAATGTGATTGACATGGCTGTCGGTATCATTATCGGTGCCGCATTCGGAAAAATTGTTACTTCTCTTGTTGAAGATGTGATGATGCCGCCGATTGGTATGCTGTTAGGTAAAGTTGATTTTTCTGATTTGCAGATTGTGTTATCTAAAGAAGGGACAGAAGTTGTTGCGATTAAATACGGTGCATTCATTAATGCTTTAATCAGCTTTTTGATTGTGGCTTTTGCTGTTTTCTTGCTCATTCAATCAATTAACAAATTACAAGAAAAAATAGCCGCCAAAGAAGCTGCTGATGAAGCCGCAGAACCGACAACAAAAACTTGTCCGTATTGCTATTCTGAAATTTCCATCAACGCAACGCGTTGCCCGCATTGCACATCAGAATTAGATACGAAGAAAAAAGCAAAATAATTTATGATAAGCTAAAAGAATATCCCTTGAGCAATCAGGGGATATTTTTTTGAATACAAGTGTTGAAAAAGTCTTGAATTTTGCCTCAAACATGATATAGAGCAATCAGATTTTATAATCTGTACAGAATAACTTTTTAATTCAAGGAAAAAAAATGTCTGAAAAAAAGATGAAAATGATGGATGCTAACGAAGCGACAGCTTCTGTGGCACATCGTATGAACGAAGTGTGTGTGATTTACCCGATTACACCGTCATCTCCGATGGGAGAATGGGCTGATGCATGGTCAGCAGCAAATCAAAAGAACCTTTGGGGTGTAACGCCGATTGTTCAGGAAATGCAATCTGAAGCAGGTGCCGCAGGTGCTTGCCATGGTGCTGTTCAGGCCGGCGCTTTAACAACCACATTTACGGCTTCACAAGGCTTATTGTTGATGATCCCGAATATGTATAAAATCGCGGGTGAACTCAGTCCGTTTGTGATGCATGTTGCCGCGCGTTCGCTTGCATATCACGCCTTGTCAATCTACGGGGATCACTCTGATGTGATGGGTTGCCGTCAAACAGGTTTTGCAATGCTGGCTTCAAACTCTGTTCAGGAAGCGCATGATATGGCTGCCATCGCCCAAACATCAACCTTGAGATCTCGTGTTCCGTTTATGCACTTCTTTGATGGTTTCAGAACATCTCATGAAATTAAAAAGATATCTCTTTTATCAGATGATGATTTAAGAGCCATGCTTGAAGGCGTTGATTATAAATTTAATGCCAAACACGCTCTGCGTCCTGAAAAGCCGGTTATTCGCGGTACGGCGCAAAATCCTGATGTTTTCTTCCAAGGCAGAGAGGCCTCCAATCCGTTTTATGAAAAGGTTGAAGGCATTGTTCAAGAAGAAATGGATAAGTTTGCATCCATTACAGGTCGTCAATATCATGTTGTGGACTACACGGGTGATAAAAATGCCGAACACGTTATTGTTGTGATGGGATCAGGTGCCGAAACAGTTGAAGAGGCAATTGAATATTTGAATGCTCACGGTCAAAAACTCGGCGTTTTGAAAGTTCATCTCTATCGTCCGTTCCCTGCCGAGTCTTTGTTAAAGGTATTGCCATCAAGCGTTAAAACGGTTTCTGTTTTAGACCGCACAAAAGAATCAGGCGCTTTAGGTGAACCGCTTTATTTGGATGTGGTAACAGCGCTTTCTCAAGCTTTTTCAAACGGAAAACTCTCATCTTTGCCGAAAATTTATGGCGGTCGTTACGGCTTGTCATCAAAAGAGTTTACACCTGCAATGGTTAAAGCTGTTTTTGAAAATGCAACAAGTTCTAAACCGATTAACGGTTTCACGGTCGGTATTGTCGATGACGTAACATTCAAATCACTGAACTATGATGAAACATTTGATGTTGAACCTCAAGATGTCGTGCGCGCCGTATTCTTCGGTTTGGGTGCTGACGGAACGGTCGGTGCTAACAAAAACTCAATCAAGATTATTGCTGAAGATGCCGGAAAATACGGGCAGGGCTATTTTGTTTACGATTCTCGTAAATCAGGCTCTATGACAACTTCACACTTAAGATTTTCGGATAATCCGATCAGATCGGCTTATTTGATTACGGCGGCTGATTTTGTGGCCTGCCACCAATTCCAATTTATGAACAAAGTGGATATTTTGAAAATCGCCAAACCGGGCGCAACATTCTTACTCAACGCGCCATACAGCCATGAACAAGTTTGGGATCATTTGCCGATTGAAGTTCAAGAGCAAATCATTGCAAAGAAATTGAAGTTCTACACCATTAATGCGGTTGAAGTGGCTCGTGCGACAGGTATGGGGCAGCGTATCAACACGGTGATGCAGACATGCTTCTTCGCCATTTCAAACATCTTGCCGAAAGATGAGGCGATTGCTCAAATTAAAGCCGCAATTAAGAAAACATATTCTAAGAAAGGCGACGCCGTTGTTCAAAAGAACTATGCCGCTGTGGACGCTTCACTTGAACACCTGTTTGAAGTGACATATCCTGATCATGTAACATCTTCATTCCACCGCTTGTCGGCAGTGCCTGACAATGCGCCTGAGTTTGTGAAAAAATTAACAGCCAAGCTCATTGCAGAAAACGGCGACAAAGTAACAACTTCTGAGTTAAAAGATGTTGTTGACGGAACCTGGCCGACAGCAACCACGCAATATGAAAAACGTTGTATCGCAACAGAAATTCCGGTTTGGGATGAAAACACATGTATTCAATGCGGTAAATGTTCGATTGTTTGTCCGCACGGCGTAATCAGAATGAAAGTTGCCTCCGACGAAGAACTCAAAAATGCGCCGGCAACGTTAAAACGTGCTGATTATAAAGGCAAGGAATTTGCAGGCAAGAAGTTTATGCTTCAAATTTCACCGGAAGACTGCACGGGTTGCGGCGTTTGCGTAACGGCTTGTCCGGCTAAGAACAAGGAGAACCCGGAATTACACGCCATCAATATGGATCATATCGAAAACCATTTGGATGTCGAAAAGAAAAATTGGGCATTCTTTGAAACATTGCCTTATGTTAAACGCACCGATGTAGCAAAGAATTTGCCGAAGACAACCCAAATGATCAGACCTTTATTTGAATATTCAGGAGCTTGTGCAGGTTGCGGTGAAACACCTTATATCAAGTTGTTAACGCAACTCTTTGGTGATCGTATGGTTGTTGCGAACGCAACGGGTTGTACTTCAATTTATTCAGGTAACTTGCCGACAACCCCATATTGCAAAGATGAAAAAGGTCATGGTCCGGCTTGGGCAAACTCGCTCTTTGAAGATAATGCCGAATTTGGTTTAGGTATGCGTCTTTCAATAGATCATGGCAAAGAAACAGCTTTAACGCTTCTTGAAGGTTTGAAAGATAAACTTTCCGATGTGGCGGATAAATTGCTTTCAAACCCGCAATCAACAGATGCCGAAATTGATTTGCAGCGTGATTATGTTGAAGTTTTAAGAAAAGAACTAGCTTCCATCAAAACACAAGAAGCTGAACACTTAAACGAATTAGCTGATTACCTGATTAAAAAATCCGTATGGATTATCGGTGGTGACGGCTGGGCTTATGATATCGGTTTCGGCGGTGTTGACCATGCGATTGCATCAGGTCGCAACATCAATATTTTAGTTGTTGACACAGGTGTTTATTCAAACACGGGCGGTCAGCAGTCTAAAGCAACGCCGATGGGTGCTTCTGCGAAGTTTGCCACCGCCGGTAAGGAACTTGCCAAGAAAGACCTCGGCATGATTGCAATGAGCTACGGTAATGTTTATGTGGCACAAGTTGCATTGGGTGCAAACGATATGCAAACGATTAAGGCGTTCAACGAAGCTGAAAGCTACGACGGTCCGTCAATCATCATTGCATATTGTCCGTGCATCAACCAAGGTCTTAATATGGCAGACGGTTTGTCTCACCAGAAAGACGCTGTCGAATCAGGTTCATTCCCGATTTACCGCTATAATCCTGAAAATATCAAAGAGGGTAAAGCGCCATTGATGCTTGATTCTAAAGCGCCGTCTAAACCTTTGGCAGATTATATGGCAACAGAAACGCGTTTCCAAGTCGTCAACAAGATGAATCCGGATCGTTATGAAAAACTCTTGAACAAAGCCCAAGAAAACGTTAAAGAAAAACGTGCTTTATTGGAGCATATGTCAGAGCTTAAAGTTTCTGAATAGACATCTCTAAAGCCAAAATTATACATGCGGGAAAATTGATGTAATGTTTTCCCGCTTTTTATTTTTGTACCTTCAACTATTATCAATGTTTTTCAGGTATTTTTAAGTAGAGAACATTTCCACCCCGACAGGAAATACATTTATGATGAGATATGAAGAATCTTAAAGCCCGCTTTATTGAAGCGGGCTTTTGTCTCGTCTTAAAGCTTCTTTTATAAAAATGTGGAGCTTGAGAGACGTTTTAAAAGAGAATCTTTTTGTGCTCAAGAGCCATAATTCTACGATAGTTTCAGCAAGCTTTTCGTCAGGGAGTTCCATTGCTTCAAGCGCAAACTTTCGTTTAAGTTTAAAATCGGAAATGTAGACGAATAAAGCAAGAGCCAACAAAAAGACAAGAAGAATAATTTTTGTGACCATAAATATTTGATTTTAAGATAATACATATTGTATACCTAAAATATAAAATAAAAAAATTATTGTCAATAATTTAAACAAATCAAAAAAAACTCTTGATTCTTTTCTTTTTTTAGAATATTGATATCTCGTCTTATGGATAATGCGGCCGTGGCGAAATTGGTAGACGCGTAACGTTGAGGTCGTTATGAACTAAGTTCATGGAGGTTCAAGTCCTCTCGGCCGCACCATAAAAAAAGCACCTTTTATTATATCATCACATTATCATTGAAAAGGAGGCCCGCTATGCTCAGAATTTACAAGTCAGAAGATGGCGGAAAACTTGTTAAGTTGAAAAAGAACAAGGTAACTTCGCTTTCATGGTATAATTTAATCAATCCTGATGATGAAGAATTATTGAGAGTCGCAGACCAACTGCGCCTTGATTTTGATATGCTTAAAAACGCTTTGGACTTAAATGAGCGCTCTCGAGTCGAATTTGAAGACAACGTGTTGTCATTGATTGTTAATCTCCCGCTTTTAGATGAAGAAGGACAGTTTGATACATTGCCTTGCGGTTTGTTTTTTACCAAGCGCAATTTTATGACAATTTGTTCGAGAGACAACCGGATTTTAAGCTCATTTAATAAAAATACGGCGAAAACTTTTGATACGCGTGAACGCGGCAGATTTTTGCTCAGTATTCTTTCCAAATGCACACAGTTCTATTTGAAATATTTAGCAATCATTAATCGTAAAACAGAAGAAATTGAATATTCATTAAGAAAGACGACAAACAACAAAGCCTTATTTGATTTAATGGAAATTCAAAAATCATTGGTTTATTTTACGACAGCCTTAAAAGATAACCATGTTGTTTTGCTAAAACTGCTTCGTATGTTGCGCTCAAAAGCATTTGCAAACGTGATTGCTTTCACTGAAGATGATATGGATGTTTTAGATGATGTGATTGTGGATAATAAACAAGCTATCGAAATGGTAGATATGCACCGTTCAATTTTAGAAGGTATGATGGACGGATTTGCTTCAATTATCAACAACAACCTCAATCTTGTTATGAAATTTTTGGCAGCCATCACTATTATCTTATCTATTCCGACAATGTTGGCTTCGTTCTGGGGAATGAATGTTCCTGTGCCGTTTGCTGCACATCCCTATGGATTCGGTATGGTGATTGCCATATCTGCTTTGGCCACAATCATAGCAACGATTTTCTTTAAGAAAAAAGGTATGTTTTAAAAAATTGTATATTTTTCGGTAAATATACTGGTCAACGCCAAAAAACAACCATATAATTAACCAAACAAAAAAGAAAAGGGGGCTCAATGCTTTTAGGTCTGTTTATTTCTCTGTTAACACTGGTTGCGGATCAGGTTTCAAAACATTTTATCTTTCGGTTTGTTCTTGAAAACGGTTCGCCATATGATGTTTGCGATTATTTAAATATTGTTTCGGCGTTCAATAAAGGTGTTAGCTTTTCAATGTTTGATAACGGCGGTCTTTGGGGCAGAATAATATTGATTGCTTTTGCTTTGGGAGTGATTGCTTTTCTGCTCTTATGGATGAAAGACGAAACATCTCGGTTCGTTCGTGTTTCTCTTGGATTGATCGTGGGCGGAGCTTTAGGAAACGTGATAGACAGATTAAGAATGGGCGCCGTGTATGATTTCTTGGATTTTCACTACGGTGCATACCATTGGCCCGCTTTTAACGTCGCAGATACATTTATTTGTATCGGTGCATTTTTTATTATTTTACATGCGATATGCCATAGAAAGAAAGTTTCTAAATAGGAGATTACATAATGAAAAAAACAATTTTAACCGTTCTGATGCTCACAGTTGTTTTGTGCGGATGCTCAACATTAAAAAGATGGTTCGGTTTGAATAAAACATCACCGGACGAAACAAAAATCGAAACAAGAGCCCCGCTCGTTTTACCGCCTGATTTTGATGAGTTGCCGTAAAATAAATGTTCAACATTAAGTTTAATAAAATTGCCTTTTTAATTGCTTTCGCGTCTTACTTTTGGGTTTGTGAGGCGCGTGCAAAGCTTTTTAAAGCCGATGAATTTTATTTAGACAACGGTCTCAGGGTTATCGTTAATGAAAACCATAAAGCCCCCATTGCAAAGCTGATGTTATGGTATAAGGTCGGTTCTATGGACGAAGCTGTAGGAAAGGGTGGTTTAGCGCATTTGTTGGAACACTTGATGTTTCGCGGAACGCTCAAAGTTCCGGACTCCGGCCTAAATGAAATAATGCTTGAAAACGGTATAGAAAATAACGCTTTTACGAACAGAGATTTTACGGTATATCATGCTCTTTGCGATATCTCGCGCTTAGAGCTTGTGATGGCTCTTGAAGCGGATAGAATGTCAGATTTGAAAATCACCGATGAGGCTTTTGCGGGAGAACAGAAAATCGTCTATCAAGAAAGACAACAACGTGTTGAAAATAATTCTCAGTCAAAGTTTTCAGAGGAAGTCGGCAAAATTTTGTGGCTGGGTACACCATATGAGCACCCTGTTTCAGGAACCCTTGAAGAAATTAATGCGCTGACAAAAGAAGATGCTTTAAGCTTTTACAAAAATTATTACACCCCGTCAAATGCCGTATTGGTCATTTCAGGAGATGTCGATATCAGTCAAATAAAAACGCTTGCTGAAAAGTATTACGGAAAAATAGAAAAGAGAAACGCGTTAAGAACAGGGGCTTTTACATTTCTAAATAAAAACGGGGGAAGCATCTCAATAAAAAAGGAGATGCCTCATATTGAAAGCCGAAAAATATCCATTTCATACATTATTCCTTCTGTTTTGGAAAATCCGAAGTCCGCTTTTGCGCTTAATCTGTTTTCAAGTTACCTTGGAGAAAGCGGAAATTCATATTTTCAAAAAAATTTAGTACAAAAAAATAAAGTTCTGATGGCAGGATCTGATGTAAGTATTTCATCAAGAGGCTCCGGCGTGTTCGCTGTTTTTGCTTTACCCTTGGAAGCTCAAGATGATAACTCCAGTATAGAATTGTTAGAGAAAACAATTTCTGAAGCTCTTTCGTCCTTAACTCAAGATAAATTAGAAACAGAAAAAAAGAAAACACTTTCAAGTCTGGTTTATGTTGATGATAATCCGGAAGATTCCGCATATATCATAGGTGAGTTGGCATCGCTCGGTTTGTCTTTAAGTCAAATTGAAGATTATGCCGATAATATTAACGAAGTCACCTTAGATGATATTAAAACCGCTGTGATACATATGTTAAAAGGCTCAAAAAAAGTCATAGCCGTTTTGGCACCGAAGGAGGGTAAGGATATTGAGTAAAAAAAAGAAAATCCTGACGGCTCTGAACCTCTTTTTTATATATGTGGCAGTTTACGCAATCTATGTTTTTTCGACATATGGAAAAGAGTTTTCTGCAGATGAATTGATTAAAAATTCTATTTTAAAACAAAAAGAGTTTTCCGGTACCATCGAAGAGGTCGAAACAAAAACAGGTATCAAACTATGGCTGATGGAAGAACACAGCGCCCCGATTGTTTCTATAAGCTTCTATTTTGATGAAGCAGGTTTCGGTTTCGAACCGGAGGAAAAGCAGGGGCTTTCACAAATGGCTGCCGAATTATTATCATACGGAACAAAAGCATATCCGTATGAAACATTTCACGATTTAATTGAAACAAACGCCCTTTCAATGAGTTTTGACTCTGTTTATGAAACATTTAATGGTTCTCTGACCTTTCCGAAATCGAACTTAAAGATTGCCGAAGAAATTCTAAAATCGGCCTTATCAGAACCATTGTTTGAGTTGGAGCATATGAAAATTGTCCGAAATCAGATGGCTGAGATGATTAAAATACAAGATGAAAAACCGGAGAAAGTTATTTATCGGGAATTAAAAAAACAATTGTACGGCTCTCATCCGAAATCACGTCAGGCTATCGGTAAGATTGATACGATTTCAAATATTTCACAGCAGGATTTAAAAGATTTTATAAATCATAATCTCAAAAAAAATAATTTACACATAGCCATAGCCGGCGATATCTCAAAGCAGGAAGCTGCTGATTTGTCAGACTTTATTTTTGGCGATTTAAAGAAAAGCGAAGAGAAAAAATCACTGCCCGAACTTCAACCTGACTATACGTTTTCTCAAAGAAATATTAAACGAGAAATGCCTCAAGTCATAAGTTATTTTGTGGCGCCCGGAGTGAAGAGACTATCGCCTGATTTTTATGCGCTTTATATTGCAAATGAAATCTTTGGAGGTTCCGGATTATCATCAAGATTAAATTTAACGGCGCGCGAAAAAGAGGGTTTAACATATGGAGCATATTCATATCTTAATTCACAAAAAGATGCCCCCCAATTAATTGGTAGCTTTTCGTCAGCTCAAACCAATTATGAGAGAATGCAAGATATTTTATTGATGGAATGGGAAAAAATGTCAAATGACGGAGTTTCTCAAAAAGAATTTGAGACGGTTCAAAAGAGCATGTTAACATCATTTAATTTAAGGTTCAAATCAATATCAGATATTGCCCAAATGTTATCACTCATGCAAAAAGAAAATCTCGGAATAGACTTTTTAAAGAAACGCAACACTTATGTTCAAGCGGTTACGCTCGAACAAGTCAATGCGGCAGCAAAGAAATATTTTAAAACAAAACCTTCTATTTTTACGATAGGAAACAATAATCAAGGAGACTAATAATGTTTAAATCAGATAAAAACAAAACAAAAGCGTGGAAAAAATTAGAAAGTGAATACAAACGTTTCAAAAAAGTTGAAATGCGCGACCTTTTTGAAAAAGATGATAAACGTGCTGAAAAATATACACTGGAATTAGATGATTTAACATTCGATTATTCTAAAAACCGTTTTGATGAAAACGTTTTAAATGCATTACTGAACTTAGCTAAAGAGAGAAAAGTTGAAGAAAAGCGTGATGCCATGTTTGCCGGCAAAAAAATTAACTCGACAGAAAATCGAGCCGTTTTGCATGTTGCTTTGCGCAATCGTTCGAAAAAAGCCATTAAGGTTGAAGGAAAGAATGTAATGGAGCAAATCAACAAAGTCTTAGCAAAAATGAAAAAGTTTTCAGATGCGGTCAGATATGGCGAATTTAAAGGATATACAGGCAAAAAACTCACAAATATCGTGAACATTGGTATCGGCGGTTCTGATTTGGGGCCTGTTATGGTTTGCGAAGCCTTAAAACGTTATTGGATGAAGGATATTAATTGTTATTTTATTTCAAATATTGACGGTACGGCAACCGCCGAAACTTTAAAGAATTTAGATCCTGAAACAACATTATTCATCGTTGCTTCAAAAACATTTACAACGATTGAAACTTTAACAAACGCAAAGACTTGTCGTAAGTGGCTCGTTGATGCGTTAGGCGAACACGCTGTCGATAAACACTTTGTCGCTCTCTCAACCAATAAAGAAAAAGTAGAGGAATTCGGCATCAATCCGGAAAATATGTTTGAATTTTGGAATTTCGTCGGCGGTCGTTATTCCCTTTGGTCAGCAATCGGTTTAATAATTTGTATCGCCATCGGATTTGAAAATTTTGAAAAACTTTTGGAAGGTGCTTATGCCATGGATGAGCATTTTAAAACAGCACCCCTAAACAAGAATATGCCTGTTATTATGGGACTTTTGGGCTTGTGGTATAATAACTTTTTTAACATTCATCGTTACTGTGTTGTTCCTTATGATGAATATTTAAAATATTTGCCTTCATACCTGCAGCAGCTTGATATGGAAAGCAACGGAAAAGGTGTTGATAAAGACGGCAATTTTGTTAAATATTCTACAGGACCGGCTATTTTCGGCGGTGCGGGCACAAATGTTCAGCACTCATTTTTCCAGCTCTTACATCAAGGGACGGATATTGTTCCGGTTGATTTTATCGTTCCGGCTATTTCGCATAACGAAATCGGCACACACCATGAAATTTTGCTTTCAAATGTTTTAGCGCAAGGTGAAGCTTTAATGCGCGGAAAAACAGTTGCCGAAGCTGCAAACGAATTAAAAAAAGCGGGCAAATCCGAAGATGAAATCGAAGCTTTGAAAAAATATAAAAGTTTTACGGGAAACAGACCGTCTAATATATTGCTTTTAAAGAAAATTGATCCGTTTTCATTGGGGCAGATTATTGCGCTTTATGAGCATAAGGTCTTTGTACAAGGTGCAATTTGGAACATCAATTCATTTGATCAAATGGGTGTTGAATTAGGTAAACAATTAGCTTTGAATATTTTACCGGAGTTGCAGGGAAAATCATTTGCGCTTAATCATGATAGTTCAACAATGTCATTAATCAAAAAAATTAAAAACCTGAGAAAATAAAAATGCCTATTCGTATCTTACCGGATAATCTGATTAACCAAATTGCCGCAGGTGAAGTTATCGAGCGGCCGTCTTCTGTGGTTAAAGAGCTTGTCGAAAATGCTTTGGATGCCGGCGCGGATAAAATTGATATAACTCTTGTCGATGGTGGAAAAACACTCATTGTTGTTCAAGACAATGGTAAAGGTATGGACAAAGATGAACTTCGTTTGTGTATTGAAAGGCACGCCACATCAAAGCTCGAAAACGATGATTTGTTCCATATCAAACAACTGGGCTTCAGAGGTGAAGCGTTACCATCAATCGGCGCTGTTTCTAAATTATGTATTATGAGCCGAAAAAAAGGCGCAAGCGAAGGGGGAAAAATTGAAATCAGCGGCGGTAAAAAGTCGGAGGTTATGCCGACGGCGATTTCATCCGGAACAAGAATTGAGGTTCGAGATTTGTTTTATACAACGCCTGCGAGATTAAAATTCTTAAAAACAGATTCTTCTGAGCTCGGAAATTGTGTCGATATGGTTGAACGTATTTCGATGGCAAATCCGAATGTTTCGTTTTATTTAACGCATAATGACAAACAAAAAATATCGCTTAATGCCTGTCAGGGAGAATTCTTTGATGCAAGGCTCAAACGCTTGGGCGAAGTGATGGGTAAAGAATTTAAAGATAATTCTTTAATGATTAATGTTTCGCGCGATTATGCAACCGTTTCAGGTTATATCGGGTTACCGACATTAAATAAGTCAAATTCACTTTATCAATATTTGTTTGTCAACAATCGTCCGGTCAGAGATAAGCTTTTATTAGGTGCAATTAAGGGGGCATATCAAGATGTTTTGGCATCAAATCGTTATCCGATGGTGGCGCTTTTTATAGATGTTGATCCGGCCTACGTTGATGTTAATGTCCATCCTCAAAAGGCAGAAGTCAGATTTTTGGATTCGGCATTGATACGCTCGCTGCTCGTAGGTTCAATTCGTCAGGCACTTTCAATAGGCGACAGGCAAACTGCAAATACATTGAATTTGGAAAAGTTTGTGAAAGAGGAAATATGGGCGCAAAACAAAGATGATAATGCTTTTTTCTTGAACGAATCCTCAAGAGAAATGAGGTTTGAAAAACAGCATTCGTCTTTTCAAAAGGGTTATCAAACAAAGCCGTATACGAACAGCCTGCCTGATTTGGAAAGTGCATATTCCCTTAAAGTTGATTTGAAAGATGAGATTGGTGCTATAGATTCGATGCCGCCGCTTGGTTTTGCAAAAGCGCAATTCCATGACACATATATTATTTCACAAACGTCAGACAGTATTGTGATTATTGATCAACACGCAGCACATGAACGGATTGTGATGGAAAAATTGAAAGCTGATTTAGCATCGGATAACAAAGTTGCAACTCAAATTCTTCTCATTCCTGAAGTTGTTGATTTAGGTATATCTGAAAAATCTCGGATCGTTGAGAATGTCAAAAATTTTGAAAAACTCGGACTTGTCGTTGAAGAATTCGGTCCGAAAGCCGTTATTGTGCGTGAAATTCCGGCATTGATTTCCGGCGCGGATATTCAAAAACTGATTAAAGATTTAGCAGGTGAAATAAATGAATGGGGAAGTTCGTTTTCTTTAACAGACAAACTTCATCACATATGTGCAACGATTGCTTGTCATGGTTCTGTCAGAGCAGGACGCAAATTAAATATTGATGAAATGAACCGTCTTTTGCGGGATATGGAAAAAACAGAGCATTCCGGACAGTGTAACCATGGACGTCCGACATATATTGAGCTTAAATTAAGCGATATCGAAAAACTTTTTGCTCGCCGCTGACCTTGAAAATAAAAAGATAAATCTTATCTCTTTTGTGAATATAAAATAGCGAAGGGAGGTTTATCTATGGGTACATTTTTAAAATATGTCATTTATGCATTAATCATTGTTGCAATTTACTTTTTAGGGGTTGGTTTTTATGAGGGAACATTAAATAAAGATTCTTCCATAAGTGAAATGAGCGAACATGTAACCTCAAATACAAAAGAGATGGTCGGCGAGGGTTATCAGAAAACAAAAGATGCCATTCAGGGGGGTATAAATGAGATTGTCGTTGAAACAGAAGATAAAATAGAAAACGATGCCCAAACAGTTGAAAGCCAAACAAAAGAAGTTATGAAAGGCGGTTTTAAACAATAGAATTTTTCAGTAGTGCGGCGGGGGAGTTTCTTCCGACAAAGGTTTAACCGTTTCGCGCTCTATAAGTGTTTTTAAGAGCGCATTTTCTTTTTTTAAAACATCAATTTCTTTGCCTTGTTTGATAATCACATCATTTAAGTCATCAAGCATCCGTTGTTGTTCGGTAAGCATCATTTCAATATCAATCAAACGTCCGTCAAGATTTTGAGCCATGTTTTTTCTCCTTTAAAAAATTTGTAACATATAAAGAAAGAAAAATAAAGCAAAAAAAACCCGGCTCATTATCGAGTCGGGGAAAAAAACTAAATAGGTTCCTCAGGAAAGTAGCGATTATAAATGGTTCGCAGATTTTTCAGAGCATAAGTGTCTCTTAAAAAATCTTTTGAGGCAGGCTGTAAGTCAGGGACTTTATTAAGCCATATCTTAAACACCTCCTCGTTTGCGCAGTTTATGAGGGCTATCTCAAAATTTGCCGATTGTTTTGGATCTGCTTTACGCGCAATGGCTCGAAGCTTTTTCAAATCCATATTGGCAAACCCCAAAACCAAATTCTTCCGAGATACATCATAACGACTGATCAACATCAATATCATATCAAGATTGCCGTTTTTAAAGATCTGCCGTTCGGATTTTGAATAAGGCTGAATTTTTTGTAACAGCTCTTTCTGCCATTTAAGAGGCCCTTTTTTATAGAGAAGATATTCATCACCTTCTTCAAGTTCGTAAATATATTCTGTTTCCACAAACTCTAAAAAAGCGTTGAAATCTTTCTTTTCAAGAAGTTTTTTAATGGTCTTATATGGGTGCATATCAGATTCAAGTTAAATCTTATCCCCGACTTTTAAGAAATCGGGGATAACGTAATAACACTAAAGACTTCTTGCAATGGCTCTGTCAATGTAATAGCTTTTGAGCCCGCTCAAATTCGGATCTTCATTGATGAGAGCTTCGGCGTCTTCGTCAAGATAGTGGAACTTGTCAAGCCAAGCTTTCAGAAGTTCCAAATCAGCTCTTTTGAGCATAGCAACTTCTATTTCGCTGTTCGGCTTATAATGCAACGCATCGAGAACTTTTTCAGCCACATCAATAGGAGCTTCGCTAAAAGCCCAAGTCATACTGGATGGATAGAAAATCCACTTGATGTTGGTAAAAGAAATCATCTCAGATGAATGATAGAGCATAATGACACGTTCAACGGCCGGAGACGGCGCATGAGAGTTGAGTAAGGTCTTTGCCCATCTTTCGGGAGCATCGCGATAAAAATCGCATTCATCAGTTTCATCAATCGCAAGGACGCTGGAACTGTGAACAAAACGCAAAAAAGAAGCGTAATCACCTTCGGTGAGGTATTCGCACAGAGTTTTAGATTTTTTCATATAGATAATAGATTAAATTGTTTACATAAAAGTAATAAGATAAAAAAAAGATAGCACCTAAAATTTAATTTGTCAAATAAAACTTATTAAATTAAAGGTGCAATAAAGTTAAAGACTTATAATACCTGTTACGATGGAATATACGGCAATAAGGGCTAGAACAATAAGCAAAAGCGCAAAACAAAATTCATGTTTTGTAAAAATTTTGTCATCGGGACAGTTTTGCTTTCGAGCCCAAATATAAACAGGAATGCCGAGTGTAATGAAAATAACAGCGGCAAGCAGATATTTTAAGCCGGCGGCATAAATAAGCCATAAGGCATAAATCGAGCCGACAGTTGCGGCTAAGAGAGCAGATGAGCGCTTGATATAAATATCTTTCGGATATTCATGATCTTCACACAATTTCCATAAATAAGCACAAGATGAAAAATATGCAGGCAATACCATCACGCCGGTAATGGAAAGCATCGTATTCCACGCGTTGTTTGAAAAATAAACAAGAAGCATAAATACCTGCATCAAAGCAGATGTTACCCAAAGCGAAACAGATGGTGCATGAAATTTATTCTCGCTTGCAAATTGCTTCGGAAATGTGCCGTTTTGGGCTGCCGCTTGTGGAATTTGAGCAGTTACCATTGTCCATGCAAGCCAGCTTGTTAAAACAGAAACAAGCAAGCCGATGTTCATAAAATCAGCACCCCATTTGCCGACAATTTTTTCTAAGATTCCGGCAGTTGAGGGATTAGCGATTTTTGAAAGCTCACTTTGTGACATATAACCAAAAGGCAGCAATGAGAGCAAAACATAAATGAGCAAACAGCCCGCGAAACCAAGAACGGTTGCCTTACCGACAGATTTCGCGGATTTTGCATGTTGGCTCATCACAACGGCACCCTCAATACCGATAAATGACCATAAAGTCACAAGCATGGTGTTTTTGATTTGGCTTTCAATTGAGCCTAAGTTTTTGCTGATAAGATTTTCACCCCAAAAGTCAAATGAAAATTTGTCGGCATGAAAGACAAACGCCATAATCAAAATAAACAAAATGAGCGGAACGATTTTTGCAACCGTGCCGATGAGGTTAATCAGCGTTGCTTGTTTGATTCCTCTTAAAACAAGAAAGTTAAAACCCCAAATAATGAGTGGTTTATGACCGTTCTTGCCGTAAGACCTCTC
>CAJOLB010000028.1 GCA_905235385.1 uncultured Alphaproteobacteria bacterium | reverse complement strand
CCCGAAGAGCTGATACAAATTGTTCCGGGGCCTGATTTTCCGACAGGCGGTTTGATCTTAGGTCAAACAGGCGCCAAACAGGCTTATTTAACCGGCCGCGGCTCTATTATGATGCGCGCAAAATGCACTATTGAAGAAATCCGCAAAGACAAAGAAGCAATTATCGTTCATGAAATTCCTTATCAAGTTAACAAAGCGGCCTTGGTCCAACGCATTGCAGAACTTGTTAAAGAAAAACGATTAGAAGGTATTTCTGATATCAGAGATGAGTCAGACCGTCAGGGCGTGCGTGTTGTGATTGAAATCAAAAAAGATTTTCAAGCCGACGTTGTCTTAAATCAGCTCTATAAATACACACCTTTACAGACAAGTTTCGGTATGAATATGCTTGCCATTAATCACGGCAAACCGATGATGTTAACATTAAAAGACATCATCAGTGCTTTCATCGAATTCAGAGAAGAAGTTATTCGTCGCCGCACAATTTATAAATTGAATAAAGCTCGCGACAGAGCGCATATTTTAGTCGGTTTGGGTATTGCCGTCGAAAATCTTGATCCTGTTATTGAACTTATTCGCACAGCTCCCTCTCCTAATGAAGCTAAAGAAGCTCTTGTTTCAAGAAGTTGGCCTGCACGCGATATTGAACCCCTTGTGATGCTTATTGATGAACCTGACCATAAGGTTGAAAACGGAGAATATCGTTTGTCTGATGATCAGGCAAAAGCTATTTTGGACTTGAAACTACAACGTTTAACAGGGTTGGAGCGTGATAAAATACATGATGAATTAAGAGGTTTGGGCGAAGATATTAAAGAATTTCTTTCTATCTTAGCAAGCCGAGAAAAACTCTACGGCATTATGAGAGACGAACTTATTGAAGTTAAAACCGAATATGCCAAGCCTCGTTTGACAACGATTGAAGATATTGAATATGATACGGATATCGAATCGCTTATTCAAAGAGAAGAAATGGTTGTAACCGTTACAGAAGCCGGCTACATCAAACGTGTGCCGCTTAATGCCTACAAGGCTCAAAAGCGCGGTGGCAAAGGAAAATCCGGTATGACCACGAAAGAAGAAGACTTTGTTACCCGTTTGTTTGTTGCTTCGACACACACACCTGTTCTCTTCTTCTCTTCAAAAGGTCTTGTCTATAAAATGAAGGTTTACAAACTGCCTTTGGGTTCTCCGACCTCTAAAGGCAAACCGTTTGTCAATCTTTTACCGCTTGATGAAGGCGAAAACATCACAACCATTATGAAATTGCCCGAAAACGAAGCTGATTGCAAAGATTTATCAATCATGTTTGCAACTTCTTTCGGTAACGTTCGTCGCAACAGTTTGATGGACTTTGTAAATGTTCAATCAAACGGCAAAATTGCCATGAAATTGGACGAAGGCGACAAACTTGTTAATGTGGCACTTTGTAATGAAGACAATGACATTATGCTTGCCGCAAAATCCGGTAAATGTATCAGATTCCCCGTTACTGATGTTCGTGTCTTTGTCGGACGTAATTCGACCGGTGTTCGCGGTATCAAACTCGCAAAAGATGATGAAGTCATTTCAATGTCTATCTTAAAACACATTTCGGCAAATGCCGACGAGCGTGATGAATATTTGCGCATCTCATCTGCCATGAAGCGTATGGCTCAAGAAGAAGGCACCGATATTTATGTTTCGCCGGAACAAACAGGTATGTTAAATCTTTTAACCGCCGAAAAGTTCAAAGAAATGGAAGAAAAAGAAGAGTTCATCTTAACTGTTACGGTGACAGGTTACGGTAAGCGTTCTTCTTCTTATGAATACCGTGTTACCGGACGCGGCGGTCAAGGTATTGCAAATATGGAAATGTCTGCACGAAACAAAGAAGTGATCAGTTCCTTCCCGATTGAAAACGATAACCAAATTATGATGGTTACCGATGGCGGAAAACTGATTCGTATGCCTGTTGCCGATATCCGTATTGCCGGACGTAAGACACAAGGCGTTATCCTTTTCAGGACATCTGATGACGAACGCGTCGTATCTGTTACTTGGCTCAATGCCGATGACGGTGATGAAGATGACATTCAGGACACGGAAGGTTCTGAAGTCTTTGGTGATACTGTTGCCGAAACGGATGATGAAACGGCTTTTGTTTCAGAACCTGAAACAACGTCTCAAGATTAATTTCTTTTAAACAAAAAAAAGCGCCTTAAGTTTAGGGCGCTTTTTTTTAGTACACGTGTTAGAAAAGCTGACGAATCCGTTCGAGGATATCCTTTTCCTCTTCGGTCCAACGACCATACTGGTTTGTATGGTAGTCTAACGGCCCGGGTTGGTTCAGGTTTTGAAGCACAACCATCTCGATGATGGCTCCGAAAGACTTCTCTTTGAAGAATTTGTCCTTGTGATGGCTCAAAATCCTAAAGAGATTCTCCTTTGGTCTATAACCTAAAATCCGAATAATCGAGTTACCGGAAAAAGGAGCGTCAGACGGAACTAAGACTTCGTTCCAAAACGTATAGGCTTCTTCGTGAAGCTCCGGAATTCCCCATGCGTAGAAAATCAAGGTTTCATACTCATGAAAACATCTCCGATACGCTTGATATCGAACTTCTCTGGTCAGCTCAGGCATAAAGAGCAATTTCGCCTGTTCGATTCTTTCCTTTGAAGGTTTTTGTTCCTGATAGAACAACCTTTCGAAATACTCGCCGGCTTCTAAAACTCTTTTTTTCCATCCTTCGGGGATGGGGTCAGACGGGACAACTTGAGGCAACTGCGCCAATTTTTTTGCATGACGTGTTGCTCTTTTTTGAGCGCCTTGTGCTTTCAGGTGCTCAATTTGCTCTGGCGTTAACCGTGCCATTTGCGATAAAAAGCTAGTGCTTTATCTTTGAGCTTTCCTTTGTCCCCGGCGATGAGCTTGCTCACAAGGGCACTGTAGTCCTTTTCACATCCTTGCACGTAATCGGTCTTCTGCAAGAGGATGGTGAGTCGAAGTTCGTCGCTTTCATCGTAATCTGACTTTGCGGTCAGTTCTCTGATTGCTGCGGCCCTCTGGTTGGGCAATGCAATCACTGAGCGGAATTCTTCCGCTTTTTTGTGTCTTTTTTCTTTTGTCATAATATAAATTTATAAAGTGAATAATTGTCATATATATAATCAAACTTTAAAAAGTTTAACTCAAAAAAATCTTCCTTTCAAGACAAAAAATCAATTTTTTTAAAAAAAATTCTTGTTGTATTTTATTTTGCTTTTGATTATATTGCGGTTAACTTCAAACGGAGACGAATATGGCGGACGACAAATTCATTGAAATTAAAGGCGCACGTGAGCATAACTTAAAAAATATCGACATCAATATCCCCAAAGATAAGCTCACGGTCATTACAGGGTTGTCGGGCAGCGGTAAATCATCGCTTGCTTTTGATACAATTTATGCTGAAGGTCAGCGCCGATATGTTGAAAGTTTGTCTGCTTATGCGCGCCAATTTCTTGATTTAATGAAAAAACCCGATATTGATTCAATTGAAGGTCTATCCCCTGCTATTTCCATTGAACAAAAAACAACCTCCCATAATCCGCGTTCAACCGTCGGAACCGTAACGGAGATATATGATTATATGCGTCTTTTATGGGCGCGTGCCGGAACACCTTATTCTCCCGTGACGGGAAAACCTATTGAATCCCAAACGATTTCTCAAATGGTTGACAAGATTTTGGAATTGGATGCCGGTACAAAAATCATCCTTCTCGCCCCGATTGCCAGAGGTAAAAAAGGCGAATTCAAAAAAGAGTTTGAGAACTTACAAAAACAAGGCTACCAACGTGTTCATATCGACGGTCAAACGTATGGCATAGATGAAGTGCCCGATTTAAATAAAAACCAAAAACATGATATTGAAGTTGTTATTGATCGTTTGGTTGTCAAAGAAGGGATTAATGAACGATTGACACAATCTGTTGAAACATCGCTTAAAATTTCTGACGGATTGCTGTTTGTCGAATTGATGGATACCGGAGAACGAAAAATATTTTCATCAAAATTTGCCTGCCCCGTTTCCGGTTTTACGATTGAAGAAATTGAGCCGCGTCTTTTTTCTTTTAATAATCCTTACGGCGCCTGCCCTCATTGCGACGGCTTGGGCGCAAGTTTATATATGGATCCGAACCTTGTTGTTCCGAACGAAAATTTAAGCATTGACAAGGGGGCTATTGAACCTTGGTATGGTTTTCATTCCTCTTTTTATACCCAAACGATTGAGGCAATTGCCGATTATCTCAATATTTCGACCAAAACCCCTTGGAAAGATTTGCCGGCGAAAGCTAAAGACTTTATTTTATATGGTTCGAACGGAAAAAATATTCCTATCTATTATTCAAAATTTGCAACGAACAGACCTTTCGAAGGTGTGATTCCGAATATGGAACGTCGCTTTTTGGAAACAGATTCTGCCGCAATACGTGAAGAACTCTCAAGATATCAATCTGCGAGCGAATGCCCTTATTGTTTCGGCAAACGCTTAAAACCGGAAGCTTTGGCAGTTAAGGTTGCGGGCAAAGATATTATTGAAGCATCAGAATTGTCTGTTAAAGAAGCACTTAAGTGGTTTTCTGCCGTTGAATCAAAGTTAACGAAACAAAAACAAGAAATCGCACATAAAATCTTAAAAGAAATTATTGAGCGCTTACAATTCTTAAATAATGTCGGGCTTGAATATTTGACCTTATCGCGCGAATCCGGCGGATTGTCAGGCGGCGAAGCTCAACGTATCCGTCTTGCTTCTCAAATCGGATCGGGATTGACGGGGGTGATGTATGTTTTGGACGAACCCTCTATCGGCTTGCACCAACGCGACAATGACAAGCTTCTTGACACCCTCACCCATTTGCGCAATATCGGCAATACGGTCATTGTTGTCGAACATGATGAAGACGCTATCAGAGCCGCTGATTTTGTGGTTGATATGGGACCTATTGCCGGTCTTAAAGGCGGATATGTCACTGCCTCAGGCACGATAGATGAAGTTTTAAAAAGCAAGCGCAGTTTAACCGCTGCTTATTTAACGGGACAAAAACAGATTCCCGTTCCCAAAATCAGACGAAAAGGCAATGGTCAGTTTTTAGAGCTCAAAGGCGTTAAAACAAATAATCTGAAAAATGTTAATTTCAAACTGCCGCTTGGAACGATGACCTGTGTAACCGGTGTTTCCGGAAGCGGAAAGTCTTCCCTTATTTTAGAAACTTTATTTAAAGCATTAGATAAAGAAATCAACGGATCACGCAAACCCGGCGGAAAATATGCATCTGTGAAAGGTGTTGAAAATATTGATAAGATTATTGATATTGATCAATCCCCGATCGGACGCACCCCTCGTTCAAACCCGGCGACATATACAGGCCTTTTCACCTATATCCGAGATTGGTTTGCAAATTTGCCGCAATCAAAAGCCAGAGGTTATACGGCCGGGCGCTTTTCTTTTAATGTTAAAGGCGGAAGATGCGAGGCTTGTGAAGGTGACGGTGTTAAAAAAATTGAGATGCACTTTTTACCTGATGTTTATGTTGAGTGTGATGTTTGTAAGGGCAAACGTTTTAATCGTGAAACTTTGGAAGTAAAATTCAAAGACAAATCCATTGCTGATGTTTTGGATATGACGGTCGATGAGGCTTTTGCTTTTTTTGAAAACATACCTTCCATTAAAAACCGCTTAAAACTCTTGCAAGAGGTCGGTTTAGGATATATCAAACTCGGACAGCCTGCGACAACCTTATCTGGCGGCGAAGCTCAGCGTATTAAACTTTCAAAAGAGCTCACAAAAAAAGCAACAGGCAAAACGCTGTATATCTTAGACGAACCGACGACCGGACTTCATTTTGAAGACATTAATAAGCTCTTACATGTATTACAGACATTTGTTAAACAAGGCAATACCGTCCTTGTTATCGAACACAACTTAGATGTGATTAAAACGGCTGATTATATTGTCGATTTAGGTCCCGAAGGCGGTGACGGCGGCGGCAAAATTATTGCTAAAGGCACACCCGAACAAATCGTTAAAGTTCCTGAAAGCTATACCGGAAAATATTTAAAGAGCAAACTATAAACTTTATTTATATCGCAGTTTAACTGTATTTCCATTGGGTTTTGAAGCTTTTTCTGCTTCTCCGACTGTATATATACGGCGTCTCCATAAAATATCGCCATTTGCATCTATCTTGTATTGCAGATTTCCCCCTTGATCATAACCATATTTCGTTATACCATTGTTGCCATACGATGCAATAATATTCCCGTTACTATCATATTCATAATATTGACCATCTTCGTTGATAAGATTTAGCGTGTTATCGATATATTCTGCACGCCCGTGATCTCCAATTGTTCCATTACCATCACCGAGATTCATTGTATAATAACTGGCTAAACTGTTATATGCTCCTTTTAAATTGCCATCTGTTCCATAAACAAGAAGTTTGCCGCCATCCGTGTAGGAAAAAGTATCTAAAATCTCGCCATCCCAATGATTTTTCACTCCGGTAACCGTTCCGTTTTCATCTAAAAGAAAAACTATTCTTGTATTGTAGTGATTATATTGAGATATAACGTTTCCTTCTGTGTCTTGCATCATATAACTGACATCATGTCCGCCAATTTTTTTGATTACATTTCCTTCTGCATCATATGGCGTAAAAGAAAAGGAATCCGGTCCAACATGCCCGTCCTGACGAGCTATTAATCGCATTATAACATAAGAACCGTCGGCATTTGTATGCCTTTCTGTAATATCTTCGAAACCAAACACAGGATTTATAAAAGTTGCGATGCTTAAAAGAATTATTGGAATTATTTTATTTTTCATATCTTTATCCTCTTATCTAAATTAAATAAACAAAAACCCGACTTTAATAAAAAAGCGGGCGGATGATAGAAAACCATACACAAGTAAATGGCTCGACTTATTTGAGCTATGTGTCTTATTTGGCCGACATCCGCTCATACGCAGAGGCCGGTTTTTAAAGTCACCAAATCGACTACTTGTGTCGGGTTTCTATGCCCGAGCATCAATTGATGCTGATATAAAGCTATAATAAATAGAATCAAAAGTCAATCATATTTTTTACTTGCTTTTTAAAAATCGATTTTATATGTTTGCTTTATGTCAAATAATGAAAAAATATTGCTCCTTTCGTGTTGCGCTCCCTGCTCTTGCGCGGTCATTAAAACGATGGCTGAAAACAGCGCTGATTTTGCCGTTGTATTTTATAACCCGAACATCAAACCTCTGCAAGAATATGAAAAACGCCGCGATGAAAACAAGCGCGTCTGCGACTTATATCATGTGCCGTTTATTGAGCTCGAATATGATAATGCGCGTTGGTGCAAACTTATCAAAGGTTTGGAAGATGAACCCGAGCGCGGTAAACGCTGCTCAATTTGTTTTGAAATGCGTTTAAAACGGGCGATGGAATATGCGCTTGATAACGGTTTTACGGCGGTAAGCTCTGTTTTGGGCGTTTCACGTTATAAAAACTTAGATCAGGTCAATAAAGCCGCCGATCTTGCATCAAAAGCCACAAATTGTCCTTATATCCATATTGAAGGTCGAAAAGGCGGTATGCAGGAACTTCGCGCACAATTGATCAAAGAACTCAATCTCTATAATCAGGATTATTGCGGTTGCAAACCTCGTGTTGAATAAACCGTTAAAAACTCTTGAATATGAACCTGTCTTCTGATTTAATGCGTTTATGTTCAATCCTTTTGAAAGGTCAAAATATGTTGTTTTCAGTTGTTTTGTTGTGTTCTTTAGTGCTGATGAAATCAGCTCTTGCTAATCCGGCTTGCGCCGTTTGCACGATTGCTGTCGGTGCCTCGCTTGAAATTGCGCGCCGTTTGGGTGTTGATGACAGCGTGGTCGGTGTTTGGGCAGGTGCATTTTTAGTCTTGCTCGGTTTTTGGACAATCAAATGGTTTGATAAAAAGAATTGGCATTTTAAATACCGTGATGCTATCATCTTGATTTTATCCGTTGCGATGATCGGTTTTATGTACTTAGGAAAATTGACATATCATTCTGAAGTGGTCGGGTTTATCTTTTATCTTGATCCGTTCCTCTTTAGCGTGATTATCGGTGCAATCGTGCTTATTTGGTCTTCAAACTTCTATCAATGGATGAAGAAGAAAAACGGCGGGCACGCCCACTTCCCGTTTGAAAAGGTTTTTGTGCCTGTGGCGGCCCTTGCCTTAACAAGCGCCTATTTCTACTATTATCCGATTTGCCAAAAGGCCTCAGAATTATATCCGTTTTAATTAAAAAAATCCCCTCAAATGACATTGCTGTCAATTTGAGGGTGATTTTTTTGGCTACGCCACAAACTGCTTTGCGGTATATGCACACATCGACTTCTGAAATTCTTCATCCGTCGGGGCGTCAACATCGATACCGGCAGCAATATCCGCCAGAACGGACTTTGCCACGAAGAGCGTGACATGGTCTGTCACTCCCCATACCTTCCTGCGCAGGTCTTTATCAGAGTACAGCGTGTAGAACTTGTACTCGAAGGCACAACTGCCTGTGTCTCCAAAGGCAACATCATTAAGGGTTACCTTCAGCATTTCCTCCACTATCAGAGGGCAAAAACCCTCTTTGAGGAGAGCTAGAATGTGAGGCATAACCTTAATGGCCGCTTCCATGCGCACCTTCATGTCAGGACTACCGAAAACGTCCGGATTAGCTCCAGACATTTTCCAGACAATCGCCGGCAATTTCTTTGAAGCAATTATTGCCTCAATTTTCGCGGCAACTTTCTTAGAGAACTTGATGTTCTCCTGATACCGCGTCCATGAAGTCCCCCACATTGTCATGTGGTTCAATTTTCCTTCCACGGAGTCCTTGGAAGATGAAATTGAAAAATAACCAAATTTCATTTTTCTGTGCCACGGAGAACGATTAACGCCCTTTATTACGTAGCCTTTTATATATTTAACATAAAAATTTCCAAATCTATACTTGGTATCTATAATATACCATATTTTTCTTATTCTTTCAAGCACAAAATGTAATACTTGCCGTCTTTGACCTCAACACCATGCGTATCGTGTGAAAATTCAGGAAAAGCTTTATCAAATGCTTCTAATGCTTTGAGATAGTGTAAAAAGATTCCGTCTGCCGCGCCTGCTTTTTCACCCGGCATCAAAAGCGGAATTCCGGGCGGATACGGAACGACACCGGTCGCAACCGTCCTACCTGCCATTTCATCCAAACTCAAACTTTCAACCTCGTTTCGAACCAGTTTTTCATATGCCTCTAATGGTGTCATCACCGGCTCAGGCAATTCTGAAAAGGCTTGTGCCAAAGCTTTTGTGGTGCTGAGCTCTTTCATTTTTGCAAACATTGCATTGCTCAAGTCTTTTAAGCCCATATTTTCATATTTTTTCGGATCAGACTCATAAACTTTCGGCATCGTCAGCTTAATTGAAACATTGTAATCATACGCTTTTTTAAACTCAAAGAGCGCGTTTAAGAGTGTTCCCCACTTGCCTTTGGTTACCCCCATAGAGAACAAAAACAGACAGGTGAAATCAGTTGTTTTTTCAACAACAATGCCTTTGCTGTCAAGATAGCTCGTGAGCAAACTTGCGGGAATGCCGAAATCAGCAAGTGAACTGTCGGGCATAACCCCCGGTGTTGTTACCGAAACTTTAATCGGATCCAACATGGCATACCCCTCGTCAATATTGCCGAAACCGTGCCATGCATCATTGGGATGTAAAATCCAGCAATCTTGATTTTTCAGCAACAGCTCATCATCAGCTTCAAAAAACGGCACTTTTTTGCCTGTTTTCGGCTCTGTCACTTTTTCAGGCTGCCAAACACCAAAAAACCAAGTGCCCGCTTTTTTCATTTCATCATTGATACGCGCCACCGTTTTTCTGAAATATATGGCCTCTTTGATGGCGCCCGTTGTCAAGTCTTTGCCGTGCGCGTCCATCATGGCGGTTGAAACATCGTTTGAAGCGATAATCGGATAAAACGGTGAAGTGGAAGCGTGCATCATATAGCTTTCATTAAAGCGTTCGTGCGAAATTGCGTTTTTACCGTCTAAAACGTGAATCATGGAAGCCTGCGAGAATGCCGCCAAAAGTTTGTGTGTTGACTGGGTGGCAAAAACGGTCGGTTTGTTTTTATCATAAGTTTTCGGATCACAGCACATTGCATAACGATTTTCATAAATCGGGTTAAACCGCGCATACCCGTACCACGCTTCATCAAAATGTATACGGTCAACACTTTCCTGCAACAAATCTCTGACCCATGTTGTTTGATAAGTTAAGCCGTCGTAAGTAGAGTTTGTGATAATGGCGTGCTTTGGCGTGTGGTCCATATTTTCATGAACAAGCGGATTGTTTTTGATGGCTTCTTTAACGGCGCTTGAAGTCAGTTTTTCGGGCAAAATAGGACCGATAATGCCGTATTGGTTGCGGGTTGGCACCAAATATGTCGGAATTGCACCCGTCAAAGTCATCGCGTGTTCAACAGATTTGTGGCAGTTTCTGTCGCAAAGGCAAATATCGTTTCGCGTTAAACTTGCCATTAAAACGATGCGGTTTGAGGTTGATGTGCCGTTTGTAACGTGATAGCTGCGCGAGGCGTTAAAAACTTCAGCCATATATTTTTCACTTTCGCCGATCGGTCCCGAATGGTCAAGCATGGAGCCGAGTTCTTCAACCGAAATGGATAAATCCGAACGAAAGATTTGTTCGCCGAAAAAGTTAAAAAAGTCCCTGCCCGCCGCCGTTTTCAAAAATGCCGTACCGCCCGTATGACCGGGGGTATGCCACGAATATTCGTGTACTTTGGCAAACTTTGCCAAAGCTTTAAACATCGGCGGCAAAATGGACTTGCGGTAGCGTTTAACGGCAGACTGCACCCGACCGCTGATAAAATCAAGCGTATCTTCCAAGAGCCAAATAAAATCGCTGACCTGTTCTAAGATATGTGTCGGAATATCTGAGGCAAAGTTTTTGCTTGACATCAGAAAAATCGGCACACGTTTATTGATTTTGCGGATGTCCTCCACCACATCATAAGTATTTTGGCATTTACTGCACTCAAAGCCGAGCATTACCGCCTGAATGGAAGGATCGGAGTTGAAAATCGCCTTTGTATCTTCCAGATGTTCGGCAACAATCACTTTTGCACCCTCAATTTCCAAATCTTCTTTTAAGATTCTGACGGCTCTTGCCGGTGCCGTATCGGCATGCAGATTGTCATAACTTAATAATATTTTTACCTCAAACGGATTTTTCACATCAATCATATTTTTTTCCTTTCTTTTATCCTAATGTGTCTGAATGTTCCACAGCCGGAAAATGACCTTTGATATGTTGCTTTAAGTCATGTTCGTCCTTAAATGAAATCCAAAACGTTAAAACAAGCGCCGCAATGGTCACCACAAGCGTTAAATAGCGAACCCAAGCCGGCACAACGCATGTAATTTTGTCGTTCTTACCCTGCATTTCAAGTTGGCGATTTTCGCTGAGCTCATATAAAATAATTGTGAAAATCACAAACATCAATGCCCACCTTGTTTGCGCCGGATCAGAACCGATCATCGCCGCCATAGAATATAAAGCCGCAATCAAACCGACAATCGTATAAAAAATGCCCTGATTTTTCGTCATCTTTTCACGGCCGATAATTTTAATCGCCACCGAAGAATAAATATATGGCAGCAAAGTCATAATCACGGCAATCGAGGCTATTTTGCCGAATTGCTCGGAAGCCGTCGGGCTCATTGTGGCTAAAACTTGCGCTGTCATAATTAACGCAACGATTGCCAAACCTGTCGCCGGCACTCCTTTGTTTGTTTCACAAGCAAACATTTTGCCGAACAATCCATCGTTCGCGGCTGCTTGCGCCGTTTGCCCGACAAGAAGAGTCCAACCGCCGAGTGAGCCTAAACACCCGATCGCCGCGCAAATTGCGACAATATCTCCGGCTGTTTGCCCTAAAGCAATGGAAACGGCTTGAGAAAACGGCGCCGAAGATGAAATCAGCTCTTTGTTCGGGATAATACCCATAATCACGCTTGAGCTTAAAATGTAGCACACGGCGGCAATAATCACGCCCGTAACGGTTGCAATCGGCACATTTCGTGTCGGATTTTTAACAACCGCTGTTGAAACGGAAGCGCTTTCAACGCCGATAAATGCCCAAAGCGTAAAGTTTAAGGTCATGCCGATTGCCGTCATATCAGATTTTCCGGTCACGTTCCAACCGCCCATATATGTTTCGGGATGAAACCAAAACCAACCTAAAAACGCAATCCCGACAATCGGAATTAAAGCAAATATTGTTGTTAAACTTTGCAGTTTTGCCACCACATTCGGCCCTAAAATATTGGCATACGTAAAAAACCAAATAACCGCGATTTGTGCAAGCGCGAACACCAACGGATCTTTTAAGATGGGAAAAAAGGTTGTTAAATAGCCAAGTCCGGCAACGGCAAGTCCCACATTTCCAACCACATTTGCAAGCCAATAGACGAGGTTTGTCTGGTAGCCCATATAATCTCCGAAGGCTTTTTTTGCGTAGGCATAAGGTCCGCCGGCTGCAGGATAAATTTGTGTCAGCTTTGAAAAGACAAGTGCCAAAGCAACCGCACCGACGGTTGTAATTACCCAACCCCAAATGGCTATTGAACCGATACCGGCCAAATTTGCCGGCAACATAAACACCCCTGAGCCCATCATATTTCCGGCGACCATGAATGTTGCCGGAATGAGACCGATTTTATTTTGTTCCTCCATAATACATCTCCTTTAAAATGAAAAGATGTTTATGAAGTAATCGCTCAAATTAAAATGACAAGAAGAGGTGGTTAAGATTTTTTTATTTGACTTTTAGAAGAGGTTGTGGCAAAATAAGTATCGTAACCGAGATGGTTACGGTGTTCAAAATACATCTTTCGAAACTTGTACTCCTTGGTAAGGGGAGTTTCTGATATAAGGCCTTGCTCGAATAAAGAAAACTGCGTTTCGACAGTATTTTGGCTCCCCGTTTTGAGATTTTCAGAACGGTTTTTTGATATGTGTTCTACAGGAGTTTATAACAATGAAATACATTATTTTACTTTTCGTTTTGGCATTGAGCGTTATTGCAACAAGTGCTTTGGCACAATCTTATGAAAATTGTTATGGTGCCGACAATTGTCAATATCGACAAGTTTATAACGGTGAAGCTAAAACTTATTATTCAATTTCGGCTGACGGTAAAACGATGACCATTTACGGTCCGCGTGAAGAAGGACAAAGTATTGCAATTGCAGATGAGGCTTTTTTTACAACAGAACGAGGTAAGATTACCGACTTTCCAGGGGGTGTCGAAAATCTTGTTTTCAGCGGAAACATCAGCTCAATCGGAGAAGAAGCTTTTCGTTCTGCCGGCTTAAAGAGCGTTGTTTTGCCTGAAGGTTTGACTGAAATTAAAACTAGTGCTTTTTTTAATATGCCTCATTTAGAAAACATTGTTTTACCACAATCGTTAGAAACGATTGGTCTTATGGCTTTCTGTTATAGCAGTAAAATCAAAAGCCTTACTTTACCTGACTCTATTACTTCATTTGGGCGAGATCCATTTTACACATTGCAAGTTGAAAGCTTAATTGCAAACACTCAAAATTTAGAAGAATATCTTAAAAGCGGTTGGTTTAAGGACGATGTGCCAATCTTAATTGATTGCACGTCCGGAAACTGTATGGCGGTTTTGGAAGCTTATGACCAAGTTCATGGTACTTCCCTTGCCTCACGTGTCAACATAATTTCCAGAGTTCAAAACGATGACGGCAGTACGACGATTTATAAAAATAATAAAATCATCGGCTTTAAGGGAAAACGGATTTATACTGTTGAGGAAGCGGCTCTTGTTTCTAAAGACAAAAACACTTTTAAGATTAGGTATAAATAATTTTATCTTCTTCTTTTTGAATTTTTGCGGGATTTGACCTTATATGAGAAGAGGTTTTCGTCTAAGACCTTGTCTTTTGTTATATCATAGAGCGAGAGTGTTACTTCAACGCTTTGCGGATCTACGATTTTCCATTGCTTTAACTCAAACGGATGGTTATTAAAAATCAGTGTTATCGGCCCCATATCCTTGGCCTTGGCATATTCAAGCGTGATGGTTGTAGAACCCGCATCTTTATAAAAATCCGTCACTTTGAGGTTTTTATTATCAATCTGAATTGTATTTGTTAAAATCTTTGTTCCCGGAATATCATCATAATCAATATTTGTGATTTGATCTAATTCCTTATCGTGAAAAATGATTTCATCACCGTTTCCCACAATCAAAACATCTGTCGGCGCGGCATATTCCATACGAATTTTAGAGGGCTTTGAAATATAAAGTTTTCCCTCTGAAGTTGCCCCGTTTGAAGCCATTTGAACAAAGTTCGATTCAAGCGTTGTTATTGAGTTCAAATAATTTTCGATTTGGCTTAAATCAGCTGCTGTTTGAGCACTTGCCACCGGTATATATAACATCGAAATTAAAAATAACTTTTTCATCATGTCTCTTACTCCTTTAAAAATGTGTTTGTTTTAGAAAATCCGAATGGCACGAGTTTTCCTGCCTGAGCGCGATGTCCGAGCCATGTCATCAATTCTTTTTCGACCGTCACCCCACCTGAACGGCTGTATGAAAAGCCGACGTTCGAGTCAAAAATTTGCATATCGCTCATTTGCCCGTCTTTATATTTTTGGAGTGTAACACCCCTGCCTCTTGCCATTGAGGGAATTTCTTCAACCTTAAAAATTAAGAGTTTTCTGTTTTCGCCGACAATAGCCACCATATCGCCGGTTATTTTCTTGCAGAAAACAGACTTTTCGCCATCGGCCAAATTCATAATTTTGCGCCCCGTTCTTGTTTGGGCAATGATATGATTTTCATCAACCACAAAGCCGTGTCCCGTGTTAGAAGCCAAAACATAACTTGTTTTCGGCTCAAACACAAACATTTCCGATATGTTGTCATTATTTGCCAAATCAACCATCAAACGCAAAGGTTGCCCGAAACCTCTGCCGGAGGGAATATCGCTTGCCTGAATCGTGAAAAACTTTCCTGATGTATCAAGCAAAACGATCTTATCCGTCGTTTGCGCATGAATGGCTTTGAGCAGGCTGTCATCTTCTTTAAACTTAAATTCATCTTTCAGATTGACATAACCTTTCATGGCTCTGATCCAACCTTTTTGTGACAAGATGACGGTAATCGGCTCTTTTTCAACCAAAGCGTCAATCGTAATTTCAATATCGGTCGGTGCAACGGCAAATTCGGTGCGACGCTTGCCGAGAGATGTCTTTTTCCCGAAGCGCTCTTTCGTCGCTTTAATTTCTTCGGCAACTTTGAGCCATTGTTTGCCTTCATCTGCCAATACAGCCTCTAAACCTTTCTTTTCATCGTTTAAAGTGTCATATTCAGCCCTGATTTCGCTTTCTTCCAATTTGCGAAGACTTTTGAGTTTCATATTCAAAATGGCTTCTGCCTGATTATCGCTTAACTTAAACTTTTTCATCATCACGGCTTTGGCATCATCTTCTTCACGAATAATGCGGATTATTTCATCTAAATTCAAATAAGCCGTTAAATAGCCCGATAAAATCTCAAGCCGAGCCAAAATTTTGAGCAATCTGTGATTTGTGCGGCGTTTCAAAACCTCTAATCTGTGCCTTAAATATTCGCGCAAGACCTCGCCGATGCTCATCACTCTCGGCACACAATCAGAATCCAAAACATTCATATTCATGTTAAATTTGGATTCAAGCTCTGTTTCTTTGAACAAGAGTTCCATGAGCATGTTTGCATCAACGGTGCGTGTTTTCGGCTCTAAAACGATACGAATATCTTGTGCGGATTCATCTCTGATATCTGCAAGCAACGGAAGTTTTTTCTCATTTAACAATTCCGCAATGCGCTCAATCAGCTTTGATTTAATCACACCGTAAGGAATTTCGGTTACCACGATTTGATATAAACCATGCCCTAAATCTTCTTTTTCCCATTTGGCGCGAATACGAAAACTGCCTTTGCCTTGCTTATAGGTGTTGACAATGCTTTCAAAGCTGTCAACAATCACACCGCCGGTCGGAAAATCAGGCCCTTTTAGGCGTTGCACCAAAGCCTCGTCGGTGGCTTCTTTATTTTCCACCAAATATAAAAGCGCATCGCACACTTCGCTCAAATTGTGTGTCGGAATATTTGTTGCCATACCGACGGCAATACCTGACGA
>CAJOLB010000027.1:16378-26081 GCA_905235385.1 uncultured Alphaproteobacteria bacterium | reverse complement strand
TTGAAAAAGATGATGCAAAACGAACAACAATCCAAAAACAACGAAAACAAGCGCGAAGAAAATCCTCAGGATCAGAACAATCCTGACAGCCAAAACAGCGCAGATGACAACCAAAACAATGACGACAAATCTCAAAGCGAAGATCAAAGTTCTGAAAATGATGAACAAAATCAAAATAACGAACAGCAAAACGAGCAACAATCATCGGCCGATCAATCCGAAAAAAATCCTCAAGACCAATCGAACGGACAAAACAATGCCGAAAACAATCTTGAAAACGATCAAAGCCTTGAGAAAGAACAAGCCCCTCGGTTGAGCGCAAAAGAGCAACAAGCCGATGAATATGACGAAACCGTTCAGGCGCGCGAACAACAATTCCGTGAAATCAAAGATGATCCGGGCGGTCTTTTGAAAGCCTTTATTTCTCAAGAATATTTAAAAAACAGGTATGAAAGAAAATGATGAAAAAATATATTTATCTTTTGATTTGTCTTTTTTTCTCTTTTAATGCGTCGGCAACGCTTGACGCAAGCGTTAATACGAACGAAACTTCTCTTCAAAGCCCCGTTATTTTAAGCATCACAACCGATCAAACATCTTCTTTGTCGCCTGACTTATCTGTTTTGAGCGGCCTTTTTGACGTTATCTCGACCTCTGTTTCCCACCAAAGTTATGCCATAAACGGCAAGATTTACAATCAAACCGAATGGAAGTTTTCGCTTCTTGCGTTAAAAAAAGGGCGCTTGGTTATTCCCCCAATTACGCTCGGAGGTGAAAAAACTTCGCCGATTGAAATTAACGTTTCAGATGATGCTGAGCCTCAAAATCAAGTTTCTGCCCAAGTTTCTCAAAACACGCAAAGTCCATCTTCTCCCTATTTAATCTCAACCGAGCTTTATCAGTTAAGCGATAAAACTTTTGTTAACGAACAAATTATTTATGCCGTTCAAATACATGATAACAACACCATCGAAAGCGGTACGCCGACTTTTGAGCCCACCACAGACTTTATCATCAAAGAACTCAGCAAACCGAAAATCAAACAAAAACCTGACGGCGGACGTGTTATTACCTACCTTTTTGCTTTGTTTGCCCAAAAAAGCGGTGAACTTTATATTCCTAAAGTTTCATTTGACGGTCTTGTTTATCAAAAGCCCGATATTCAAAACATTTTTCAAGGCGGTCTTTTCCAAATCAACCTGCCTTCCGTTTTCGGCATTGAAACACCCGTTCATCTTCAAAAAGAAGGTCCGAAAATCAATATCCTGCCAAAGCCTCAAACTTATTCTTCACTTTGGTGGCTGCCGGCTAAAAATGTCAGCTTAGATGGAAAATTTATTAATCTGCCCCAAAAAATTGTTCAAGGTTCGGTTATTTCTCGTGAGATTGAACTTGTTGCCGAAGGGCTTACGGATTCACAATTGCCCGAACTTTCTTTTGAGTCGAGCGAAGATTTTAAGGTGTATCCCGAAAAACCGAGCGGCGAAACGCTTGTTTCGGACGGCGGCGTTAAAGGCGTTCAAAAAACACTCGTAACCTACATTCCTCAAAAATCAGGCACCATTGTTCTTCCCGAAATTAAGGTTTTGTGGTATAACACGCTCACAAATCAAAGCCAAACCGCCGTTCTTGATGCCCAAAGTCTTTTTGTTCATCCTAATTTGAACATTTCTTCTGCTCCTTCGGCTCCAAACGCACCCAAAAATCATCAAACCGAAACAAAACAAGTTAGCGCTTTTAAGGCCTTTTTTTCCAATCACTCAACTCTTCTTTCTTTTTTGGCGGGGCTTTTGATTGCCTTTGTTTTCTTTAAGCGTCCTCAAAAAACAAAAAACAAGAAAAAAGCCGAAACCGATTTAAGCGATTTAGATTTGAGCGCCAAAAAAAATGATTTAAGAGCCGTTCGAAATAATATTATATCGCTCTGTCAAAAAAACTTTCCGAATGCTCAAATCTCAAACTTAAATGATGTTTCAAACATTTTAGGCGATCCGAAATTTTCACAAATGGCTCAAACCCTTTCAGGCGTGCTTTATAACGACAAGGGCGGAAATTTTAAAGCAAAAGATTTTGTTAAAGCCTATAAAAAAGCCCTTAAAAACCGCAAAAAATCGAATGAAAAAGAAAAAGAGCCCATTCCTCCGCTTTATCAATAAACTTTTGTGTTTTAAAAAAAAGATTTGCAATCTTTCGTTTTCCGTGTTCTAATAGCTTATCTTTGTAAAAAAAGCGAGCAGAGGTAGAGATGTATTTTTTGAAAAAAGTCTTATTAGGGTTAGGCCTTTTGGTTCTTATATACGGCGGCAGCACCGGCACGCAAAGCTCCAGTCTTTTCATTCAGGGCATGAGCTTTATCGGTCTTTTAATTGTTTTCATCATCTTATTTATTTTTTCTCGAATGCTCATCCGCGGTTTGGGGTGTTTGCCATCGCTTTTGATTATGCTCTGCGTCGGATTGTTTATGATGTACACACTCGGTTTATTTAATAACGGAATCGGCGGTGTTGCTTCTTCTGTTTCGCAGTTTATCGGTCGGGAATCTTCTCAAAAACAACAAGTTCCTGATTTAAACACACAGCCTCAGGAAGAAGATGAACAAATGGCGGGCGAGCTTTTTGAAGACATCAAGCCCCAAAGTGCCGATACTCAACCGGCTCAAAACACCTCTCAACCTCAAAAGAAGCAAGGTGTTATTCAAAATGTTGTTTCCGCATTGGCCGGAAATTCCGCACAACAGCAACTGCAGGAATTTAATCCGAATAGCTATCCTGTGATATATGCTTATCCTCGTGTTTTAACCGGCGATATGCTTGAAATCAGGGGACATTATTTCAAGCTTTTCGGCATTGCCGCACCTGAAATCAGCCAAACTTGCGCCGATGCCAAGGGCTATACCTATAATTGCGGAAAACAAGCCGCCACATGGCTTAAAAGCTGGATTGAAGACGGCGAGCTTGAGTGCCATATTATTCAGCAAGACACGCGTGGCAATATGGTCGGCACCTGTTCTTTCGGTCCGTATGACTTAGGCGCTGCGATTGTCAATGCCGGTTGGGCTCTTGCCTACACAAAATATACGGATATTTACGTTCCTTATGAGCTCCAAGCCCAACAAGGTCGCCGCGGCTTATGGCAAGGTCAGTTTTATAAGCCTTGGGATTGGCGCAAAATTAAAGAACGTTCAAATAATGTCAAGGTTATCCGCCAGAAGAAAAAGAAACCCGGTCTATTCGGATAACCCAAATGTCTGACGTTTTTTCTTTCACCTGCTCAAACATCCAAGAGACCGAACGTTTGGCCGAGGTTCTTTCTTTGATTGCAACAAAAGGCGATGTTTTTGCGCTTTTCGGCACTTTGGGTGTCGGAAAATCCGTTTTTGCACGTGCGTTTATTCAAAATCTAACGAATGCCAAAGAAGTCCCGAGCCCGACTTTTACGCTTGTTCAAACTTATGAAGCTGATGATTTTGATATCTATCATTTCGATTTATATCGCCTCAAAGATGCCGAAGAAATTTGGGAGCTTAATATGGAAGAAGCTCTTTTCGGTGCTGTTTGTTTGATTGAGTGGCCCGAAAAAATGGGAGCTTATTTACCCCAAAATGCCTTTAAGATTTCGATTTCTTCAAATCCTGACGGGGTGCGTGTTTTTCAAATTGAAACAACGGATCCGCAAAAAATCGAAAGACTGAAAAAAATTCATTTACATACCGGAATTTAAGAATGCAAAATATCCATGCCACAACAGTTGATTTTAACGGACACGGTTTGCTTATTTTAGGCAAATCGGGCTCCGGAAAATCTGATTTGGCTTTAAGGCTCATCTGCGAAAAGGGAGCTGTTTTGGTCTCAGATGACCGAACGGATTTACAAGTTTTTGACAATACGCTTTTTGCCTCTGCGCCTCAAAATCTCTCAGGTCTTTTAGAGGTTCGAGGGGTGGGCCTTATTCGGCTCAATACAAAAGAAAAAACGCCCGTCAAACTTGTCATACAGCTTTGCGACCCCGAAGAAATCGAGCGTATGCCGAGTGCATCGTTCTTTAATTGTGAAAATTTAAGACTGCCCTTATTAAAACTGAATGCGTTTGAAATGTCCGCCGTTCATAAGATTGTGGTCAAATTGAACTGCATTCTTGAAGAAGCGAAAGAAAAATCTTAAACTGTTTGTGTTGAAATTATCGAGAAAATACATGCAAAGAAAATACGTTGAAAATTTTTTAAGAACATTGGGCAAACCGCTCGTTAAATTTATTATTTCTTTGGGCGAGCTTGTTTTATATATCATTAAGGCCGTTTATCATGCCTTAACACCGCCTTTTTATTTTAAAAATTTCGGAAAACAGGTTCTTGATATCGGTTTTTATTCTTTGCCGGTTGTCGGGTTGACAACGATTTTTGCCGGTATGGTTATTGCCATGCAGAGCTATTCCGGTTTCGGCGGTGTCGGTGCCGAAAGCATGGTTGCCGATGTTGTTTTGATTTCTGTTACGCGTGAACTTGCGCCTGTTTTATCAGCCTTGATGGTTGCCGGCAGAATCGGTGCGGCAATGGCTGCCGAAATCGGCACAATGAAAGTTACCGAACAGCTTGATGCTCTCGTTACTCTTTCGACCAATCCTTTTAAATATTTGTTTGCTCCTCGTTTATGGGCGGGCTTGATTGTTTTGCCTCTTTTGGTATTGTTCGGAGATGTGATCGGAATATTCGGCGGTTATGTTGTCGGTATTTACAAACTCGGATTTAACCCTGCGAATTACATCAATGCAACTCTTGAATATCTTCAACCGCTTGATATCACGACGGGCATCGTGAAAGCCTCTGTTTTCGGTTTTTTGATTGCTTTAATGGGGTGCTATAACGGTTATCGTTCAAAGGGCGGCGCCCAAGGCGTGGGTCAAGCGACAACAAATGCTGTTGTTTCAGCTTCGATTTTGATTTTAATTTTTAACTACATCATCACGGAAATTCTTTTTTCAAAATAGGTTAGCTCATGTCAGATATTAAAATTTCAATTAAAAATTTACATAAAGCCTTCGGTCAAAAAAAAGTTTTAAACGGTGTTGATTTAGACATTAAGAAGGGCGAATCTTTGGTTGTTATCGGCGGATCGGGTACGGGAAAATCCGTTTTGATTAAATGCATACAAGGTCTTTTAATCCCTGATAGCGGTTCAATTAAAATTGATGATGCTGAAGTGGTTTCGGCAACCTCTCGCCATAAAAAAGATTTTCACGCAAAAATGGGGATGCTCTTTCAGGGCGGTGCGCTTTTTGACAGCTTATCTGTTTGGGAAAACGTTGCTTTTTCTCTGCTTGAAAACAAAAATATGCCCAGAGAAAAAGCCAAAATGGAAGCCGTTCGTGTTTTGCGTCAGGTCGGGCTTGCACCTGATGTTGCGGATTTATCTCCTTCCGAGCTTTCGGGAGGTATGCAAAAACGCGTCGGACTTGCAAGAGCCATTATCACAAAGCCTGAAATTATTTTCTTTGACGAACCGACAACAGGACTTGATCCGATTATGGCAGATGTGATTAATGATTTAATTATCGAATCGGCAAAAGGCTTGGGTGCAACAACCTTAACCATTACGCATGATATGGCTTCGGCTCGCAAAATTGCGGATAGAATCGCTATGCTTTATCAAGGTAAGATCATTTGGCAAGGCAGTGTTAAAGAAATGGATAAAACCGAAAATCCCTATGTTGTTCAATTTATCAACGGTTGCGCTCAAGGTCCGATTAAAGTGGAGGTCTGAAGATGGCTAAAAAAAGCACTGTTCAATATGTTTGCCAAACCTGCGGCGCGGTTTATCCGAAATGGCAGGGAAAATGTGATTCATGCGGTGAATGGAACAGCATCACCGAAGAAAAAGTTGAACAGAGCGGCTTTTCCGTTTTAAACACAAAGAAAAAAGGTTCGTTAATTGAATTTGTTGACTTGAGCGGCTCCACACAATCTTATGAACGCTTAAAAACGGGCATCAAAGAAATTGATCGCGTGTCGGGCGGCGGGCTTGTGCCGGGGTCTGCAATTTTGGTCGGCGGCGATCCGGGAATCGGAAAGTCAACTTTGTTGCTTCAAATTGCAGCCGGTGTTGCCCAAAAGAAAGATAATTTGGAGTGTTTTTATATCTCAGGTGAAGAAGCAATTGATCAGGTTCGAATCCGTGCTCAACGCTTAGGTGTTGCCTCCACTCCTGTCAAACTTGCCTCAACAACCGAGGTTAAAGACATTCTCGCAACGCTTGAAAAAGCCAATCCGAGCATTGTGATTATTGATTCTATTCAAACAATGTATTTGGAAGATGTCGAATCCACACCGGGAAGCGTTTCGCAGGTCAGAGCCTGCGCTTATGAGCTGATTAAACTTGCTAAGAAAAAGGGATTTGTGCTGTTCTTAGTCGGTCATGTGACCAAACAAGGCGCCATTGCCGGTCCGCGTATTTTGGAACACATGGTTGACACGGTTTTATATTTTGAAGGCGAAAGAGGGCATCATTTCCGCATTTTAAGAGCTGTTAAAAATCGTTACGGTGCCACAGATGAAATCGGTGTTTTTGAAATGCAGGACAAGGGGCTTGAACAGGTTGAAAACCCGTCGGCTCTGTTTTTAGCCGAACGTCAGGGAAATGTTTCGGGCTCATGTGTTTTTGCCGGCATTGAAGGATCGCGACCGCTTCTTGTTGAAATACAAGCGCTTGTCAGCCAAAGCGGATACAGTGCGCCGAAACGTGCCGTTGTCGGCTGGGATTCAAACAGGCTTGCCATGATTTTGGCTGTTCTTGAGGCAAGATGCGGTTATAATTTCAGCTCGCAAGATGTCTATTTAAACATTGCCGGCGGTCTTAAAATTTCTGAGCCTGCGGCTGATTTGGCTGTTGCCATGGCCGTTATTTCATCGCTTTCGAACAAGCCTTTGCCTTCAGATATGGTTATTTTCGGCGAGATCGGGTTGTCGGGTGAAATCCGCGCGGTTACGCAACCTGCTCTTCGCTTAAAAGAAGCCGCAAAGCTCGGTTTTTCGAGTGCCATTGTGCCCTCAAGCTTCGGCAAAGAGAAAAAACTTGATACAATGTCATATTATGAAATCGGCAATGTCCATCGCTTGATCAATTGGTTTAATTAAAGGGGAATAAAAATGCATCAGCTGAACAATTTAGATGTTATTTTAATTGTTTTAACACTTATATCCATGCTCATCTCGCTTGCACGCGGGCTTGTCAAAGAGGTTTTATCCATCATCGGGTGGATTTTGGCCGCCATTTTTATTTTTTATTTGATACCCTACCTTACCCCGTTTACGAAAAACTACGTTGCGAGTTCGATGATGGCGACTTTCGTGTCTGCACTCGTTTTGCTTGTCGTTTTTTATATTCTGTGGTTTTTGCTCACATTCAAAATGCTTAAAAAACTCAGAAAAAGCAAACTTTCGGGGCTGGACCGCGGTCTTGGTCTGATTTTCGGTTTTTTACGCGCATTTTTGCTTGTGGTTTTGTTTAATATGCTTTTGAACACTCTTTTGCCGGAAGATGCCAAAAATCCGTTCTTTACCGATTCCCGTTACTTTATGACGGCGGGCGACTTTGCCGAGCCTTTGAAAAACTTGATTCCTGAAGAAACGCTTGAAAAGATTAAAGAAAAGTCTGCAAGCACAAATTCTAAAATCAAGGACAATCCTGAAGAATTGTTCAAAGAGCTTGCCGAGCCGAAAACATCTACGGTTGCACCAAATCCGCAGCCCAAAGAAGAAGGTTATGACAAACAAGAAACCCAAAATCTTGACCGTTTGGTTGAAAGCGCGGCGCAATAAAACTTTATTTTCAAATTAAAAAAGCGTGATTTCTCACGCTTTTTTCTTTTGTTCGTATTTCTTTTTATCTTTTAAGAATTTCAAACAGCTCAGCGGAATAGATATTAAATACAAACAACCTATTACCCCGAGTGTCATCCAAGGTTGGGTGAGCATAAAGTTCACAAACAAAACAACAACCAACATCAAAGGCACAAACATTGATGTTTTAACTTTCGTCTTTTTAAGAGAGAGCGTCGGAATGCGGCTTACCATTAAAAATGTGACCAAACATGTCATGATTGCGCAAAACGCATTTGAGCGCAAAAGCCACTCAAGCTCCGGAAAATCGAACCAAATCAAAACCGGCATAATACCCAGTCCGGCGGCTGCCGGTGCAGGAACACCTACAAAATAGTGTGTCCAATATTCAGGCACATCATCCATATCAAGCATCGTGTTAAAACGGGCTAAACGCATTGCCATACCCATTGCAAACATCAAACAAAAGAGCCAACCGAAGCGCGGCAAATCATAAAGCGACCATTGAAAAATCAAAATCGCCGGTGCCACACCAAAGCTCACAAAGTCCGATAAAGAATCGAGTTCTGCCCCAAATCTTGATGAAGCTTTCAAAAATCGTGCCACACGTCCGTCAAGACCATCAAACAAAGCCGCCAAAAAAATACACAAAACAGCTTTTGCCCAGTTGTCCGAAACCGAATATCTGATAGACGTTACACCGGCGCATAATGCCATCATCGTCACCATATTCGGCGCCAATTTTCGAAACGGAATCTCCGTTAATTTTTGTTTTGAGAGCAACAGCTTGTCATTTAAGTTTCTAATTCTATCCATACCGTCCATTTTATTTAGCCACTCCTTCAGGGCGTTCTTGTTTTTCTGCCGTAAGATTTGCCAGAATCGTTTCGCCGGCAATCATTGTTTGTCCGACACAAACCAAAGGTTCAACATCGGTCGGTAAATAAACATCTAAACGCGAACCGAATCTGATCCAACCGAAACGGTCTCCCGCCTCGTATTTATCGCCTTCTTTTGCCAAACAAACAATACGTCTTGCCACAAGTCCCGCAATTTGAACAAAAGCAATCGTTTTGTTCGAACTTGTTTTCATCGCAATTAATTGACGCTCATTGTCTTTGCTGGCTTTATCAAGGCTTGCATTAAAAAACTTTCCTTTGATATAATTTGTTTTAACAATTTCGCCCGTTGCCGGCGCACGGTTGACATGAACATTGAACACGCTCATAAAAATGCTGATACGATTGTAGGTTTTTGTGTTCATAGAGAGTTCCTGCGGTCCGGTTACTCGTGTGATCATCTGCACCACACCGTCTGCCGGCGAAACCACCACATCTTTAATTTTCGGCGTTATTCTTTCAGGGTCTCTGAAAAAGTAATAGCACCAAACCGTTAACACAACCCCGATTAAACCGAGCGGTGTCCATAAAAGCCCCAACAACGCTGTTATCAAGGCAAAAATGCTTACAAATTTCCATCCGTCCTGATTGATGTTCGGGAAGATGTATTTTTGAAGCGAAATCGGCTCATTTTTCATATTAAATTCCTCATAATCACATACCGAAACGCTGTTTCTGCCGTATGTTTTTTTTATTACGGCACGATTGCCGTTACAAAGAAGAAAGCACATTTTTTAAAAAAATTCAAGTTTTATGTTGCAATTATAAAATTATGTGATAATAAAGACAGGAAGGATTTATGCGCTTGTGGCGGAACAGGTAGACGCTGCAGACTTAAAATCTGTTGGGAGCAATCCCGTGCCGGTTCGATTCCGGCCTAGCGCACCAATAAAAAGAGAGGCTTTGTGCCTCTTTTTTTATTGGTATGTTTGTATCGGAACGAAGCGGCACGGTGCCGGTTTGAACCGCAGCG
>CAJOLB010000027.1:0-16347 GCA_905235385.1 uncultured Alphaproteobacteria bacterium | reverse complement strand
GGCGTTAAAAAACTTTTGAATAAAAGTTTTAGCCATTCTAGGCCTAGCGCACCAATAAAAAGAGAGGCTTTGTGCCTCTTTTTTTATTGGTATGTTTGTGTCGGAACGAAGCGGCACGGTGCCGGTTTATATGAGCCGTCATAACCTTTTAACCTTATTTTTACATATTTTTTTATATTCTGTTTTCATCAAAAAAGAAAAATTAACGTAAAACATGCTTCAAAAACTTATCTCTCTTAATGATATATTTGCGCAAAACGAATCTTTCGGCGATGAAAAAAATCCGGATGTTTTTTCTTGCTTTGAAAAGAAAACTTTTGTTTGTTTATGTGCTCCTCATGCCACAAAAACCTTTGTCTGTAAAAAAATAAAACAAGCTGATTTATACACGGGCGCAATTGTTTCTTATCTTTCCGAGTTTCAAAACTTTACTTCAATTGTGCGCAACAAATTTGTTAAAAGAAAGGCTCTCATCTCTGATTTTATTGAATTTAAGCATCTCAATAATCATTTTTTCTTAGATATACATGGTATGAAAAACAATGACCGCTTTGATTTAGCAATCGGAACCGGCTATTTCCAAAAAGAAGATTATCATCAAATTCTTCAAATCATAGATGCACTTACAAAAAAGTATCATATTTCTTATGTCGTTAATGATGAACATTATACCGGAAAATTCGGCCTTACCGGACGTTTGCAAAAACTTGAAAAAAAGCCTTGCGTGCTTCAGCTTGAGTTTTCAAAAAAATATCGTGATTTTTTTGAATGCGCTGACAATGTTTGTAATGTCACAATTCCTTTTATTTCAGAGCTCAGCACATCTATTGAAAAGCTTGGAACCTTTTAATTTTTTTCTTTGTTTATGACCGATATCTTTAAGATATTGTGGTTGTTGTCATATTCATATTCCACGAAATCGGCAAGTTTTTTAACCAAGAAAATACCCAACCCGCCGATTTGGCGATCCTTAAAGTGTGCTTTGACTTGCGGATCTTTAATTGCGAGCGGATTATATTTTCTGCCTCCGTCAATAAAGGCTGCCATATACGTGTTTTCTTGAAAATCGGTTAAAATATCGACTTCTCCGTTTTCAAAATCCGCATATGCATATTGTGCAATATTGACGAACACTTCTTCCGCGGCCTCAATCATTCTGAATTGAACGCTTGGTAAAATGTTATTTTCACTCATATCATCTCTTAAGAAGCTCAAGACCTCAGAGAGCTTATCTAATTTTGCATCAATGGTTAATTGTCTGCCGTTCATTCCCTGATAACAAAATTCGAGCATTGTGATATCATCTGATTGCGCCGTATCCCCGGCATATTTTCGAATATTTTTAAGCACATGATCGAGCGTCTTTTCAGGCGAAACAAATTTTTGACTCAACACCTTTTTGAGCCTTTTTTCACCATAAAAATCCGAATTTTTGTTTTCGGCTTCCGTTACCCCGTCCGTATATAAAAACAGGCGATCATTTCGTTTCATTGTTAATTTCTGCGTGATAAAACGAACATTTTTCTTAACACCTAAAACAACATTTTTTTCAGGCCTGATAAATTCGTATCCGTTTCCCTCATCAAAAAGCGGATGCGTATGCCCCGCATTCACATATTCGACCTCTCCGCTTAAAACATCAACAACTGCCATAAACGCCGAAACGAACATACAACTGTCGTTGCCTTCATACAAATCATTGTTGATGGTATAAAAGGCATCAGAAAGCGTCCTTGAACTTTTCACAGCGTTCTTAATAAGGGCTTGAGCTTTCATCATATAAAGTGCGGCCGGAATGCCTTTTCCAGAAACATCAGCCACCATAATTGCAAAATGATTTCTGTCGATGAAGAAAAAGTCATAAAAATCACCGCCAACTCTTTTTGCCGAAACCATTTTTGTGCTCATCTTAAAAGCGTGATGCTTCGGATAATTTGTTGATAAAGCAGAGTTTTGAATGCTTCGGGCAATATTTAATTCACTCTCGCTTTTTTGTTTTTCAATAGCGTCTTCTTTTTCTTTTTGAATATAATTTAAAAGGTTTTCTCTCATATCATTCATCGCTTTTGAAAGCACAAAAACCTCTCGCGCCGATGCTTTTTCCTCAAAGCTTTTTGAAAAATCACCCTTACCGTAATTTGCGGCAATTTTGCTTAAACTGAATAATTGTTTTGTTGATTTGCGGCAGATTTGATATACAATCAAAAACAAAATCAACATTCCGATCATAAGGGGCAGAATCGTCATATATTGAACCCGATTGATCGGATTAAAGATTTCATTTTCGGAATAGACTAAACGCAAGCCCCAGCTTAAGTGCTTTATCGGCGCATAAAATGCCACCGCCGGACCTTTCACAACCGACGAATAAGAAAGCCTTGTCATACCTGTTTTGCCGCTTAAAACTTCCTGACCGGATTGTGTCAGTTCCGGAACTTTATTTCTTTTTGCCAAATCAAATATTGTCATTTTTAACTCAATTTCCGGATCAGGATGCGTTATATATAAGCCATTCTTTGAAATCAACAACAGCTTTCCTTTTTCCGAAGAAGAAAAGCTCTCCATACTTTCTTTCATCTTTGAAAGATCGATCGTTAATGCCACAAGTCCGTCAAAATCTTTGCTGTTTTGAAACAAAAACGGCACCAAACACGTTACGACCGGCTTTTTCGTTATCGTGTCTTCATACGGTTCGGACCAATAAATTTCTTCAACCTTCGGAACGGCTTTAAACCAAGGGAAAATTTTATAAAAATTCTCAATTTTGTATGCCTTAAAAGACACGTTTCCGTTCAAATCAACCGAGCGATAAAGTGTTCCGTATGAAACATCTTCGGGCGGAAAGACATAAACCCAAGCTTCCGTATAAGTTAAAGCCGAGCGATAAATCGTTTTTACCGCCGAGTTTAGTGCAAGCTCCATCGATTCAACATCGTTGTCTTCGAGCTGGCTTAGCATATTTTTTGTGTTTAAAATAAGCTGTTCGGTATCTAAAGCTAAATGCGTAATATCCGAAACATATGCCTGAACGGATTTTTTACCCATTTCTTCGGCATTTGAGCTGACAATGTGTCTCGCGCTTTTTGATAAAAACACACCCAACCCCAAAAACACAACCAACACACATATCAAAATGCTTATGCTTAATTTGAATGCGAGCGATTGTTTATTTGACCAAAGTTTGAGATTGTTCATCATTATTTTGATTCAAGCAAACTTTCAAAACCCGTGTATTCGAAAATAGATCTGATTGAGTCCGAAACGTTGATTAACTTAACCGTTCCGTTTTGAGCATCCATCATCTTTTGAAATTGCAAAAAGGCGCGCAAACCTGCCGAAAAAACATATTCCACGTCCTTCATATCAAAAACAAGCTCTTTTAAGCCTTTTAAGTCAATAGCGGCCAAAAGTTCCGGCGAAGTATTCGGGTCAAGCCAGCCTTTTAATTTGCAAACTAACTTATCACCGTTTTTTTCTTGTTTTATTTCAATTTTTTTTGTTCCGTTTTCCATAAAATTTAATCCTTTCATATTTATTCTTTTAATCTAATTTATTTCATTTTTAAATCTTGTCAACTAAATTACTTCTATTTTCAATCATCAATGTTACAGGTCCGTCGTTTAAAAGCTCAACTTTCATATCCGCACCAAACACGCCGTTTTGAACGAATATGCCAAGCTCACGAACTTTTTTTGAAAAATATTCATACAGTTTTTCGGCATCCGCCGGCAAAGCCGCATTTTCAAACCCAGGTCGGTTGCCACGCGATGTGTCCGCACACAATGTGAATTGCGAAACGACAAGCATTTGTCCTTTAACATCAAAGAGCGATTTATTCATTTTACCGTTTTCGTCTTCAAAAATTCGCAAATTACAAATTTTTTTGCTCAGAAAATCAGCCTGTTCTTCTTTATCGCCCTTTTGAACCCCGATAAATACGAGCAAACCGCCGTCTATTTGCCCGACGGTTTTCCCCTCAACTTTAACACCGGCATATTTAACTCTTTGAATGAGTGTTTTCATTTTAATGCCTTAAAAGAACATATATGAGAACACAACGGCGGCCACAAGTCCTGCCAAATCAGCCATCAGCGCGCACGGAACGGCGGCTCCCGTTTTACTTATTTTAACTGCGCCGAAATAAACCGCTAAAACATAAAACGTTGTTTCCGTTGATCCTTGCATCACAGAAGCGACAAAACCTTCAAAACTGTCCGCGCCGTAGTGCGTCAATGTTTCAATCATCATTGCTCTTGCGCCGCTGCCCGACAACGGTTTCATCAGAGCTGTCGGCAATGCCGGAACAAAATCCGTGTTCGCGCCGAAATGCGTTAAAACGTTTGTTATCCAGTTAACAAAAACATCTAAAACGCCCGAAGATCTTAAAACAGCGATTGCGCAAAGCATTGAAACCAAATAAGGAATAATCTTAACGGCAATATCAAATCCTTCTTTTGCACCATCGATAAAGGTTTCATAAACGTTTATTTTTTTGATGATACCGCTTAAAATAAAACCGATCACAAACGAAAACAGAATTAAGTTTGCAAACAGTCCCGAATATTCTAACCGAACTTCGGGTGCCATATTTAAAAAGTAGTATGCCATCAACGAAACAATTGCCACGAATCCTAACAAATACGACAACACAACGCGGTTAAAAATATTGAGCCTTTGCACAAATGCCACCGCAAAAAAACCAACCAATGTCGACACAGACGTTGCAAGCAATATCGGCACAAAAACCGCCGTCGGATTGACCGAGCCGAGCATTTGCCTATACATTAATATATTAATGGGTATAAGCGTAACGGCCGACGCGTTAATCACCATAAACAAAATCTGAGCGTTTGAGGCTTTTTGTTTGTCCTTGTTTAATTCCTGCAATTCATTCATTGCCTTCAAGCCCATCGGTGTTGCCGCATTGTCAAGGCCTAAAATGTTTGCCGCCATATTCATAACGATTGAGCCGAGCGCCGGATGGTTTTCAGGAATTTCGGGCATAATTTTTCTGAACAATGGTCTTAATGCTTTGGCAAGAAGGTTTGTTAAACCCGATTTTTCACCCACCTTTAAAAGTCCGAGCCATAAGCAGAGCATTCCCGTTAAGCCGATTGATATATTAAAACCGGTGCTTGCTGCCTCAAACATCGAAAGCGTTATTTTTTCAAAAATGTCTGTCTGTCCTAAACATAATTGATAACAGGCATTTAAAAAAGCCATTAAAAAGAATGAGCAAAAAATTACATTAAGCATCTAATCTCTCCTTTGAAGTATTCTTTTCTTTTTCTATCACATAAAACTTAATCTTTTATTATGAATTTTGTTTTATATGTAAAATATCTGTATTCTATATAAAATTGTGAGGGTTACATGAGTTTTTTATTTGTTCTGATTTTAATTGCCGTTTTGATTTATCTTTATGTGCTTTACAGCTCTTTAATCAAAACAAAAAACAGATTGAAAGAAGCCTCTTCCGGTATTGACGTTCAACTCAAAAAACGTTATGACTTGTTGCCGAACATTTTAAGCATGGCCGCTAAATTTATGGAACATGAAAAAACGCTTCTTTCCGAAATCGTTAATTTAAGAAACAGTGCGATTAAACAAGATTTTACCACTCACCCCAAAGAGCGAATGCAAATTGAAAATGCTTTAAATGATAAGCTTCGCACCCTTTGGGTTAATGTTGAAAATTATCCTGATTTAAAATCCAATCAAACGATGGTTCAGGCAATGCAAACTTTTGAAGAAACAGAAGAAAATATTGCCGCCGCGCGCCGTTTTTACAACAGCGCTTTAACAGAACTTAAAAATGCCGTTGAAATATTTCCTTCTTCGTTTATTGCCTCTTTGCTTCATATTAAAGCCGATCAGCCTTTCTTTGAAATTGATGAAAAAGAAAAATCGAGAATTGATGTTAAGGATTATCTTAAATAATGACAGACCAAAATCAAATATATCCTGATTTAAGACAGGGATTTGAGGCCTATTGGACCGAAACCCTCTATCCCGCCTTAAAGGCAAAAGAAAAATTGCGCAAAAAATATGTCTCACACTTTTGGCTTTTGGTTTTGCTTGCCTTGTTCGTTTTGCCGGTTGTTACCATCGGCATATATGTTCTTAATAAATATTTTGCAAAAGATGTTGATGCAGGCTTGTTCTTTATTGTTTTTGCCTTGTTTGCTTTTCTGCTTCGTCAGCCTTTTAAGTCCTACAGAAAAAAAATTAAAAATGATGTTATGCAAACTTTTGTTGGTTACTTCAAGGGGTTTTCTTATCAGCAAGGCGATGGTTTAAGCCCTTCCGAGATTAATGACAGCAAAATTTTTCCTTACTTTGAAACAGCGTCTGCGGATGATTGTTTCTCAGGTGTGTTTCAAGGTGTTCATATGCGCCTTTGCGAACAAATTTTAAAAAAGATTGAGCGCACTCAAAAAAAATCTCACGAAGTTACCGTTTTCCAAGGCATATCCATCGAACTTGATATGCCAAAAAAATTTCAAGGACATACGATTGTGCTCAAAGACCACGGCATTTTCTCACGTTTTACAAAACCGCAAGGCATGGAGCGCGTTGCTTTAGAAGATCCGTTTTTTGAAAAAACGTTTGAGGTCTATTCAACCGATCAAATTGAAGCGCGTTATCTTTTAACCCCGATTTTTATGGAACGCCTCATAAAATTAAAACAGCTTTATAAAGGTAAATCCGTTCAGCTCTCGTTTTTTAATAAAAAACTTTTGATTGCCGTTGAGACAAAAGAAGATATGTTTGAGCCTTTCTCGTTTTTCAAAACGAATCTCAACAAACCCAAAATCGATGCTGTTTTTGAGCAGTTTTTGACCGTTTTTTCCATCATTGATATATTAAAACTTTCTCAGAACGCTTAATTATAAAATTCGTCCGAGCGTATTTTCTTCGAGTTTTGCCGTTTCTTTGATTTCAATTTGGCGCACGGCTTCCAAACTTGCCGCTTCCAAAAGCTTTTTAATTAAGCGGTCGGCGATTTGCTGTTCGCTTTCATCTGCCGAAAACAATAAAAACCTGTTTTGTGTTACCGGCAAAACATCTTGTGTTATTCCCGAAACTTCCAGAACCAAAACCATTTGCAGGCGCTTATGGTCTTTATCGAGCAAATCCACCTTTGCCTTTAGAATTTTCGGACTTATCACATAATCTGCCAGCTCTTTTTCTTCCGTCAGATAATAATAAGCGTTGTTTTGTATCTTTTGCTTTAAGAGGTTTGCATATTTTTTAGATTTTGCACCGTTGTAATACGCCAAATCGTCAACATAAACAAGCGCCAACTCTTCTACATTTTTCGGTGAAAATTTAATTTCTTCGTTGACATTTTGAACAATATCAAAAACGTCTTGATTGTTTGCCCCGTTGTTTTGAATATTTCTTTTAAATTCTTCACGAATAATATCTATTTTTGAAGGATTGACGTAGCCTTGAATTTCCACACAAACCTTGTCTTCATTTGATTTTGTAACTTTTGAACTTAAATCTTCGACATATTCATCTAAAATTCGATAGATCATCACATTTAAGTCATAATCATCCATTTTTTCTTTGTCTTTATCAAAAACCGAAAGATTTTTTAAGCCTAAAAAGACGGCTTTATCTATCGCCCTGATACGTGTGCTTGAAGAGCTTTCGCCTTCAATTGCTTTTTCACAAGCGTTAGCCCTGATTTCCAAGCTTTCCGCCTCTTGAGCGTTGCTTGAAAAAACAGGGCTTACAACCAATATTAAAAAGCAGATTAAAAACCGCATTACAACCAGCTTTTGTTATCCGCTCTTTTCACAATCTGAGACCAAACGCCGGCATCGCTTCCGTCTTTCGCAACAAGTCTTGAAACATATTTAATCGACGGAACGACAGATGAAGGTGTATCAAACCATTCTGCCGTTGTTTTCAAAACATAGTCTGCCTCTGCCGGCGAATCGACCAAAACAAAAGTGTGTGAATTTGCAACTTGTGCTCTGAATGTGTTCACACCGCTTGAAATACCTGCCGGCAAATCCGAATCTTTGGCAACGCCGTTTTCAACAAAAAGCTTAATGTTCGGATTTTTTTCATATATCGGATATGTGTCTTTGATAAAACGATTGAATGTGCGGTTTGCCGCAAGTGTGTATCCTTCCGGTTGAGCGGGAACATAGGTCTTAACCTCAGGGGTTTCAATCTCATAAAATTCCGGATTATAAATCGGCTCTTGAGCCGCTTGATGATGGAATGTGTCGCAGTTTCCGCAGCCGCAATCGAGCATTTGATGATCATCACAAGCGCGTCTCGGCTGATCTTCAACAAATTCCTCCACAATTCGCGGATGTTTAACTTCGCGATACGGCTCAGGCTCGTTCACACAAGCACAGTTATCAATTTCAAGCGGTGCCGGTTCTTCATAAACAACAGGCAACGGTGCGGGTTCTTTGTTGCAACGATCTTTGTGACAATAGTTTGCGCAAGATGCCATTAAAGGAATAAGCGCAAGAACAACATACTTTTTCATTAAAAGACTCCTAAAAAATATAAACCATCTGCGCAGAGAATATAAAAGTTTAGTTCAAAAAGCAAGATTTTTTTCTTATATATAGAAGAGTCTTCCTTTGATCATTTTTCTTTAGAAGGTTATAAAAAAAATTTTCGAATCGAGACGAATCGGATAAACAATCTTTTTTACATCACCTGATATTTATTTAAAGCAAAACACATCTTATCGGTTGTATTTTTAATTTTTAAAACGGTTTAGAATCAATGCGTTAAATTTATATATCTGATTTTATATCATTTTATTTTTGTGAACATTTTTATCCACTTTTATTAAAAAAAATATGGCTCATTTTTAAGCACATAGCATTTTTTTTAATTTTTTTAAAAAAATTTTTCTTGTGAATTTTTCTTTATTTTGCGACACTTAGCTCATGTTCGAAAAAATTATGTGCATACTATATCTTGTTTCTTTACTTTTTGTAAACACAATATATTGTATTGAATAAACCAATTCGTTTTATAACCATTTAAATATAAGGAATAAAAATAAATGTCTGAAACAAACACCAAAACGATGTCTTTCAAGAACACGGTTACCTGCAAATATGTTTCGAAACGTGATGGCACTTTGGCTGATTTTGATGCTTCAAAAATTTATGACGCCATCTTAAAAGCAGGCACAACAACCGGTGAGCTTACCGAGAAAAAAACGCACGCTTTAACCGAAAAAGTTTTGCTTGAAATTTCTTTGGTCCATGATGACAAAGAGGTCATTTCAATCGAAGACATTCAAGACTTGGTTGAAAAGGTTTTGATTAAAGACAATTATTTCAAAACAGCGAAAGCTTATATTCTTTATCGTGAAAGACGCGCATGGATGCGCCACGACAAAAAGACAATGGTTGATGTTGAAAGTTCTATTAACGAATATTTGCAAAAACTTGACTGGCGCGTTAATGCCAATGCTAACCAAGGTTATTCGAACGGTGGTTTGATTTTGAATGTTTCAGGCAAAGTAACGGCAAACTATTGGCTCAGCACGGTTTATCCGGCAGAGGTCGGCGAAGCTCACCGCAACGGCGATATTCATATTCATGATTTGGATATGCTTGCGGCCTATTGCGCCGGTTGGTCTTTAAAAACACTTTTAAAAGAAGGTTTCAACGGTGTTCGCGGCAAAGCCGAAGCCAATCCGCCGAAACACTTGTCGGCCGCAACCGGTCAAATGGTTAACTTTATGGGCACTCTTCAAAACGAATGGGCAGGCGCACAGGCATTTTCATCTGTTGATACTTATTTGGCACCGTTTATCAGAAAAGACAATTTGTCCTATAAAGAAGTTAAACAATGTATGCAAGAGTTGATTTACAACTTAAACGTTCCTTCACGTTGGGGCTCTCAAACGCCTTTCACAAACTTCACGTTTGACTGGGTATGCCCTGAAGATTTAAGAGATCAGCACCCCTATATCGGCGGTCATATTGCCGGTCATGATGAAAACTTTATGCCGATTATCGAAGGTCAGGAAGAAATGCCGTTTACCTACGGTGATTTGAAAGAAGAAATGTCCATGATTAACCGCGCCTATATCGAAGTGATGATGGAAGGTGATGTTTTGGGCCGTCCGTTTACATTCCCTATCCCGACATATAACATGACTCCCGATTTTCCGTGGGAAGACAAAAACACCGAATTGTTGTTTGAAATGACAGCCAAATACGGTATGCCTTATTTCCAAAACTTCATCAACTCTGTTTTAAAACCCGGTCAAATCAGATCGATGTGCTGCCGCTTGCAGCTTGACTTGCGCGAATTACTCGCCAAAGGAAACGGCTTATTCGGATCTGCGGAACAGACCGGTTCAATCGGTGTCGTTACCTTTAACTGCGCAAGACTGGGCTATGTTTACAAAGGCAACGAAACAGGTCTTTTCGGACGTGTTGACGAGCTTTTGCATATTGCTCAAACTTCGCTCGAAATTAAACGTAAAACAATTCAAAATCTTATTGACCAAGGCTTATATCCTTACACCAAGCGTTATCTCGGCACGCTTCGCAATCACTTTTCAACGATCGGCGTCAACGGTATTAACGAGATGATTCGCAACTTCACAAATGACGAACACAGTGTTGCAGACAGCTGGGGACAGGAATTTGCCGTTAAGTTCTTAGACTATATCCGCGCGAAACTTGTTAAAATGCAAGAAGAAACCGGACATATGTATAATTTGGAAGCCACACCGGCTGAAAGCGCAACTTATCGTTTCGCAAGAGAAGATAAAAAACGCTATGTCGGCATTATTCAAGCCGGAACACAGGAAGATCCTTATTACACAAACTCTTCTCAACTTCCGGTCGGCTACACCGATGATCCGTTTGAAGCTCTCGATTTACAATCAACGCTTCAAACAAAATACACAGGCGGCACGGTTCTTCACCTTTATATGAACCAACGCATTTCATCAGCAACCGTCTGCCGTGATTTGGTTCGCCGCGTGTTAACGAATTATAGACTTCCTTATATTACAATTACACCAACGTTTTCAATTTGCCCGAAACACGGCTATTTGAATGGTGAACATAAATTCTGCCCAATCTGCGATGAGGAGAAAAAGGCGGCAAAATTAAAGGCTCTTAAAGCCACGAACTCAAATGTTGCTTAACTTATTTTTTAGAAAGGATTATTCAAATGACAAACGTAATTAACTTCAACGATGTTCAATTAACAGATGCAGAGCGTCAACCTTGCGAGGTTTGGACAAGAGTTATGGGCTATCACAGACCTGTTTCTGAGTTCAATAAGGGCAAAAAGAGCGAATATTATTCACGTCTTTGCTTTTGTGAAGAAAAAGCCGTCATGCACATTGACGCAGACAAATTAGCTGCAGAATAGTTTCATGTCGAAAACAGAAGACATTTTAATCGGCGATGTTGAACCTTTCAGCATCGTCGATTTTCCTTCTCATATTGCAGCCGTTGCTTTTTTACAAGGCTGTCCTTGGCGTTGCCCTTTTTGTTACAACACAAGTTTACAACCTCTTAAATCAACCACCGCTCCGGAGTGGACATTTGAAAAATTCTTAAAATTTATAGAGCGCCGCAAAGGTATGCTTGACGCCGTTGTTTTTTCGGGCGGTGAACCTTTGGTGCAAAAAGGTCTTTATGATGCCGTTAAACAAGTTAAAGACTTAGGCTATACCATCGGGCTTCATACGGGAGGCTATAAACCGGATGCCCTTTTTAAGATTTTGCCTCTTTTGGATTGGGTGGGCTTAGACATCAAAGGTCCTAAAGCAAAATACAAAACTTTAACCGGCGGTTTTAATGCTTTTAACGAAGTCAAAAAAAGTCTTCAGATGCTTATCTCTTCCGGCATACATTTTGAATGTCGCACCACTTGCGATCCACGCCTTTTAACCGTTGATGATTTATTTGAGCTCGGCACCTTTTTAAAAGAGGCAGGCGTTAAAGAATATTATTTGCAAAAATACCGCCCCACCCCTTCTGACCAATCGACAACAGATACAGCTTGCGAATCGCTCATTTCAAACGAACAACTTTTGTCTTTCCTCTCGTCTTCTTTTGAAAAATTTGAGGTTAGAAGATAGTTTTCAGATTCTTTGTTGACACATTTTTTGTTTTTTTGCTATAATTCTGCTACTAGGAGATATTAAATGGCAAAACCGAAAATATATATTAATGAAGATGAAACAAGGGCCTATGTTTGTTATTTAAATAAGGCAAAACAAAAACTGACCGTTGTTTTTTCATATGATAAAAATGCACGTATGGACATTGAAGAGCGTTCAAACGGCTCTGTTTTGAGTTTTGATGACGGCATTACTTTAAATGCTGACATTTTTTTACAGTCTAAAAACAAAGGTTTTTTTAAAACGAAATACGCAGAACCTGAAATTTTAGAATCTTCTTCTGTTTGGATTGTCCGCAACAATCACTATCAAGGCAAAATAAAAAAGAGATCAACCAACCCGTTGATTTGAAAGAAAATCTCCAAAAAGCTCATTTTGAATCTCGGATTGATGAAATGACCAATTTTATTTCAAGAGCCCAAAAAGATATTTTAGATTTTTACCCTGAATATTTAAGAGAAAAAGAAGAACAAGAACAAAAACTTACCAAACAAAGGTTTGAGACCTTTGATTCAATTCAAAAAGCTATCGCCCGTCAAAAATTGCTTCGTTTTTCATCAAAGGAATAACAATGTTTTTTCTGCAATATCTGCCCGAGTTTGATAATTACGGCATCAAAAAATCCGAGATTGACTTTTGCGATGAAATTCCTGAAATTCGGCTCAAAGAATCTGATGCCAAAGCACTCGGAAAAGCAGAAAAAACAAAAGCAACCGTTGCGTTTCTTTTAGGCCAAGACAAATCTTCTGACGGCACGGAATATTATACCGTTGATAAAGATTATCTCTCATCTGTTTTAAAAAGCGGTGCCGATATTAAGTTTTTAGACTATCAGCACACATCAAAACAACTTGACGGCTGTGATGGGCTTATTTTACCCGGCGGTTCTTTCGTTTCGCCCGATATTTTTTATTATTTTAAACAAGGCAAGAAAGAAGAAATTTTACAAAAACGTGCAAAAGCTTATATTGAAGCCATCATCTCTGCTCAGGTTGATCATCATAATATGCCGATTTTGGGCATTTGTGCCGGCGCACAAATGGTTGGCGGTTTGCATAATCTTCATATGTATAACGCCATTAATCAGGAAAACCCCTCCAATACGGTTCATAAAAGTAAAAAAGATTATGCGCATGATGTTATCGTCGATAAAAACTCCCCCTTGTATCAAATTATGGGCTTAAATCAAGAGCGAATCGCCGTCAATTCCCGCCATAGTGAAGGTATGATTGAAGAAAAGCTTCAAAAGCACCTTCCTTCTGATATGACTATTTACGCTATTTCTCCCGAAGACAAAATTCCGGAAGCTTGGGGGAATGTTAAACATCATATTTTATGTATTCAATGGCACCCCGAAAATTTAGCAGCCAAAGGCAATGAAAGTATGCAGCGCATTTATAATTGGCTCACAAATGAGGCTCAAAAACACAGCAAAGAAAAACACCTTGATTTTTTGGATTTCAAAGATCGTTTGATGAAAAACTATTGAGCTCCTTTATTTGCTTACAATCTAAAAAAGCTCGGAGAACAGGTCAGATAGAGTTGAAATAAAAACGGAAGTACCGCAGCGTACAATATAGGTACGTGAGGACACTTCCGTCTTGCAATTTCAGCTTTAGATGACCTGTTATACGAGCTTTTTAAATATCAAGGTTTACAACATTCAATGCATTTTCCTGAATAAAGTCTTTTCTCGGCTCAACCACATCGCCCATCAAAGTTGAGAACACCTCATCGGCTTCTTCCATATGGTCGATTTTAACCTGCAACAAAGAACGCGCTTCAGGATCAAGCGTTGTTTCCCAAAGCTGTTCGGGGTTCATTTCGCCCAAACCTTTATAGCGCTGAAGCGTAATACCTTTCTTGCCGGCAGCAATCACTGCGTCAACAAGCGCCACAGGTCCTGCAATACGTTTTGTTTCCCCGTTCTTTGCCGTCAGCTTTAATGTTTCTTCAAAGTTTGTTTTCAAGAAATCATACATCTGATTCAAAACTTTGGCTTCCGCGCTGTCAAACACCGTTGCACCGACAACGTGCTCTTCTTTAACACCGCGCAACGTGCGATAAAAAGATATTGCACCATCGCTGAGCAATTCATACTTCCAGCCTCTGTCGTATTCCGCCTCATGCGAATCGAGTTTTAAAACCACTTTGTCGAGTTCGGCTGTGAGCTTTTCTTTGTTGCTTAATGTTTCAGAATCAAATAAACCGTATATCGCCATTTGTTCCAAAATCTTTTCCGGCGCTTTAATTGAAAGCGTTGTCATCAATGTTTTTGCCTTCATTGTCTGGCGCACAAGTTCGGTTAAATCCTGCCCCATAATTTTTTCGCCTAATGATGTTTCAAGCACAGCTTCATCCGTTCCACCGCTTATTAAATATTCTTCCATCTCGCGATCATCTTTAAGATAAATGATTGAGTTACCGCGTTTGGCTTTATAAAGCGGCGGCTGAGCGATATAAACATACCCTCTTTCAATCAGTTCAGGCATTTGACGATAGAAAAACGTTAACAAAAGTGTTCTGATGTGCGCACCGTCAACATCGGCATCGGTCATAATCACAATCTTGTGATAACGACATTTGTCAGCATTAAAGTCATCTCTGCCGATACCTGTGCCGAGCGCGGTGATAATCGTTCCGATTTCAGCCGAATTGAGCATCTTGTCAAAACGTGCGCGCTCAACGTTTAAGATTTTACCTCTTAGCGGCATAATCGCCTGATTTTTACGATCACGCCCCTGCTTTGCCGAACCGCCTGCGGAATCTCCCTCAACGATGAAAACTTCAGAAAGTGCGGGATCTTTTTCCGAGCAATCCGCAAGTTTGCCCGGCAAACTTGAAATATCAAGCACCCCTTTTCTTCTGGTCAGCTCTCTTGCTTTGCGCGCCGCCTCACGTGCGGTTGCGGCTTCAACAATTTTACCGACAATAATTTTTGCTTCATTCGGATGTTCGTCAAGCCACTCTTTCAATTTTTCGCCGACCACGCCTTCAACCACAGGTCTGACCTCTGATGACACAAGTTTATCTTTTGTTTGTGATGAAAACTTCGGATCAGGCGCTTTTACGGATAAAACGCAGGTTAAACCTTCGCGCATATCTTCACCCGTAATCACGGCTTTTTCTTTCTTTAAGAGCCCCGTTTCCAAAATGTAGTTGTTGATTGAACGCGTCAAAGCGCCTCTGAAACCGGCAAGGTGCGTTCCGCCGTCTTTTTGCGGAATGTTGTTTGTAAAGCAGAGCATACTTTCGTTATAAGCGTTCGTCCATTGAAGCGCCAGCTCAACCGAAATATTGTTTTCTTCGCCCGAAAATGAAATAATGTTTTCATGCAACGGTGCTTTTGACTTGTTTAAGTGTTCCACAAATGCCGACAAACCGCCCTCATAGTGAAAATCTTCTTCTTTTCTTTCAGCTCCGCGGTTATCAATCAGCTTCAAATAAACGCCCGAGTTTAAGAAAGCCTTTTCTCTGATGGCGCGTTCCAATGTCTCAAAAGAAAATTCCGTTAATGTAAATGTTTCGGGCGAAGGCAAGAAAGAAACTTCCGTTCCGTGACGCCCCGGCGCATCGCCCACAACTTCCACGTGTTTAACCACGTTTCCGTTTGCAAATTCGGCAAAATATTCTTTATCGTTTCGCCAAATTCTTAATTTAAGCCACGTTGACAAAGCGTTCACCACCGAAACACCCACACCGTGAAGTCCTCCCGAAACCTTATACGAGTTGTTGTCAAACTTACCGCCCGAGTGCAGTTCGGTCATGATCACTTCGGCCGCCGAAACACCTTCTTCTTTGTGCATATCAACCGGCATACCGCGCCCGTTGTCTCTGATTGTTGCCGAGCCGTCAGGGTTTAAAATGACTTCCGTTTTATCGCAATAACCCGCCAAAGCCTCATCGATGGCATTGTCTAAAACCTCATAAATCATGTGATGCAAGCCTGAACCGTCATCTGTGTCGCCGATATACATACCCGGCCTTTTTCTGACAGCATCCAAACCTTTTAAAACCTTAATCGAATCGGCGTTATATTCTTGTTCGCTTTTTAAAAATTCTTCATTTGTTAAATCAGTCATTTTAATACCCGTTTTTTCTTTATTTTATTTAGCTTCGAACACTATATCACTTTTCAAAAAAATTACCAAAATCAAAATTGAAGTTATCAACGGTTTTCGGGTGATTTGCATTATTGA
>CAJOLB010000026.1 GCA_905235385.1 uncultured Alphaproteobacteria bacterium | reverse complement strand
TGTTATTCCTGATTCGGTCACATCTATTGGAAGTCAGGCATTTTTGAATATGAGCGGTGTAACAAGCTTGACCATCCCTGATTCGGTCACATCTATCGGGAATGAGGCATTTAAGTTTGTTAACGTCTCTGATTTAACCGTCAGTGCTGAAAATCTGCAAAGATATTTGGATGCTATGGGAGGATTTACGAGCGGTGATATTAACATCAGCTGCACAGAGGGTGATTGCAAAGCTGTTTTAGAAGCTTTTGATGCGGCACAGAACACAAATTATGCTTCACGCGTCAAAGGGGTGCCTGTCACAGTTGCCAATGGTGACGGCAGCGTTTCAACATACGTTGACGGCAAACTCACGCAAACAATAAGCGCTGATGGCAGCACAACGCTTTATAACGAAGACGGCACGATTAAAGGCTATAAAAACAAACGCATTTATACCGTTAAAGAAGCTGAAGCCGTTTCAAAGCCGACAAAAAATAAGTTTAAAATTAGGTATAAATAAGCCTTTAAAACGCCACTTTTTCAAGTGGCGTTATTTATTTAAAAAAATCTTAAAAAAACAGCTTGACTCTTATAAATCTTTTGCTACTATGCCCACACTTGCAAGAGAGTCGTTTTGCGATTCTCTTGCGGGTATTTGTATTAATTTATAACTTTATAAGGAAATTTGTGATGCCTACAATTAATCAGTTAATTCGTAACTCACGATCACCGAAAGTGAAGAGAAACAAAGTTCCGGCTTTGAAGGCTTGTCCGCAAAAGCGTGGTGTTTGCACAAGGGTTTATACAACAACCCCGAAAAAACCGAACTCAGCTTTGCGTAAGGTAGCCCGTGTTCGCTTAACGAACGGCTTTGAAGTAATCAGCTATATCCCTGGTGAAGGTCATAATCTTCAAGAACACTCAGTGGTGCTGATTAGAGGAGGCCGTGTGAAAGACTTGCCTGGTGTTCGTTATCATATCATTCGCGGTACCTTGGATACTCAAGGTGTGTCTAAACGTCGTCAACGTCGTTCTTTATACGGCGCTAAGAGACCTAAATAGGAGAATACCAGATGTCACGTCGTCATAGTGCAATTAAAAGAGTCGTTCTTCCTGACGCCAAATATGGTGATAAGGTTGTTACGAAATTTATTAACAATGTGATGGAAGATGGTAAAAAAGCCGTTGCTGAAAAAATCGTTTATTCAGCATTCGACATCATCGCTTCCAAAACCAAACAAGATGCTTTAACAGTTTTTGCTACAGCTCTTGATAATGTTAAACCTATGGTTGAAGTTCGTTCTCGCCGTGTCGGTGGTGCAACATACCAAGTTCCTTGCGAAGTCAGAGCTGACCGTCGTCAAGCTCTTGCTATCCGCTGGATTATCGCTGCTGCATTGAAACGTTCTGAAACAACCATGACAGACAGATTAGCGGGTGAGCTTTTAGACGCTTACAACAATCGTGGTACTGCCGTTAAGAAACGTGAAGATACCCACAAGATGGCTGAAGCAAACAAAGCTTTCTCACACTATAAGTTCTAAGTATAAAGGTTTAACGTTATGCCTCGTACACATAAATTGGAATTATACAGAAACATCGGTATCATGGCACATATTGATGCCGGTAAAACCACAACAACAGAGCGTATCCTTTACTACACCGGTATTTCGCACAAAATCGGTGAAGTTCACGATGGCGCTGCCACAATGGACTGGATGGAACAAGAGCAAGAACGCGGTATTACCATTACATCTGCCGCCACAACTTGCTATTGGAAAGGCCACAGAATTAACATCATTGACACGCCGGGCCACGTTGACTTCACGGCTGAAGTTGAGCGTTCACTTCGCGTGCTTGATGGTGCAATCACTGTATTTGACTCTGTTGCGGGCGTTGAACCTCAATCTGAAACGGTTTGGCGTCAAGCTGACAAATACAAAGTTCCGAGAATTTGCTTCTGCAACAAGATGGACCGTATCGGTGCAAACTTCTATCGTTGCTTAGATATGATCGTTGACCGTTTGGGCGCTCGTCCTTTGGCGATGCAACTCCCGATTGGCACTGAAGCTGAATTTAGAGGAATGGTTGATTTGCTCAAAATGAAAGCCATCATCTACACCGGTGATACGGCAGATTCTCCGATTGAAGAGCAAGAAATTCCGGCTGATTTGAAAGAAAAAGCCGAGCAATATCATGCTCAACTTATCGAAACGGCCGTTGAACAAGACGAACAGGCCATGGAAGATTATCTTGAAGGTAAAGAAGTTTCGATTGAAACATTAAAGAAATGTATCCGCAAGGGCACAATTGCTCAAGATTTTGTTCCTGTGTTCTGCGGAACAGCTTTCAAAAACAAAGGTGTTCAACCCCTGTTAGACGCTGTTGTTGACTACTTGCCGTCTCCTGTTGATATTCCTGCAATTGAAGGAACAAAACCCGGAACGGATGAAGTTATTGTTCGCCATCCGGCCGACAATGAACCAATGTCTGCTTTAGCGTTCAAAATCATGAATGACCCGTTCGTCGGATCTTTAACATTTACGCGTATTTATTCCGGTAAAATCGAAACCGGTACATATATTTACAACTCTGTTAAAGATAAAAAAGAACGTATCGGTCGTATGCTCTTGATGCATGCCAACAAACGTGATGACTTGAAAGAAGCTTTTGCAGGCGATATTATCGCTTTGGCAGGCTTGAAAGACACCACAACAGGTGATACGCTTTGCGATTCATCTAACCCGATTGTTTTGGAAAACATGGAATTTCCTGAACCGGTTATTGAACTCGCTGTTGAACCGAAAACGAAGGTTGATATCGAAAAGATGGGTTTGGCTTTGTCAAGATTGGCAATGGAAGATCCTTCATTTAAGGTTTCTTCCGATCCTGAAAGCGGTCAAACCATCATCAAAGGTATGGGCGAACTCCACCTTGAAATCATCGTTGACAGATTAAAACGTGAATTTAAGGTTGAAGCAAACGTTGGTGAGCCTCAAGTTGCTTATCGTGAAACAATCACCAAACCTTGTGATATCGAATATACGCACAAGAAACAATCAGGTGGTGCCGGTCAATTTGCTAAAGTTAAAATCAAATTTGAACCGACAGAAGACCATACAGGCTTTGAGTTCTTGAACACCGTTGTCGGCGGTAACGTGCCGAAGGAATATATCCCCGGTGTTGAAAAAGGTTTGCGTTCTGCTATGGATGCCGGTGTTTTAGCCGGTTACCCCGTAACAGGTGTTAAAGCAACCCTTTATGATGGTGCTTACCACGAAGTTGACTCAAACGTGATGTGCTTTGAAATTGCTGCACGTGCTGCCTTTAGAGAGGGTATGCGCCAAGCAGATGCCAAACTTTTGGAACCGATTATGAAGGTTGAAGTCGTTACACCTGAAGAATATATGGGTGATATTATCGGCGACTTAAACTCTCGTCGCGGTTTAGTCAACGGTATGGATCAACGCGGCAACGCACGTGTTGTTGACGCATTTGTTCCGCTTGCCAACATGTTTGGTTATGTTAACACATTGCGTTCGCTTTCTCAAGGTCGTGCTCAGTTTACGATGATCTTTGATCACTATTCTGAAGTTCCGAGAGAAGTTGCCGAGGCAATTAAGAGCAAAAACGCTTAAACTTTAATTTTTAACGGGCATGGGGCTTTGCCCCTGCCCTGACAAACATTTTATTTTGGAGAAAATTTTAAAATGGCAAAAGAAAAATTTGAACGCAGTAAGCCACACTGCAACATTGGCACCATCGGTCACGTAGACCATGGTAAAACGACATTGACAGCCGCCATCACCAAAGTATTGGCAGAAGAAGGTGGAGCGTCATTTACGGCATATGATCAAATTGATAAGGCTCCTGAAGAGCGCGCACGTGGTATTACCATTTCAACGGCACACGTTGAATATGAAACAGCAGCACGTCACTATGCGCACGTTGACTGCCCGGGCCACGCAGACTATGTAAAGAACATGATCACGGGTGCTGCCCAAATGGACGGTGCAATTTTGGTTGTATCAGCAGCAGACGGTCCGATGCCGCAAACACGTGAACACATTTTGCTTGCACGTCAAGTAGGTGTTCCTGCTATTGTTGTATACATGAACAAAGTAGACCAAGTAGATGATCCTGAGTTATTGGAACTCGTTGAAATGGAAATCCGTGACTTATTGTCATCATACGGCTTCCCCGGCGATGAAATTCCGATTGTTAAAGGTTCAGCTTTGGCAGTTTTGGAAGATGGCGACAAGAAGATTGGACATGATTCAATCATTGAATTGATGAACGCTGTTGACAGCTACATTCCGCAGCCTGATCGTCCGAAAGACAAACCGTTCTTGATGCCGATTGAAGACGTGTTCTCAATTTCAGGTCGTGGTACGGTTGTGACAGGTCGTGTTGAACGCGGCATTATTAAAGTCGGTGATGAAATCGAAATCGTTGGTATTCGTCCGACACAAAAGACAACATGTACAGGTATTGAAATGTTCCGCAAATTGTTGGATCAAGGTGAAGCCGGCGATAACATCGGTGTATTGCTCCGCGGTACAAAGCGTGAAGAAGTTGAACGTGGTCAAGTATTGGCTGCTCCCGGCTCAATCACACCGCACACAGACTTTACATGTGAATGCTATATTTTGACGAAAGAAGAAGGCGGACGTCACACACCGTTCTTCTCAAACTATCGTCCTCAATTCTATTTCAGAACAACAGACGTAACCGGTTCTATCGAATTGCCTGCCGGCACAGAGATGGTTATGCCTGGCGATAACATCACAATGACAGCAAAACTTATTCACCCGATTGCTATGAACGAAGGTCTTCGTTTCGCTATCCGTGAAGGTGGGCATACTGTCGGCGCAGGTGTTGTTTCAAAGATCTTGAAATAAAACCCTGCATAATGGGTAACTAAATACAGAGCCCCTTTTCCAAGCTAAGTCATGTACCAACACGTACACTCCTGTCGCTTGAAAGAGGGGTTATTATTTACCTCATTCTTCAAGGTTTTTAATCTTTAAACTGTCATCACTCCTCATTTTCGTCATCCTTGGGCTTATCCCGAGGATCTAAAAAAAACCCACGCTCTCAAGCGTGGGTTTTTGATTTACAATATTGAAAATTTATTTGGAATTTGATTTAGACATTTGAACATGAGCGACTTCATCTAGATAATACATTTTTCCTGTAAGAGGATCAACAATAAAATAACCTATTAAACCACCAAAAACGAGATTACCAAACCAATACCAATTACTTATATGCCATTCAATTGGAGTATACGATGTTGTGTATCCTTTCTTGGATGCCTTAATCATATATTTTTCAGGAGAAAAATAACCATTTTTAGAAGGTTTTAACCAAACAGTTGTTGGTGTTTGTCCAGTATATACTACAGCACCTTTTGAATTAGTAACTTCAATATCAGCTTCTTCTACATTAGACTGTATGGGAACAACTTGTGTATTATCACGAATAATACTTGCACAACCAGTCAATAAAATAACAAAACATAAAACCACTTTTTTCATATCTTATCTCCAAAAAGTTTATCAAACAAAAAACCACCTTGAAAAAATCAAAGTGGGAGCTCAAAAACTGCATAGACACAGTCAGACTTATTCGTGGTAATACCCTTATTTCGTCCACTCCCTTCATGGAGTTGTTTTACGTCTATGAGATGTTTTTGAGACACCATTACTCAACCTGAGCAACAATGCCATATTATGTTCACTTTGTTTTAAAGTCAAATAAAATTAAAAAAACGCGAAGAATGAGCCAAATAAAAAACTTTCATTAAAAAGCTCAGAGAATGAGGCAAATAAACATGAAATCCATAGGCTTGGAGAATGGTTCAGATAGAGTTAAAATAAAGGCAGAAGTTTCGCAGTGTACAAAGAGGTACATGAGAAAACTTCTGCCCCGAAATTTTAGCTCTAGATGAGCCGTTATACAAGCCCTCTGTATCCTTGGGCGATGACATACGTTTCCGGCGACGTCTGCCTACTCGCATCCGGCTTAAAGTGCAAAACTTTGGCAAAATTCTTTTTCATATCAGCAAGCAATTCGCCTTCTGCACCGCCTTGAAAAACTTTGGCAATAAAAATCCCGTTCGGTGCCAAAACCTCTTTTGCAAATTCGTATGCCGCCTCAACCAAACCGATTGTGCGCAAATGGTCTGTTTGCTGATGTCCCGTCGTGTTGGCAGCCATATCGCTCATCACAATATCAGCCGGTCCGTTTAAGAGCGCTTTTAATTTATCAGGCGCATCATCTGATGTAAAATCTTGGCAAATAAGCGTTGCGCCTTCAATAGGCTCCGTTTCCAAAATATCAATACCGACAACCTGCCCCGAACCTTTGTTGCGCTGAACGGCAACTTGTGTCCAACCGCCGGGCGCACAGCCGAGGTCAACAATCGTTTTGCCTTTTCCTAAAAACTTATATTTTTCATCGAGTTGAATGAGCTTAAATGCCGCACGTGAGCGATAACCCATTCGCTTTGATTGAAGCACATACGGATCATTTAATTGTCTCTCTAACCACCTGTTTGACGAGGTTTTGCGATATTTAGATGTTTTGACGCGAACGGTTAACATCTTTTGACCGCGAACAATCTTTGCGGACTTTGTCATCTTACCCATGTTGCAACTCCTCTAACATCGCATCTTGAGCACCTTTAAATGAAACAATCAGCTCATCAAAACCAAGTTTATCATATATTGTCTTAAAAATCACACAGGCAGCCGCAAAAATCGGCGCTCTGTCCTCCCCGATATATGCCGATTTTGAACGTTCTTCAACGCTCATATTTTCAACCCTCAAAACAGCGCCGTCTAACTCGCAACACTTCACACACACGCCATCATTTTTCTCTCGCGTATATGATTCATCATTTTTAACCATTGAACAAAGGCGCAATGGTGTGCTTGAGGTTGCAATCAAAGCGCAATCTGACTTATATTTTTCCAAATGCGCATCTAAAACAAAATCAGAAACATATTTTTGAATGTCTTCTTTCAAGCGCTCTGCTTTTATTTCATCAAACTCTTTTAAGTCATAAGCCTCAGATGAATTGCGCGCACCCCACGGAATAGAGATTGTGTGCAAAATATGCCCCTCAATATCTGAGAGTGTAATTTCTGTTGAAGCACCGCCCAAATCATAAACGACAGCATATTTTTTGTTTTTAGGTGCATTTAAAAGTGCCCCTTTCAAATTAAGTCGCGCTTCTTCCACCGTGTCAATAATTTCCAACTCAAGCCCCGTTTTAAGCTTTACAAGATCAGCGAATTCCTTGCCGTTTTTAGCCGTTCTGCAAGCAGCCGTTGCCACGGCACGATAATTTTGGACCTTGTGTTCCTTCATAATATTTGCATATTCGCTCAAGGCATCTAATCCGCGTTTGATTGAAGCATGAAGAAGATTTCCGGTTTCGAACAAACCTTCGCCGAGTTTTGTGGTTTTAGAATCTTTGTATATGACTCTTCCGTTTTCATCAGCAATCCTTAAGCGACAAGAATTTGAGCCTAAATCAATGCAAGCCGTTCTTTCTTGAATCATCTCTCTTCCTCTTGAAATAAGGATGTCGTCTGAAATGTTTTTTATAAAACTTTTGTTGTTTGCTGTGGTGTATCATATCAAGCAGAATACCTTCCCTGATACCTCGATCCGCAATTGTAATTTCCGCAATCGGAAAAGTTGTTAAAAGAGATTCGATAATAGCACAACCCGAAATTGTTAAATCAGCTTTTGAAGGACCGATACAACGATGTTTGCGTCGTCCGGCATCTCCCATATTTTTTATCTTGTTAATCACATTTTCGACATCAGTTCCGGAAATCGATAAACCATCTACTGCCGAACGATTATAGCGAGGCAACCCCAAATGAACAGCTCCTAAAACCGTTACCGTTCCGGAAGTTCCGATAACCTGTATTTCCTGTCTTTGAATGGCCTCGTATATATGATATTTTGAATCGAAGTCTTCCAAAATTTTATGGGTTCGCTCAATAATGGTATTATAAGCCAAACTTGTCATTTCTTGTTTCGGAAAGGCTTCTGAAATCGTCACAACACCATAAGGTAACGACACAAAGCCTTCAATAAATGTTTTTCCTTCTTCCGTAACTCGTGCAAGCGAAATTTCGGTAGATCCGCCGCCGATATCAAAAATCAACGCGCGCTTAATATGACGATTCAAAAGAGGCAAACAACCGACAACGGCAAGTCTCGCTTCTTCTTTGGAAGAAATAATTTCCAAATGAATGCCGACTTCTTTAGCAATCATATTCAAAAACTCATCAATGTTTTTAGCACGTCTGCAAGCCGCCGTCGCAACAAAACGCGATTGAACAATCGGCGCATATTCATCCATAACCTGTTTGCAAACTTTTAAGGTATTAACCGTACGGCGCATTGCAGCTTTGGAAAGTTCATTATCTTTGATAATGCCCTCACCTAAACGCGTAATTTTTGAAAAAGTTTCTACAACGTGAAACGATGTCGGCGTCGGCGTGGCAATAACAAGGCGGCAGGAATTTGTTCCTAAATCGATTGCAGCATAATGCTCTGCATCTATATCTTTTCTTTTATGCAGATAAGGTTTCGTTTGTTTTTGAAAAACCTTAGCCATAAACTAAACCATCTCCATATCTTGACGAATTTTTTCTCTGATTTCATCAATTGAAACAAGATTTTTCTTCTCATCTTCATAATACCAATAAGTCCATCCGTTGCAAGCGCTTGCATTCTGAGCAGCAGCGCCCAATTGATGAATAGAACCTTCTGCATCCGAACTCTTAACCGTTCCGTCTGCGCGTATCACAACTTGATGTTTGCGGCTTGAATCATAAAGAACCGTTCCGGGTTTCAAAAAGCCTTGTTCAACAACACTGCCGAAAGGAACGCGCGGCTGTTTCTTTTTAACCGTATATTCCAAATCAGAAACCTTCCCTTCTTCAATTTCATCAATACGTTTTTGCGCACCTTCAACATAAACCGGATCTTTTTCAATGCCGATAAAAGAGCGCCCGAGTTTTTTAGCCACGGCACCTGTTGTTCCTGTTCCGAAGAACGGATCTAAAATCACATCGCCGATTTTTGTTGAAGCCATAATAACTCTATACAAAAGAGCTTCAGGTTTTTGCGTCGGATGAAGTTTATGACCGTCTTTATCTTTCAAACGCTCTTTACCGGTACAAATCGGAATTTCCCATGTCGAGCGCATTTGAACATCTTCATTCAAGGCTTTCATTGCTTCATAGTTAAATGTATATTTTGATTTCGGATTTTTAATCGCCCAAATAAGTGTTTCGTGAGCATTGGTAAAGCGTGTGCCCTTAAAGTTAGGCATCGGATTTGATTTATTCCAAATAATATCATTTAAAATCCAAAATCCCAAATCTTGTAAAATCGTGCCAACGCGAAAAATATTGTGATAAGAACCGATAACCCATAAAGAACCGTCATCTTTCAAAACACGTCGAGCCGCCGTAAGCCATTTGACAGTATATTCATCATAAGCCTGCAAACTTTCAAAGCTATCCCACTCTTCAAAAACACCATCAACCGTCGAATTATCAGGGCGGTGCAAAGCATCTCCGAGCTGCATATTATACGGAGGATCCGCAAAAATAACGTCGACAGATTTTTCTTCCATCTCATTCATAATTTTGATGCTGTCATCGTTAATAATTGTATTTAATATGTTTTTTAATTTTATTTTGGACATACCCTGACCCTTATCTTTGAACACGATAATGAGGTCAGTATAGAAAAAGATTAGTTATAATTTTATTAACAAAACGAAGCTTTTTTTCTTTGAAAAAAAACACGCAAAAACAAAGAGGGAAGATTTTTATCTTAAAATTTCTCTGATTTTTCCCTCACGTCCTGCCACAATAGCAAGCTCATCGTCAGAAATACCCTCAACTTTTGACATTTGCTTTTGTTCTTCAATCAATGTCTGATACCATTGTTTTTGCGTTTCATCATTGGTGGCTTTGATTTGAGATTCAAAAACATCAATCACCCTTTGGGTATGTTTTAAAAGTTCCTGTGCTTTTAAAATACTTCTGAAACGTTGTTCCGTATAATAAAAACGCTGTGGATCAATACATCTTTTTTCAAACCACTTTTGAACAATCCATGGCAACCTTTCTTCAGGTTTCACCCCATCGAAGGCAAAATCTTCAGGAACTTTGGCCATATAACCGCGTTTCACATATTCTTCCCAGTTTTTTAAGAAAATTTCAGCTTCTTTTGATGATATTGTGCGTGTTTGTTGAACAATCGGACAAATTTTACGAACACGAACATCAATCAAACGTGTTGTCAAAAGATTTAATACAAACAAGAACAAAAGTCCGAAAATAAGATACTCATACCATTCCAACTTTCTTTTTGCCATAGTTTTCTCCCCTACCAGCGAAACCCAGAGATTAAATAATTAGGATATGCATCATAATTAATTGCAAGCTGACGCGCCTTTTGAACATCAGGAATATATCCCTCACCCAAGGTGTGCATATGAATACCCTTTGAAATCAAAACACAATCGATTTGCAACAAAGCCGCCGAACGTACATCCGAAGAAAAGCTGTCTCCGACAAACAAAATTTTGGAAACATTTTGAGAAAAAGCCTCTTTCGCATACAGCAAAATATCTTTATCCGGTTTGCCGATTGTTTTAATCTCTCCGCCCATAACGGCATATTGTTCTGCAACGGCTCCCGCACTCAAGCATACCTCTCCTGACATATGTTTTGAAACATCTGCCCCGACACAAACAAGCGGCAGTCTCAAAGAAAGAGCTTCTTGAAGCTCGGATTTATAATCATCTAAATCCATTTTAGATGATTGAAGATCTCCGATAAATACAAAATCAGCTTTTCCCAAATCATCAACTTTTTGATAATCCGATCCTGCAAAAACACCCTCTGCCATCGGGGTACCTAAATTATAATATTTTCGCCCGTATTGATGGGTGTTTTTAAGTTTATAGTGAACAATTTCGCCCGCGGTAATAATGGCTTTCAAAACCCTTAGATCAAAATTAACATCTTCAAGCATTTCAGCCATTTCGCGAACCCTTAAAACGCTGTTTGATAAAAGAACAACTTCTTTTCCTGCTTCCGACATTTTTTTAAGAGCTTTAAGTGCTTCAGAAGAAATGCCGTTTCCTTTCGTCAAAACGCCGTCAAAACCGCAAATAATACCTTCATAAAGCGTAATAATCTTAGATATTCCAACGATTGGTGTAATTTGTTTCATATTCGGTTACCTATAGTTCATAAGTTCAATTTATTCTTTTAACCTTTTCTTTTTATTTACTTTTTTACTAAAAGAAAAGTATTTATGCAAGAGATAAGTCACAATGGTGGAAAAAATTAAATACAAACCTTGAGCCCAAAGTTCGTCAATTTTACAAATCTCAACCAAAAAAGAAAGCCCCAAAGTATTTACAAAAAACAGAGAAATATAAACACTCCAGGCCTTCAAAAATTCTGCAATAACATCTCCTTTGCTTCGAAAAACATAATAGCGCATTGTAAAGACCGAAACATTGATTGTAATGAAATACTGAACGGCAAGCGCAAGCATATAAGGCAATCTCAAAAGCCTTAACAAAAATGCATAAACCCCATAGGCAAAAACCGTATTAAAGCCCCCGACAAGTAAAAACCTCAATTTTTCAGGAACTTTTGAAAACCAAAGATTTTCAATCTTAAAATAAAGCTCAAACAAAAAAGGATATTTGCAATCAAAACAAAAATTATTCAATAATTTTTTGTTAAGCAAAGTTTTCAATTCCAAATCGCGCCAGTGCGCCACAACATTTTGATCAAAAATATCTTCAAGGTGCTCTTTGTCAGTCGCCGTAACACTCGGGTGAATCATAATTTCAACATTATCAAAACCCCTCGGAACCAAAACCCTTTGAAAATGGTCTTCAGACAATTTACAGGTATAAAGCATCGTGTAAAAATAGGTTTTACTTGCATAGCCGTTTAAGATAGAGAAAAATTTCAACAAAAAATATTTGATCAATCCACCGTCTAAAAGGTAGCTTTTGCTTTTATTGGTCTTAATGGTCATCAGCGCCGATTCGTTTATAACTCTGATACGCTCAATGCCGTATTTTTCCTTTAATAAGAGCATCTCCTTAAAAATCAGAGGAATCATATGCACATGTCTGTGGCTGTCGATATGATTTATCTTCACCCCCATCTTTTGTGCTTTGATGATTTGAGCTTCAATTTCCTCCCTAATTTCTTTGCGAAGTTCTTTAGACTTAAAGATCGATAACAGCATCAATTTAAGGAAACCATGACAAAACTTGCCGTCATGCCCTGTCAAAAGCGGTAATTTTTTAACATCTGAGGCAGGATATTCATTTGTTAAATTCACATGCAGCCCCAAATCCAAATCCGGCATACCCTTGGAAAGCTCAACCGCCTCAGAGGCATATTTTTGATTGACCATCAAGCTGGCAGCATTTAATATTCCTTTATGATAGGCTTTTTCGATTGCCTGATTGACACCCTGGCTGATTCCAAAGTCATCAGCATTAAAAATAATTCTATTTTTCATTTTTATCATCTTTGCCTTCAATCAAATCGGCTAAATAAAGCGGACGTTTTTTGACCTCAATATGAATTTTGCCGATATATTCTCCGATAATGCCGAGCGTAATCAACTGAACCGCCCCGACAAAACCGACAACAGAAACGATTGTCGCATACCCCGGTGTCGGATTATGTTGAACAAAGTGTTCAAAAATAACCCACAACCCGAGAAAAATAGAGCACGCAGCTCCCGCAAATCCGAACCACGTTGCTAAATGAAGCGGACGAACGGAAAATTGTGTAATACTGTCAATAGCCAGCTTCAAACTTTTGAAAAAATTATATTTGCTCACGCCGCTGAAACGATTGGGCGCCACAAAATCAATCACCTTAACTTTATCATTGGGCATAATCCAGCTGAGCAATCCTCTAAAAAGCCTGTCTTGTTCGTTAAACCCCTTCAAAAAATCGACGTATTTTCGATCAATGAGCCTAAAATCAGGCATACTTTCACCGATTTTTGTTTCAGACAACAAGTTCAAAATAAAATAAAAAGTTTTGGCACAAAGTTTATAAAGCCATGATGTCGCCATGTTATCAACGCGCTTTGTCAAAACAATTTCTGCTCCCTCAAGCCATGCATCAACCATTTGAGGAATATAAAGAGGCGGATGTTGCAAATCAGCGTCCATAAAAATCACCGCATCCCCTTTCGCATAATCCATACCGGCAGTCATTGCAATTTCATGACCGAAATTGCGTTTAAGGTTAACCATTTTAAGACGTTTATCCCGTTCTAAAAGTTTTTGGATTTTTAAAAAAGTTTTATCCGAACTGCCATCATTTACGAACAAAATTTCAAAATCAACTTTTGAAATCTTGTCAATTTCTTTTGTAAGCTCTTCATAAAGTTTTTCTATATTACCCTCTTCATTATACGCTGAAACAACAATGCTGACTGTTTTCATTTATCTGACTCCCAAAACATTGTAAAAACCATAATAAATACGTTTTGTTTTTTTCTTTCCAAATCTGTTTTGAACCTCAATTTCCAAAATCTGAGGCGAAGACACAAACTTCATCTTTTTGCGCAAAGCATTGTATTCGCCTTCTCCTCCTGTCAAAACAAGAGCTCCCTTTTCCGCAACATCATTTTCATCAAACCACGGATTTTGTTTCAAATCGCCCCAAATAATCGGCTTTGGTTTAGAAGGCGCAAAAAGTGCCGCATTATTTGCCCACCAAACATCGCCTGCAACATATTCCAAAGGCATAGGGGCATTTTTTTGATTCCACAAATCCTCAGCCACACGCCCGAAAGCTTTAGCATCAAGCTGAAACTTATCGCTCTTATTTAAAAGGATAATCAACGTTTGCGCTATTATCATAAGAGCCATTATTCCATAAATACCAATATAGAGCTTTTTCTTAAACACATCCGTCAGTTTACAGGGCAAAAAGGCAAACATCAAAACACCAAGCAAATATGCGCACGGGAAACCCCACATACTTTTAAGCTTCAAGCCGAAAACAAAACTGATCAAAACCATCAAACAAAGTGGCATTAAGCCTAAAATCAGTAAAAAATCCTTTTGTGTGCGTGTTAATTTATTTTCCAAATGGTTCGCCTTATACCAACCGAAAAAATAAATCAAACCGCAACCCAACGAAAAAAGAACTTGTGCCAACGCAAATTTTAACGGATATGCAAAATGTTTTAAGAAGGGCAAATTTGCCAAATCATCATGAGAACCTCTGCCCACAAAATAAGAAAGCGAAGAAAAATCTGTTTGATAGAGCCAAACCAAATGGGGCAAAATCACAAGAAAACAAATCAAGGCACAAAGATAAGGTCCAAAGGTTTTAAATTTCGAACGTGCATTTTTGTTATAAAGCATAAAAACCACCATTGAAAACAAAAGAACTCCGCTTGTGTATTTGTTAAAAAGGTTAAGGCCGGCAAACAATCCCGTTAACACCCAATCTTTAAGCTCTTCTTTTTTGAGTGCTCGATGAAAATAAAAGACACACATCGGCCATAAAGCAAGAGAAACAACATTCACATTGTATTCGATCGCACTAAATCCGTAAAAAATAACCCCTTCAAGAACCATAACCGCAAAGACAGACCTGTCTTTAGATAAGAAACATCTTGCAATTCGATAAATATAAATAAATCCGACCAACACGCAAATTTGGCTCAAAGCATAAATCGCATACGGCTGTTCAAAACCTATGATATTGTAAAAAAAGTTTGCAAGCCAACCGGACAAAGGCGGATGTTTGTTTGTGCCGAAATCGCAATACATCCCCCAAGAAACGGCTTCAATACTATCCATCGGAAGTGCTTTGCGCAAGAGGGGCAGCAAACTCCATACCATAAAATGCAAAAAAAGAAAAACTTGGAACGGATATTTTTTTATATATTTCATTGACATCACCTTTATCATCATCAACAAAGGCACTATAAAACAAAAATCTGCCAATGTATAGCAGATTTTAAAAGTTACGCAAAAACAAAAAAGACAAAACAATCAAAAACTATTGACTTTAAATTCGCCCTAAAATACTATAGTATTGCTTTGGTCGATAACCAAAGTGAGGTTTAGAACCCTCCGTTCAAGTTGTCTGTTTAAAATGCAGATATAAAAACTACTTTCTGGCATAATGGCTGGAAGGTAGTAGAATATTCAAATATACTACACTATTTCTTGAACAATAGGTTCTAACTTCCAGTCTCCTCTCATCAAGGAGATTTTTTATTACAACTTGTTGGGAGAAATAAAAATGAAAATATCAGTTTATATTGTTACATTAAACGAAGAAAAAAGACTTGATAAAACTCTAAGCGCCGCCTCAAAAATTGCTGATGAGATTGTGATTATAGATAGCGGAAGCACAGATAAAACAAAAGAAATTGCTCTAAAATACAATGCAAAATTTATATATCATCAATGGGAAACTTATTGTGCTCAAAAATCTTTTGCCGAACAGCAATGCACTTATAACTGGGTTTTACTTCTTGATGCTGATGAAGTTTTATCTGAAGAATTGATTGAAGAAATAAACAACCTAAAAACAAAAAAAACAAATTATCATGCTTTTAAGATTAAAATTTGCAATATGTTTCCGGAAGATGAAAAGCCAAGGCGTTTTACTCAAACTTTTAATGTTATACGGCTATATGACAGAAACTTTGCCTATATGCCTCCTAACAAATTTAATAAAGACCGAATAAAAGTCAAAGAAAAAGCAAAAACAGGAAAGTTGCAAGGCAAAATTTATCATTATTGTTTTTTGAATATAGAACAAGCCGTTGAAAAATATAATCGCCACAGCTCAGAACTTCTTAAAACTCTAACCGTCGAACACCGTTCTTTTACAGCTTTGCGCTTAATCACAGAATTTCCCTATCAGTTTTTCAAATATTATTTTTTCAAAAGGTATTTTCTTTTGGGAACAAGAGGATTTATCCAAGCGATGACCCTTGCCGGTTTTCGATTCTTAAAAATCGCTAAATGGTTCGAAAAAGAAGCTTTAGATAGAGAAGAAGATTAAAAGTTCGGAGAATAGGTTACATAAAGTGGTTTTCAAGGCGAGCAAAATTTTAGTGTACAAAGAAGTACATGAATTTTGCGAGACCGAAGAAAACTACTCTAGGTGACCTGTTATACGAATTTTTACATAAAAATGCGGAGAATGAGGCAAATAAATAAAAACAAAAAAACTAAAAACGCGGAGAGTGTGCGTAGATAATAAGAAAAGTCCTTTTGAGTGAGACGAGTGTACGTGTTGGTACATGACCGAACTCAAAAGGACTTTTCTGTATTAGCTACCAGCTATACGCGTTTTTACACCGCGACGGGGGCTTTAATTGTGCCATAGCTTTCATACCCCACAAGCTCAAAATCTTCAAACTTAAAGTCATTAATGTCTTTAATGTCCGAATTGATTTTCATCTGTGGCAAAGCAAGGGGGGTATGTGAAAGCTGTTCACGCACCTGATCAAAATGATTGTGATAAATGTGCGTATCGCCCAAAGTGTGCACAAATTCTCCCGGTTTTAGACCGCAAACCTGTGCAACCATCATTGTCAAAAGCGCATACGAGGCAATATTAAACGGCACGCCCAAAAACATATCGCAAGAACGTTGATAGAGCATACAAGAGAGCTTGCCGTTTGCCACATAAAATTGAAACATCATATGACATGGCGGCAACTTCATTTGCCCGATTTGCGAAGGATTCCAAGCCGTTACGATAAGACGCCTGTCATTGGGCGTTTTTTTAATGCGTTCAATCACATCGCCCAATTGGTCAATACCGTCATTGTTCCAGTTGCGCCATTGCGCGCCGTAAACAGGACCTAAATTACCGTTTTCATCAGCCCACTCATTCCAAATGCGCACCCCGTTATCTTGCAGATATTTAACGTTTGTATCACCTTTAATAAACCACAGCAACTCATGAATAATGCTTTTAAGGTGCATTTTCTTAGTCGTCAAAAGCGGAAAACCTTTACTTAAATCAAAGCGCATTTGGCGCCCGAAAACCGAACGCGTTCCGACACCCGTTCTGTCCATCTTATCAACGCCGTTTTCCATAATATCGGTAAGCAAATCAAGATATTGTTTCATTTAGTTTTCTCCTTTGTTTTCAATAGCTGTTATAATGTGTTTCATCACGCTCTGATCTACAAAATCGCCTTTTTTCACATAAACACGCGTAGTGATATTATCTTCCTCATAATCTTGCGACATTTGAACATACTTTTGTGCCAAAACATCAGCACAAACGCTGATATCAATTTTCGGACCTCTAAGCTCGGGATTAAGCTCACCCTGATAAACACAGTCCACCACAATATCGGGCATCAGCTTTTGAGTCCCTGTCATAAAGAGCTTATAAATGCTTGCCCCGCCGACCACATAAAGCGTGCCTTCAAAATCTTTTAATGCATTAACATCGGTTACCACAAAATGATTTTCTTTATCCGACACTTCATAGTTTTCATCAAAAGTCAAAACATAAATTTTTCGGTTCGGAAGCGTTCTGTTCGGAAAACTTTCATACGTTGTCTGACCGCAAACAATGGAAGAGCCTTGCGTGATGCGTTTAAAACGTTTAAAATCAGATGAAACATGCCACGGGATTTTTGGACCTATCCCAATCACACTGTCCCCAATATGCCTGCACCAAATCGCTACAATTGTCATACTTTTCTCCTTTTCAAAATCATAAAAAAGCCTCCTTTAAAACGCAAATAGATTCTTCCATTTTTGAACACCAAAAAAACTTGACGAAAAATAAAAATTATGAGATAATATATGAGATAACCTAGCTAGGGGAAAAGATATGCAAAAAAATGATATTCATTGCAACGGCGGATTTTTAGATATGATGGATTTCGTCAATTCGGAATTACAAAAGCTTGGAAAAGAACCTGCTATTGGTTTTGAACGCGACAAACAGCATCAAAATCGTATTCGTTTTTTTGATAAAAACAATAAAACAGTTTGGCTACCGGACAGACTTTACAAACGTATTAATATAGATTTAATTAAAATGGGCGCATTAAAAATTGATCGTCGCATATCAAATCGGTGGAAACAGATAGCCACAGGAAACTACACAGACTTAAGTTTGAAGATAGAGATGAAATGTAGACAATTAAAACAAAGCATTAAAAACTGTCTCAAACCAAAAATCCGTTAAAAATCTCCCCAAAAACGCAAATAGATTCTTGCATTTTTGAACATCACAAAATTTATCAATTTTTAACAAACATCCTTTAAAATACAAAAAAAAGGAATTCATCATGCATATCATCGGAATTGAAACTCAGGGTTTAGGCACAAACAATCAAATGCGCGGCGTTGTCATGAGTGGAGCAAAACAGCGCAAAAAAGGCGAAAAAGTCCCGGTCTCTCGTGAATCGCTTATCAAAGCATCGGATGGAACAATCCTTCACCCTAAGAACTTCGCCTCACAAAATGAATTCAAGCAAGCTGTACAAGCCTCTGTCAACAACTATTTAGAAAGAAATTCAGCACCTGAGTTTGTGATTTTGCCCTATGATCATGCCAATGGCGAAAACGAAAACAAAGACGTGGATGCTTTATCGCTTGCGCTCAAAAAAGCTTTTGAAAAGCATAATCACCACATCAAAACAATGGTTATGGCAAGCAATTTATATGATTATCAAAATGTTGATCTGATTCATGTCGGCAAACATTTACTTTCTCAAAAAGATGAAGAAATTTTAAAAACAACCCCCGCTCTAAAAGCAAAAACGGTTGAAACACTCGGCGTTCCGAGCAACATTTCTTGGAGCCTGATTAAAAACTTAGCCCATTTACCGCCAACTGAAAAAATTCTTGAAAAATACGACACTTTCAAAAAAGTTCTAGGCGGCAATTTGCTTTACGGTAAAGACGCGGCTATTGAAAAAAACAGAGATAAAAAGAACGTTTTATTCTCGCTTGGCGGTATAACGGATAACGGTGCCATCGGGTTTGATTTGAAAGATGCCGAAAAGCTGTTTATTTCCGCTGTTGCCTTAACCGATATGGGTTATAACGTGATTTTCACAAATTCGCTGCGCACGCCCTCAGATGTAACGAACTACTTGTTTGAAAAATGCCAAGAGTTTAACAACAGAAAAGAAAATTTAAAAGATAAAGCCCCTTCATTTTATAAAAGATATAAAAATTGCAGTATGGAATTTTTCAATTCCAAAAAGATTGCTCAAAATGATGAAGAAGCCAAAAATTTCAGAAATTACAGCGGCAAATATAAGGCAGAATTTGAAAAACAAGCCGTTGAAATCGGCAACATATACCCCGGTGTTTTAGATGTATGCGAATTTGTCATCAACACGCATGATAGCTTTTCATACACCTCGGATGCCGCGGCTTTAGGAATCCCAAGCGTGGTGTATACGGGCAATTTTATAGATAAAGAAAGGCGTCCCGATTGCTATAAACTTTTTGATTTATGCCATAAAAAAGGATATGCAGTTTCGCTTGACGAAGCGTTAGAAAAAATTGAACACGGCAAAGAATTGAAAACAAAAAAGATGGACGATGTTTCAACTCAGCTTGTGAAAGCAATGGCAAAATCTTTAGATAACACAAGACATCTATCCGACATAAAAACGCGATAGTTCTATTTTGACATGAACCAAAGTCTCGAAATTGTTTTCTTCAATTTCGAGGTTTTTTATCAGTTAAATATCAAACTTTTTGCCAAAAATATTATTGACAAAACCTTAAAAATTAGAATCGGAAAACAATTAAAATTTATATATTATGGAAACAAAAAAAATCAACATCGTCCACGCAAGCATGGCAACCCTCTTCATCACAACAATCGTTGTTGCCATCATAGAGATAAAAAGGATGCTGGTAGCAAGCCCGTTTACGGATCAGTCTCCATTGACGCTTTTCTCAATTCTGGTCTTTGGAGGTTTTATCTACTTCATTCCAGAAATGATTTGGAGTGCCAAATATGTATGCGAAACGATGGTACTCGGTATACTGCTGGCATACATCGGGACGATAATCACAGTGGCCTTCACCTACTATGGTTTTGTGTCACTCGTGAAGGGGTTTGAGACGTTTTATCCAGTCTCTTATCTCTCATCCGCGGCCCTCTGTGGCGCCGTGTTTACATCAATTAGTATAGGGAGTTTTAAGCTCTCTAGAAAGCAATCCCCGCGCTCCTTAGTGAGCGCGATTTTTTTTGCAAAAATCAAAAGATTCTTCTTGATTTTTCTTAAAAATTGGTGTAAAAAACACGCGACTTAAAAGATATTATTCTTTTGAATACGGCAGAGAGTGTATATTTTATAAGGGGTTCTGTCGATTCGCTTTCAATCTACAAAAAAACGTTTTTTAACCTTCTGTTGACGGGGTTTTGAGTCTCAAGGTCGCTCCTTGAATACAGCTTAAACGGGATTGTCGCAGAATTTAACCAAAATAAAGGAATAAAATCACATGAAAGAATCTTATACGAGCAAAAGACGTGTAAGGAAAAACTTCGGCAAAATTGACGCTGTTATTGATATGCCGAACCTGATTGAAGTCCAAACCGGTTCATACTCTAGTTTTATTAACAATGTTGACGCTCAAGGCAACCATTGTGAATTCGGCTTGGAAGAAGTTTTCAAATCTATTTTCCCGATTAAAGATTTTGCCGGCAACGGCGAACTGGAATTCGTCAAATACGAACTTGAAGAACCAAAATACGACGTTGACGAGTGCTTGCGCCGTGATATGACATATGCAGCTCCGATTAAAGCAACACTTCGTTTGGTCGTTTTTGATGTTGACGAGGCCACCGGAACAAAATCTGTTCATGACATAAAAGAACAAGATGTTTATATGGGCGACATTCCGCTCATGACAGACCGCGGAACATTCATTTTCAATGGAACGGAACGTGTCGTCGTCTCACAAATGCACCGTTCACCGGGGGTGTTCTTTGACAGCGACCAAGGCAAGACCACAAACACAGGTAAACTTCTTTTTGCTGCCCGCATCATTCCTTATCGCGGTTCTTGGCTTGATTTTGAATTTGATGCCAAAGATATCTTATACGCACGTATTGACCGCCGCCGTAAATTGCCTTTAACATCTTTGCTCTATTCTTTATATTCTAAAGAAACGGAAGAGCTTATCAAAAAAGGCAAAAAAGTACCTGACGATGAAATCAAAGGTATGGACAAAGAAGAAATCTTGAATTACTTCTACGATTCGGACGTTTACAGTGCTTCTAAAAAAGGCTGGAAAGTTTCTTTCAATCCTGAACGCATGAAAGGTGTTCGCTTCGATTTTGATCTTATTGATGCAAAATCCGGAAAAGTTGTCTGGGAAGCGAATAAAAAATTAACCCCGAGACAAGCCAAAAAATTGTCTGATGACGGACTTGAAGCTTATCTTGTTACTGATGCTCAATTATATGGAAAATTCTTGGCTTCAGCCGTTTCAGATAAAAAAACGGGTGAAATCATTGCTGATGCCGGTGCTGAATTAAACGAAGAGTTGCTTGGCAAAATCAGAGACGCAAAAATCAGCGAACTGAGGATTTTGTTCATCGACGGCATCAATGTCGGCCCCTACATCCGCAACACATTAGAAATTGATAAGAACCATTGCCGCGAAGAAGCTTTGCTTGATATCTATCGTGTCATGCGTCCCGGTGAACCGGCCACTTTAGAAGCCTCTCACCAGCTCTTTAAATATTTATTCTTCGACAATGAACGCTATGACTTATCATCTGTCGGTCGTGTGAAATTGAACCACGCTTTGGATATTGATTTCAAAGATGCACCGGATACATATTGCACTTTACGTAAAGATGATATTTTGCGTATTGTTAAGCACTTAATAGATTTACGTGATGGCAAAGGTGAGCCTGATGATATTGACCACCTCGGCAACCGTCGTGTACGCAGCGTTGGTGAATTGATGGAAAATCAATATCGTATGGGATTGCTCAGAATGGAACGCGCCATCAGAGAAAAAATGAGTGCCGAAGTTTTGAACAACGTCAAACCGCAGGATTTAGTCAACGCAAAACCGATTGCCGCGGTTATTCGTGAATTCTTCGGTTCTTCTCAGTTGTCGCAATTCATGGACCAGAACAACCCCTTGTCTGAAATTACGCACAAACGTCGTTTGTCTGCTTTAGGTCCCGGTGGCTTATCACGT
>CAJOLB010000025.1 GCA_905235385.1 uncultured Alphaproteobacteria bacterium | reverse complement strand
GCCAGTTCTTCTATCTTCTATCCCCTTTTAATCCCTTTCTCATCATCATTTCTTACTCCTTTCATTTTACATATCTCTCCTTTCGGAGAGATTTTTTTTATCTAAACCACAGTGCACCACACAACAGTGCACCACACAACACAACGCCTTTATTGCAACACCCCTACCGCTTTGCTGATCTTCTTAATCGAATTTAATTCAATCTGGCGCACGCGTTCTTTTGAAATTCGATAAGCCTTGCTCAAGTCATCAAGAGTAGCCGCTCTTTCGGCTAATCGTCTCTTAAATAAAATATCTTTTTCGCGTGCGTTAAGAACACATAAAGCCTTGTTAAACAGCTTTTTACGATATTTCATTGTTTCATAATTAGAAAAACTTTCTTCCTGATTTGGCTTATTGTCTGAAATAAAATCCATCCATTCTGTTGCACTGTCTGAGGAATCGCCCAAAACGGTATTAAGTGAGCCGTCGTGTGATTGCAAACGCATATTCATCTCGGTCACATCTTGAACACTGACATCAAGTGATTTGGCGATATCTTGCAAAACTTTTGCAGACATATCACGATCATCTGTTAAATTGAGTTTGTTTTTAATTTTACGCAAATTAAAGAAAAGTTTTTTTTGAGCGGCAGTTGTTCCAAGTTTAACAAGCGACCAGGAATTTAAAATATATTTTTGAACCGAAGCCTTAATCCACCATAAGGCATAGGTTGAAAAGCGAAATCCTTTTTCAGGCTCGAATTTTTCGATGGCATATAACAAACCGATATTACCCTCGGCAATCATTTCCGAAATCGGTAGTCCGTATCCTCTGTATTTTGAAACAACCTTAACAACAAGTCTCAGATGGGAGGTAATTAACTTGTAAGCAATTTTTTTATCGTGAGTTTTTTGATATTCGAGAGCCAGCTGATATTCTTCGTCTTGTTCGAGAATTGGAAATTTGCGAATGTTTTGCAGATAACGTGTCAGATTATAGTCGGGTGAGAAGTCAAGTCCAAGTTCATCAGATTGATCCATGTTCATTCTCCTTAAGCAACTTGTCAAACAACGTTATCATAAGAAGAAAATTTTTATCCACAATCTACCAAAAAGTTCTAATAAAAAGAAATCTAATATACAAGGCTATGTAGTTTTTGATATAAGTCCTTCAAATCAGAGGGAAAATCTGTTTCAAAAAAAAGTTTTTCTCCTGTTCTGGGGTGCAAAAATCCGAGAGTCGCCGCATGCAAAGCCTGACGCGGAAAGGTATTGATATATGTTTTAATCAAAGCCGGAATTTTAAGACTTGTCTTAGAGTTCGCGCCATAAACCTTATCACCGATCAGATGATGACCTTTTGATGATAAATGAACTCTGATTTGATGTGTTCGCCCTGTCTCAAGCTGACAGCGAACGAGAGACGCATATGTTTGGAAAGCTTCTTTAACTTTGTAGTGCGTAACGGCAGACTTGCCGCCTGAGGTTAAAACGGCCATTTTTTTCCGGTCATATTTTGAGCGTCCGATATTTGCTTCAATAACACCCTCAAGCGGAGATAAAACCCCATAAACAAAAGCATAATAAGTCCGCTCAATGGAATGTTTTTCAAATTGTTCAGAAAGTCCGATATGCGTAAAATCATTTTTGGCGACAACCAAAAGTCCGCTTGTTTCCTTGTCTATACGGTGCACAATTCCGGGGCGTTTCACACCTCCGATACCCGAAAGAGAATCTTTTGAATGGTATAAAAGGGCATTGACAAGGGTGTTGTCATACACTCCGGCGCCCGGATGAACCACCATACCGGCCGGTTTGTTAACAACAATCAAATCAGAATCCTCAAAAACAATATCAAGAGGGATATTTTGCGGTTTTGGTTCGGCATCTTTTGGCTCGGGAACCTCAATATCAAAAGAATCGCCGGTTTTAACTTTGTAGTCGGCAGATAAAACCTCATCATCTGAGGTAACATAGCCGTTTTTAATCAATCGCTGAATTTGCGAACGAGAAAACGAAGTCTGCAAACTTAAAAACTTGTCAAGGCGCAAACCTTGTTCATTTTCCAAAACAGTTAAAAAAATATTTTTTTCTTTTTCCATTGAACAAAAAATTAAAGATATTTTTAAGACTTTTACTTAAAATATAACAAGATGCAAAAAATGCAAGGTGTTTTTTTCAAGGGGGATCCGATGGCAGAAAAACCAATTGTTGACGTTAATCAGAGCATTTTAAGCCAGCTTGAAAATTTAGATGAAGAGATACAGACTTCTATCAATCAAAATGAAGAGCATGATAACGAATTTGATAAGTTACTAAACAGCTTTATCGAATCCGAAAAGGAAGATGATAAAGCAGAAAATCTAAGCAATATCAAAGATAAAGAAGAAAAGTCATATAATTATGGAGATGACGAATCTGAACTTGCTCAGGCATATCAAAATTTTGTTGACGCTGTGAGCACTATAGCGGTCATGCGCGAACTTGAAATGCCGAAAAGAATTTTTGATCCGAGCCGACTTGTGCCGAATTATAAGCCGAGCATCGGAAAAAAAATTGTGTCGGACACGTTGGCTTGTTGGGATATTTTATTTGCGTCATATCCGGAAAAACTTTCAAATTTGAGCCCGAATGCGACTGATGAACAATTTTTGAACTTTGCGGAGGGCTTGTCCGATCAAAACCTGCAGCTTGCCATTATTTCATATGTTGAAATATTGATAGATATTGAAAACTGCGAAATTTCATATGAAGAACGCAGACTAAAAGCTCAAAGAAAACGCATAGAAAGAGCTTTATATGAGGAATATCAATATCGTCAGGAGCGAAAAAAACGCTTTATTGAAGCCATAGAAAAAAAGAATTTTCCGATAAACGCCGAGCGCTTAATTAACAATTATTTCAAAACAGCCTCAAAAGACGCAAAAGGAGCTTTTGAAGTGTTAACGACAAATCCTGCGGTTTACGCGCCGATAGAAAATGACAAAATAAAGCCTCGTCTTTTCGGATTAATTAAACCGAAACCGAAAGACGGAATCCGTGAGAACCATCGTATTGGAGCATATTTAAAGAAGGTTAAGGCATAAGTTGAAAGATTGTAAAAAAAATATAGACAAAATAAAAAAGAGATGTTATAATGAATTAATTTCCGGATAAAAAGGAGCAAAAAATGACAGAAGAACTCAACAAAGAAGGCATGGAAGCCGAAGGCGTTGAAAAAAAAGTTCAAGAAGAAATCAAAGACAGCTTAAAGGTTGATCAGCTGGATTCATCTGCAACACAAGAAACTCAAAAAGAACAACCTAAAGACAGCTTAGAGGTTGGTCAAAAACGTCGTTCTTTAACAGCGGAAGAACAGAAAGAAGGTGCTTATCGCGGAACCTTAACGGCAGATCAGATGAGAGAATATAATGAAAAGCAGAAAAAAGAAGCTGAGCTGGAAAATACGAATGCCGGCGATCCTGTCAGGCATACACCGGAAAAGAAAAAGTCGGAACCCTTCAAAGAACAAGATATCGTTGAATATATGTATAATGCTTGGTTTTTGGGTATTATGAGTTGGGGTTTTGATAAAGTTGAAGGAGGAACAGAATCATTTATCAACAAATTGTTGTATAAACAATCTCACAAGAGTCCGAAGGCCTCAACAGCCGACGCAAAAGTCGCAAGCCCCGTTGTTCAGGAATTTTTAGATCGTGTAACAAATTTAGAATCAGCATGCGGACATTGGACGGATAAATATGCCGCAGAATGCAAAGATAAAAAAGAAAGATATAAAGGCTATTTTGATGAGCTGAATATCGACTATTCAACACTTTCACCTAAAACTGAAAAAGCACTGAAAGAAAAATACAGTAAAGGTTTTATCGATCGGCTGAAAGCTGACTACGCCAAGGAGCAAGAAAAAGTCAAAGAGTTTTTTAAAAAAGCTCCGAAACAACTACCGGCGATGATGAGTTTGCTTGAAACAACGCAAAAACTTGCAGCTCGTCAAACAGCGCTTGAGATGACAAACGAAGCCATGCAGTCTGCAGAGAAATGGATGGATAAAGAGACGGGAAAACTCAAAACGGACGAAACGCTGCAAAAAGAATTTAAGGCAAGAACAAATGAGCGTCATCATGAAATTTTGGTCGCTGTTTCAGATATTTCGGAAGATGCACGTTTGCTTGCCGAGGCAGAATACATAAATTGTGATGAAGGCCAGCGCAAAAAATTTGTGAAAACAAAGGTTTATGATGTTTATGATCAAAAAATATCAGACGCTAAATCAGCGAGCGAAAAAGAAAAATTGAAAGCTGAAAAAGAAAAATTTAAAGAAGACTTTGAAAAAGCACAGCCTTTCGGAAAATCGACACCTGAGGCGGAAAACCTCTTGTTTGGCAAAATAGCCTCATTTGAAGTCAATGACTACATTTCAAAACAGGCGGTCCTAACAGATGAAATCAAAGAACTTCAAAAAAAAGAAATTTTAGAAGGCCGCTATGACATAAACGGCAAACACCCCGATAAAGCCGTAGAACAAAAAATAGACGCGCTTGCAAATATAACATCTGAAGCTACGGAAAAAATGCTCACAGATGATAAATTGTTTTACAAGGAAGGCTTAAAAGAAAAGGCATTCGCAAGAAGAGGTTTGTATGAAGAAGGTCGCATGGAGCAAGAGGATGAACCTCACAAAGTGCTTGAATCAATGCAACAGCTCCAAACCTACAGGGAATTAAAGCTTGCACAAGAAAAAAAGCAGTTGGAAGAGCGCAAAAAATACTTTAAGGAGCGCTTAGACGCCATCAAAACCCAAAATGCTATAGCTCAAAGCAGTTTTGCGTATATGGGGCTGGTTAACCAAGGTCGTTAAATATATGTTTGCAAAATTGATAAAAGCCATAAAGTTTTTGATTGTTTGCGCCATATGGTCAATCCTTTGGTTTAGGTTAACCGAACAGATTATCTTAAAAATTTGGAACTTTGATTTCTTAAAGGTCGCACAATGGCAGTTCGTTGCCGAATTTTGGCGCCGAAACGGTGTCATTTACGGTCCTTCTGACTATTTATTATTCTTAAGTTTGCTGGCGATATTGGTTTTATGGGGCATCGGCTTATCAAAACTAAATAAATTGAGCTACTTGAGCTTGCTTCTAAAACCGTTTGAATACTTTTCGGATAAGCAAATTGAAAAATATTCAAAAGAAACAAAGCGTGTTGTGATTAAAAATCTGGTTGTCGGCGAAAAAATAAGCGTTGATGACTTAATTAAACAAAAGATAGAAGAAGAGGGCAATGCAGAAAAAGTTAAAGAAGCCGAAAATTTAAGACAAAATATTTCAAAAAAAATAATTGAGCGTAAAGGAAAATAAAAGACTTGTTAATTTATGTCAGATATAATATTCTTGAAAACGATAGGAGAAAGCGTTGAAACCTTTGCTCGTTTTAGCAAGAATAACATTTGTCGGATGCCTGTGGAGTATCATCTTCATTGAAGGCATACGTGTTATTGTGCTTGAAAACTGGCGCTTTGATATTTTTTGGCCGGCTCACTGGGTTTATGCATGGAATTTGTGGCAAGCAGGTTGGGTTATAGACACGCCTAAAGAATGGGCATTTATATTAATATTGTTGGCCTTTATTCCGTTGTGGCTGACAGGTTGGGTTGCTTTGAGCCTTGTGCCGTGGGAAAATTTAATTTGCCGCCTGATTGCTTGGCCGCTGAAATTTATCAAAGGCTCTGTTGAACCGTTGGCACAAACATCTGCAGCAACGCCCATTGTGGTTAAGAAAAAATCATACAAAGAAATCCGTCCGACCGGCAAACGTATGCCGATTTCGGATTATGAAGCACCTTCGCCGGCGCCTCAAATGGCGGTTCATCCCGAAATACAACAAAAAAACACATCGCACACGTTGAACCCCGTTAAAGAAAAAGCCGTTACGGCCAGAGAAACATTGAATCATACCATTTTTGATTTAGATGATGACGATGAGGATTTTGATCTTGATATAGATTCTTTTGACAAAGCCGATATCTTCAAGATTGACACAAACAAAAAAGAAAAGAAAGTTTCTTCAGACAATAATTATTCGATGTCGTCTGAAACAAAGAGATCAAAACCCCGTTTTGATTTTGATGATGAAGATGATGATTTAGAAACATATGAGCCTGTCAGCAGAAACTCGAAGACAAGAAGCAGAGAAAATCGTCGCAGAGAAGATTTTGACGATGACAGAGAATATAGAAAAGAGCGCCGTGCAAACAAATCTTCTGAAAGACAAAACAGGCGCGAAGAAAAAGAAATCAGCGAAAAGCCGAGACAAACAAGCCGCGGTTCAATCGGTGATTTGCTCGAAGACAGGGGATATGATGTTTTAAGAAACATCAGCTTCAAGAAAACATTGATTGACTATATCGCTGTTGATCAAGAGAAAATTTTGCTTTGTATTGTTGATAAAGAACCCGGAGATTGGCTTGCTGATGAAGAACGTTTTAATGATGAAGAGCCTTTGTGGTTTTCCGAAAATTCGCACAGGATTTCGCCGGTTCGCAAAGCAGATTTGGCGCGTCAAAAATTTGAAGAATTGCTTGAAGATTTCGATTTGAGTTTTGAAATAAAACCATATGTTGTCATTGTTTCCGGAAATATAATTAACGCGGAAGATATGCTCGATATTTGGTCTGATATGAACATAACGGTTTCTCGTTTTGCAAAAGGTTCGCCCTCTGATTTACCGGCATTGTCCAAATCAGTAGAACAGGCGGAAGAAAAACTTTCAAGAAACGAAATGGCTGAGTTTAAGAAATTAATTAAAAAATTAGTATAAGGAAAAACAATGAAACAAAGAGGAGTTGAGTGGGAAGAATATGACAAGGCCGTCAGATGGATGTTTATGACGATGATTCTGACGTTGGCCGTAACAGCCTTGTTAACGATTTTTTCGCTTCCGTTTTCCTATCTTTTGGAAAAAGGAATATCTAAGGATAGCATTCAAACGGTCAAACAATTTTTGAATCATATTTTTGATCATCCGACCTTTTTGTTCAAACAATATACGAGTTGGGGGAGAAAGCTTTCCGCGTCGCATGAATTTTCAATCAGCCGTTGGATTCCGATATTACCGCTTATCTCGCTACCGCTTGGGTTGGTTATCGGCGGTGTTTCGTGTCCTTACCGTTTTCAATCAAACGTTCATGGTTCGGCACGTATTGCCACGTTTCGGGATATTGAAAAGATGGAGCTTTTGGGTTTTGACGGCTTCTGCCAAGTGGTTGGAAAATTCAAAGGTCGCTTGCTTCTCTTAAAAGAAACACTTTCAACGCTTTGTTGCGCACCTCCGGGAACCGGTAAAACAGCAGGGGTGGTTATTCCGACGATTTTTAATTCGCCGAAGTTGAGCTTAATTATCAACGACCCGAAACCTGAGCTCTGCTATAACACGTCGGGCGCACGAGCAAAAGTCGGTCCTGTGTTTATCATCAACTGGGGTGCTGAAGACAAACCCTCTGAGGGTATTTATTACCCGTCTTGGAACCCGTTGTCGCCGAATGCGTTGCCTGAAATGGGACCGGATCGTGATATGTATGTTGACTCGATTTGCAACATTTTGGTTGAAGATCCGAAAGGCGGCGCAGATCCGCACTGGTCTCAAACAGGTCGAGCAGCCTTAAACGGCTTTATCCACTTTATTGCCTCTAAATGCGAACGCGCACGCGCGAATGACTATTTTATCGGGCGTATTTATGAGGGAAAACTAGATGCGGAAGACAAACGTGTTCTGGAGAGCTATTATCAAGATATGCGTGATCCGATGGTTCCGCAAGCCATTGCGGATTTGAAAAGCAATGCCATAACGATTGACAATTATCTTCCGATCGGCACGTGGAATTTACTGCCTGAAAAATGGATAGGGCGCGAGTCTTGCATTGCAATGATTTTGGAATGGTTAACCGAAGCTCAAATCAAGCAGGCTCAAGACATTAAACGTCGCTTGGCAGAAGGCGATCAAATGGCAGCAATGGCTGATCCGATGCATGACTTATTGGACGAAGCAGTTGAAGAAGCCAGAAAATACGGCTACTCTCAACGTTGCTATACTGAGCTCAGCTCACTTTCCGCGATGCCTGATAAAGAGCGCGGTTCCGTGATTTCAACGGCATTTGCCGGCATCAATATCTTTAAAAACTCGGCCGTTGTTGCAAGAACAAGTTTTTCTGATCTGCACTTTAAAGATCTGCGCGGTATGAAAGACCCTGTAACGGGCGTCTTTAAGCCGATTTCTGTTTATCTTTCAATTAACCAAACAGATGCAAGGGCTTTGGGTATGATTAGTTCGGTGTTTATTGAATTGATGAGCTCATACCTTATTTCGAACAAACCGAATGAAGTCAACAAAACAGATGGCAAGATGGGACCGTTCGGTTGTTTGTTTGTTTTGGACGAGTTTCCGCAGATGCCGAAGTTGAAAGCCGTGATTGACGGACCGGCCGTCGGTCGTGGTCAAAAAGTTTCATACCTCTTGATTGGACAAGACTTAGGCCAAATCTCCGGCAAATACGGCAAAGACGATTTGGAAACAGTGATTTCAACAACGGCGTGCAAAGTTATTTTGTCGCAAAATAACGAAGTAACAGCGCAACGTTTTTCTAAAATGATTGGTAACAAAACGGTTCAAACAACCTCTTTCTCACGAAACGAAGGTCAGATGGGCAAAAACTACAACCCGTTCGCTAAAAATGTCAGCTATCAACTTCAAGGTATTTCGGTGATTTCAACAACCGAACTTTTGAGCTTGCCGATGTTAAAACAAGTTGTTTTGATGCAAAGCTATATTGACAGACCGATTATGGCCGATTCGCCCAGATGGTATCTTGATCCGAAAATGCGAAAACTGGCTTCCTTAAAAGCCGCGCCGAATGTTCCGGATTGGGTTGTTGCGCAACGTGAAGACATCAATGATGACATGCTCTCAAAACTCGGCATCAGCTATGATCCGAACGAAGCCGATGACAATTTTGAAGAAGACGAGCCAAACGCTTCTTGAGGAACAGATGACTGATCAGGTCAAAATATTACACGTAAAAAAAGTGCTGAAAGATGCATATCAATATATGCATCAAAATGAGCATACGTTGCGTGTTATTTGGCTCATCAATTTTCTTTTATGCGCGATATTCAATTTATTACCCGGAGGTCTTTCAAATCCGATAGGCTTGATTTGGTCAATAATTTATTATGTTTTTTGGTGCGTCTTTTTCAGATTTTATTACCAAAAGAAACCATATTTTTGTTTTTCAAAAGTTTGTGCAAGTGCAATCCCGTCTTCAAAAATGATTTTTATCACATTCGGATTGCTTTTCTTTCTTTTGATTTTGCCGTTTATCCCGCTTTTAATGGGATTCCATAACAAATATCTTCTTTTGTTTGAAAGATATATGTCAGCTCTTCAAATGCCTCAAACGAGCGTATTGAATGTGTTGATATTTTCTTTAATCTTTCTTTTGATTTCGCCGTTTGCATTTTGCAGACCTTATTTAGCATGGATATCTGCATTACAAGGTTTTTCGGGTTCAATTCGAAAAGTGTTAAAAAAAACGAGAGGCAACAACATAAAATTTTTGTCTTTGATTTTTTTGCTCAATCTGCCATGTTTTGTAGCTTATGGCGCAGATGTTATGTTAAAGTGCCACGGTTGGTTTTCATGTGGCTTTTACTCAATTTATCTGATTTATTTTAATATCGTGTTTGCCAAAGTTTACGACTATTTTTATCAGTAAAAAAATCAATATTGTCTTTGCTGTTTTGGTTTATTTATGAAATACTCATAAATATTGCTATTGACTTTTTTATCAAAATAATTTTTTAAGGCATATCTTTTTTCAAACCACTGCGGTGCGAGAACAAGACCGCGTCGGTTTGCTAAATCTTGCGCGCGAGCTTCAATCGTGACAAAGCCGTCTTTGTTTGATAAATTATCAGCCAACTGAATAAGCAAATCTTCATCTGTTACTTTGGTGTTTTTGATATAGTCAAATGTAAAATCATAGTCTTCCTGTTTATTAAAAAACATGGAAGCGCATTCTTCAAAAGGAGGTATTTCGTTATAAACAAACATATGTAAAAGTGCAGCTCGTGCGGCGTGTTCATCGATATTAATCAATTTTTCATAACCGCTAATACCATGAAAACGAGATTGTAAGCGCTCATTTGTTCTGCATACATCGTGTAATAAAGCGCAAACATATGCTTGGTCAGGGTCTATTCCTTGTATATGCGAGGCAATTGTCTTGGCAATATTTGCGGCTGTTTGAATATGCGTTTCATACATCCACCAACGAGACATGTCCCGACCGATAGAGGCATCTCTTTGTTTGATTTCTTCAATAATGTGATGAGCTTGTTGAATTGTTAAAGTCATGTTTGTAGTCTTCTCTTAAAACAGTAAAAAGTTTATGATTTCTTTTATGAAAAAGCCTAAACTCTGAAAATATTTTCAACCTTTTGAATCCCGTTTGGTGCAACAACAATAATCAAAACATCATCAAGCTCGAAGGTTGTATCGCCTGTCGGAAACACAAGTTTTTTATCACGCTCAATACCGATAACCTTGCATTTTTCGGGCAATGTAATGTCTTTTAAGGGTTTTCCCTCAAGCATTGTGTCCCTTTTGAGCTTAACTTCCCAAACTTCGGCAAATCCGCGCCCCAAAGAATAAGCATTAACAATATTAACTTCACGCAAGTCTTGCAAAATTTTTGAAATCGTAACGATAGACCTGTCAATTAAAATATTATCACTGATGTGGCTTGTTAAGTTGTCATACATACGTGAATTAACGAGAGCCATCGTCGAGTTCACCCCGCTATATTGAGCCAAGAGTGATAAAAGCAAATTGTCTTTATCCAAAGAAGTTACGGCAATCGTCGTGTCTGTTTTCGATAAGTTCGCGTCATTTAAGATAACATCACTCATCATCTCGCCGTAAATGACAGCAGTTTTATTTAAGTGTTCCGACATCTGGTGTGCGGCATCAATATTATTTGTAATCACCTTAATGCTGTTGATGGTATCATTTTCTTCCAAATGCCGTGCCACATCATAAGAAATGGCATTTCCACCGAAAATAACAACATTTTCACTGCTGCGATGGCCGATATTAAATGCACGAATAATATCATTAACATCTTGCCTTAAAGCCAAAATATAAACCTCATCGCCGAGCTGAATGTTCTCTTGAGCTTTCGGAAAAAAGTTTGTGCCGCCGCGCAAAATTTGAACAACGGAAAAGTGGAGTTGCGGAAAGTTTTGGTAGAGTTCTTCAATTTTGAATTGATATAAAGAACACTCTTGAAAACATTTAAGACAAACCATACAAACATTATCGTCCGCAAAAGAATAAACTTCTTTTGCCCCCGGAATTTCCAAAATTTGCAAAATTGTTTTTGCAATTTCCTGATCGGGAGAAATAACCAAATCGACCGGCAAACTTTTTTCGTTATACAAAGTGTTCCAAAGAGGGCTTAAAAAATATTCGGAATCAACACGTGCAATTTTTTTCTTAACGTTAAAAAGCGTATATGCAACCTGACAGGCCACCAAGTTTGCTTCATCATTGTCGGTTGCCGCAATCAGCATATCAGCGCCGGCCGCCCCGATTTTTTCCTGAATGTCGGGCCTTGAAATAGAGCCCAAAACAGGCTGCAAATCAAATTCTTTAGAAATTTCATCTAATCGTTCCTGATTAATATCAACAACAACAATCTCATTGTCGGCACGGCTCAAATAAGAAATAATGCTGCGCCCGACACTTCCTGCTCCGCCAACGATAATCTTCATTGTTCTTCTCCTAAAACTTGGTTTTCAAAATAAGATTTAATTTCTTTCATCGCCAAATCAAAATCTGTAATGTGCATATAAGTTTCTCTGAATTTTTTCGCCTCATAAAGTTTTTTACAATACCAACAAACATATTTACGCGATAACCCTAAGGCAATTTTAGCTCCGTAATAATCCTTCAAATAAGCCATATGCCGCAACAATGTATCATAAATTTTGCGCGCTGATGGTCTAAAAAGCGGTTCGCCATTCATAAAGCTCACAACATTTCTTAAAAGCCAAGGATTGCCCAAAGCCGCACGCCCGATCATCACCGCATCAACACCTGTTTGTTCAAACATCTCTTGGGCTTTTTGAGGCGAAGAAACATCACCGTTTCCAATTACGGGTATGTTCACGCTCTTTTTAACTTCTCGGATAATATCCCAATCCGCCACCCCCGAATAGCCTTGCGTTTTTGTCCGTCCGTGAATGGTTATAAAACGAGCGCCGCTGTTTTCACACATTTTTGCAAAAGAAACGGCGTTGATGTGTTCGTTATCAAAACCTTTTCTAAACTTAACACTGACAGGCAAATCCGTTGCCTTAACGGTCGCTTCAATAATGCGTGAAGCAAGTTTTTCATCTTTCATCAAAGCCGATCCGGCACCCGATGAAATAATCTTTCGAACCGGACACCCCATATTAATATCGACGCCTGCCGCGCCCAAATCCGAAACAAGTTTTGCAGCCTCGGCAAAAAGGGCGGGGTCAGATCCCATAAGCTGAACAATAACAGGATAATTTTCATCTCTGACATCTGCGATTTTATATGTTTTTGTGTTTTTATAAGAAATGGCATTAACCGCCACCATCTCGGAAACAAGAGAAATTTGACCGTCTGTCTCTTCCATAACCACACGCCTCATCGGCGCATCAGTAATGCCGGCCATCGGCGCCAAAAAAACTTTGTTTTTGAAAAACATACCCATCAGCCGATTTTATCCAAAGCTCTTGCAATGACATAATAAATTTTTCCGATTTGAGAACCTGAAATAATGGCAAGCATCATCTCCGGCTTGTCAGATTTTTCCGCAGCATTCCACAGGGTTTGAAACTCGCCCAAATACTTATCTGCTAAAGTATGAAAATCCGAATTTTTCTCATATAAATCCTTGATCTTCAAAACCTCTTTTCGTGTCAGCTTTTTGCCTATATTGTGTGCAAAAGCCCCATGGTCGCCGTTATAAAACTTTTTCCATAAATCATCTTCCGAATCTTTATCGAAAAACTTGTTTAAATCGATGGACAGTGTTTCCAAACTTTCAACCATTTCGCCCATCTTATCCATAAATCCGGAAAGTCCCATTTCCTGATATTGAGATTTAAAATTTTGAAGATTTTTTTCTGATTTAACCTTTTGTGTTTCAAGTTCTTCAAAACGTTGATAAAGCGTTTTTTGATAATCGTCCATCTGCTTTTGAAAATTCTTGAAAACAAGCACGGATTTTTGCTGTGCTTTGTTCAAATTTTCATCAAGCGCACGGATTTGATCTTTCATAAGCTCAAAACTTTGAGCCGTTTTTAACAACGATTGTTGTTGCGCCGTAATAAACTCAGCGCCCTGTTTTCCTTTTGAAACAATCGTATTGGCGTTTTCGGAAAGTTGCAACGAGCTTTTTTCTAAAACACCGCCGACTTCGTTAAACTTGTCAATCGCCTCAACGGCACGCAATCTCAAATCTTCAACCTTAAGGGCTAAATCGGCAGACAATGAGCCGATACGAGAAGACATCTTTTCGGCTGTGGTTTGGATTTGAACATTTTTATTTTCTGTTTGAGCGATAAATTCAGAAATTTTGCCGACCTCTTTTGAAAGTCCTTTTAAAACGTTTTCAATACTCTGGACGGCTTTGTCAGAGTTAAGAGCCAAACTGTTGTTTGCACCTTCTAAAATATTCGAAATCTGCGCCCCTGCATCTTTTAAAACATTGATCTGCTTTTGAACGTTTGTATCCAAAAGCGCCGCCCGCTCAACCATGGCCGAAACTTCCATACTGATGAGCTTGCCGTATTCTCCGAGTTTATTATCCAAAAAAGTCGAATTTTTATCAAGAAGAGCAGATTGTTCCGCCGCAACTTCTTTGTGGGTTTTAAGGCTGTTCTCGATATGCGAAATCCCCAAATCGATTCGTTTGTAAATTTCTTCGCAGTTATCGGCCGTTTTAAGCATTGCTTGCTCAAATTTTGAGGTTTCGTCGCTGAGCGTTTGAGCAAGACCTTGCAAACTGTTTTTGCCCATTTGAGAAAATTCTTGCAGATCAGTTTTTGTCTGAGCCATATTGGCCTGCGATTCTTCAACCATAGCTTTCAAATGATCGGCGGTTACCATTGTTTCGTCAATCAAAGGATTCAGCTGTTGATAAACCCCGTCAGCGCTTTCTTTTAAGGCGTCTGTATGCTCTTTAAGTTTTCCGGCTGTCTCCTGAGCCTTTGTTGAAAGCTCGCGGCATAAATCAATATATTCGTTTTTATTTTCATCAATACGCGCCAAATTTTGTTTTGAAACGTTGTCGATTGTTTCGGATATTTCCTTAAAATCCTGAGCCTTTGTTTTAAGTTCCGTTTTTAATGTATCTGTTTGTGCGGATAAAAATTGAAGTGTCGAGTTAAGCTCTTCAATTTGGTTTTGTAAAGCCTTATTGATAATTTTTGAAAGCAGATTTTCATCATTTGTTTTTAAGAAGCGGTGGAGCGTTTTTTCAACCATTTCATTTTGTTTGAGGGTTGAATAAATTTTAGAGATAAAAAACAAAAGCATTATAATGATGAGCGGAAAAACGAAGAATGCTCCGAGAAACATCACAAAATCCGAAGGAATAAGCGTTGAGAGTCCGCTCCACCCATAGAAAAATTGAAGATAAATAAAAACTCCTGAAAGCCACAACAGCCCGAAAAGAAGCAAAGTTTTTCTGAGGGGCTTCGGCTCTTCGTTCAAACTGACATCATAAGTCGGCTGAGATGGATTTTCTAAAAACTGAGGGATTTTTCTTTCCTGTTCGCTCATGTTTGGCCTCTTTAATAATTGGACAACCACATCATAAGCTTTAAGTTCGTTTGTTTCAATGTTTTTTATACATTTTCACAGGCTTTTTGAGCCTAAAAGTGTAAAGAAAAAAGGAACCTTAAATTTTTACGATTCCTTATAAAAAAATAATACCTCAAAATTATTGAAAAGTCAAGAAAAATCGAAATATCCGAATCGTAAAAAAAATAGGTTCCTTTAAAGTTTAGAGTTTATAACCTTCTTGAAGAAGCTTATTTTGAAACATTTAAGATAGGATATAAAAAGAAACGGAGAAAGGAAATGAGTAAAAAGATTTTAATATTAATCAGTATTTTGTTTTTGTTTTCAAATGAGGTATTTGCCGCTTGTAGAACATACACATCACAAGGTAAAAAAACGCATATGACCTGCACTTTTTCAGATGGACATTCATACACATATGTATACAATACATGGGGAAAAGTATCATATTATGTGTATTATGATACCACAAATACACTCACCAAACAATCCGAATATACATATGATGAGAATGGAAAACAAACCTCGTATACAAGATGGGATTCTGCAGAGGCAATAGCCAATAATACACCGGATTATAAAACCGAATCTACATATGATGAAAATGGTAGTAACACATATGTCCAATACGCATCTGCCGAATCAATAGCCAATAATACACCGGATTTTAAGCAAGAATATACATATGGTGAGGATGGAACAGAAACATACACCAGATGGCATTCAGCCGAAGCAATAACAAATGATACGCCGGATTATAAGAGAGAATATAAATATGATGATGACGGAAGAAATGTAAGTGTATTGACACAATGGTATTCGGCAGAATCTATTTCAAACAATACCCCCGATTCTTATCAGATTTTTTCAGATGGTCAATATATATATTATGATAAAAACGGCAATTTATCACCGGGTAACGGGGATGCTTTTGTATACGATGACCAAGGTAGAGTCATCGAAAGCGGATGGGATATATGTAGTTAAAACAGGAGAAAAAAATGAAAATAAAATTATTTATGACAGCTTTGCTTGCAACAATATTCTTTACCTCTATGAATGCCAAAGCTTGGTATAATGGCGAGATTTGCGAAGGAAACCTGGTATTTACCTATAATAGCGACGGCAGCATTACAGTCAAAGATGATTATGCAAACGAAGAGGTAACATATGATTCTTTGGATAGTCTTTATATGGCGATGTATGGTTTCATTCCTCCAAAAACATTGGCCGAAAATGAAACAGCCCAGAGGCTTAATATTCCAATGCCGAACAATAATTCGAACAGTTCAAATAAACGGCGCGGACGTCTGATTTATACCGTTCAGGAAGCCAATGAAGTTTCAAAGGACGGATCTGTAAATAAATTTCGCATAAGATATAAATAAAAAAAAGAGGTCGTTATGACCTCTTTTTTATACTTTTCTCAAATAAGAGGCATAAATCTTTTTTCGGCCGGCATTGTCAAAATAAACAACACATTTATCGCCGTCTTCAACACTCATCAAAGTGCCTTTTCCAAAGCTTGGGTGATAAACTCTCATACCCTTATAATTTGCTTTTTGAGAAGATGCATATTCTTCATCGGGTTCATAGCTGTAATCATCATAAGAGGTCTTGGGTTTGGGGTTATAATTCGAACGTTTCTGATACCCGTCATATCCTCTGTTATAGTTTTGATATGTATTGCTGATAATCTGCAAGCAGGACGGAGGAATTTCATTTAAAAATCTTGAAGGCTGATTATTTTGCCATTGACCGAAAACTTTGCGCGACATGGTCGTTAAAATATAAAGTTTTTGTTTGGCACGCGTGAGCGCAACATAAGCCAATCGCCGTTCTTCTTCTAAAGCATTACTGCCGCCTTCGTTTAAGGCTCGTTCGTGCGGAAACAAACCGTCTTCCCAACCGGGTAAGAAAACCGCATCAAATTCCAACCCCTTAGCCTTGTGCACTGTTGAAATAAATAGTTTCTCTCTCATACTTGAACTATCACATATGTCGGCTTCCCGGTACGTGCTCATATCCATCAGATGATTTGACAGATGTGAGAACAAGCAATTGGGTTCCTCATCAGTGATAACATCTTCTCTCAAAAAGGTCAATAGAAGATCAAAACGGTCGACTCTTAGTATCTCACACTTTTGAGTGAGCACATCATCAGCATATATTAGTTCTGTAATAAGTGCAGGGTGCTCCTCGTCGAGCACCTTGTACAGCTCGTTTTTAGTATGCTGATAACACTCTTTATATGAGAATGTTAACTCTTCTATAGCCGTTTTAACTTCGGCTTTCTGGAGAAAAGCCTTTTGTTTTGGCAGATAATCACTTGCTGAAGCACGACAGTGTTTAACTAATTCAAAAGTAGCGACAATATCATCATCAGCCATATGACTATTAACACCGGCAAGATTCAGTCTCTCAATCAGAGACTCCAGCTTATACTTTCTGAATTTGGGGTAAAGC
>CAJOLB010000024.1 GCA_905235385.1 uncultured Alphaproteobacteria bacterium | reverse complement strand
CTTGCGGCGCCATTCGAAACAAAACAAGCGACGCTGAGGCAAAAAACATCAAAGAAATAATACAAAACAGGGTTACAAGCCTTGAAAGCCATTGATAATACGTTTCTTTCAAACTTGAACCGAGCTGTTCATCTGTGATATACCCTCGCTGCTGCGTTTGAGGCTTGCCGATATATTGCTGTTTCTGTCCGTTCTGTAAAACACTTGCCATTGATTTTTCCATAACTTAAAAATATTTTGCCCGATAAGGTACCGGCATCTTATCCAAATTCTTTTCAAATTCATCACGTGCCGCCTTATCATACTTGTTCACAACGGTATCGTCTGTCTCTTTGGTTATCATCTGTTGTTTCACTTCGTCTAAAGTTGAATTATCCGAGATTGAAACAAGTTCATCAAAATCGGTCGTCAAAATCTTTACTATATTATCAATTTTTTGTTTACGACTTCTCGCATTTGTATATTCCGGATGATTAGGATCATAGTCATAACTTGCGAACACATCTGCCGGCAGTTGCTTTAAAAGTCCCTCAGCTTCAGAAATGAAGAGGTTTTTACCGTTATCCAAACATTTCAAAATGGCCTCATACGTTTCCTGATCAGCAATATATTCCGAAGAAACAATCTTCGTCTTAGCATCTGAATCAGGCAAATACCCTGTTTCTTTGGGTTTATATGAACAATCAATCTTTGAAAGAACTTCTTCAATCGCTTCACGTCCCTCATCGATTTTAACCTTTAATTTATCTATTGATGTCTGATAAACTTGTTCGTTATCCACAAATTGCAGATAATCGCCGATTTGATTTCTCCCCAAAAGCTTCTTTTCATTATCGCGATATTCGTCTTCATCAACCTTCTTCGCGGTCTCAGCTTTTTCGAAATAACAAACCAAATCATAAAGCGGGTTCGTAAACGTCAAGCCGTTGTCATATTTCAAGAAAATCGACAATTCGCCCACATCGCCGACCTGTCCGCCTTCGCCTTTGTCATCCAAAAACTTTTTACTTGTCAAATCAGGCGATCCCGGATTTAAGATATCTTCCAAATCAACATCTCTGTCCACAAACCCGTCAGGAAGCAAAATATAGCTCCAAATCTTCGGAATTTGTTCGCCCACATTCAAAAATTCGGCTCTGATTGTTTTCGGATTAATCATTAATTTTAAGCCTTTAGGACAACGTCCTTTTGTTTTTAAGATATAATCAAAATCACCCAAATCAAAGTGGAAAACTTCTCTGATGGGAGCCGTGCGTTTTGGTGTAATTCTTCTCGGAACCGTAAAGTCGCGCGCACGCCCCTTAAGGCTGACGAAATACTGCGCATCTTCTTCTTGACATCCTGCTCCCTCACAATCGGATTTAAAGATAATCTGATAGAACAATTGCGGTGCTTCTGCCAATATAGCCGTATTACTAATGATAAGATCATCAATTTTTGCAATTGCCTCCCCGAACGCCACCTTAGCAAGATTTGCAAGCATTGTTTTGTGAATACTTTCAATCTTTCCGAACGCGTCCGGATTATATAAATCTTCGCCCAAATCGAGCAGTTGCCCATATGTTGTTTGAATGGTCTTAATACCGGCTTCCTTAAAGATATCAGTCATATTTTTGCCGACCTTAAGCGCATATTGCAACGTCTGACTTGAACCCGAAACACTTGACGGATCAAATGAAAGTGCCGAAGCTGACCTTGTTGCAAGCGCAACTTTCATCGTTTGGATATGTTTGTTTTCCATCTCAACGGCTTGTTCAATATAAGAAGCCTTAACTTCATCAATCTGTTGATCAATATTTTCAACCACATTTGATAAATTATCGACATCATCTTGAAGTTCTTCAACGCCCTCTAAAGCAGTCTTAATCTGTTCTTTTAATGATTTAAGCTCAACTTCTTTTTCTTTTTTAACTTTTTCAGACGTATCTTTCATACCGCTGTCATAGCTCAAACGCGGATCATCAAAATCTCTCTTCTTTTCTTCGCTTTCTTGTTTTTTTGTCTCAGCCATTTTCATTGATTGATCTTGTGCTTCAATTGCAGCCTCGGCAGATTTTTTCTTTTCCATCAAATCGTTGTAATGAGCTTTTTGAGCCGAAAGTTCTTCCATCTTTTCTTCTAAATCATCATTGGCATTTTGTTTTTTATTCTCCAAAGCCTCAATCTTTTTTTGAGCCCCCTCAATCAAAGCGGCCATTTCTTTATCTTGAGCTTCCTTCATCTTGCGAAGCGAAGAATCTTTTTCCAGCTCTTCCAATTTTGCCTCAAACGCCTTTTGTGCCGCCTTAATAATTTCCTCATTTTCATCTCTGATTCGAATAAGTTTATCATTAGCCTCTTTGCTTAAGCGTTCCGATGTTGCTTTATAGGTTGAATCATATACCGATGTTCTGTAAGCATTTATTTTTGCCTGCCTGTTCGGATCATCTTGGCTCAAACTTGCCGCATATGTATAAACCAATGCATTCACTTTTGAATTGACTTCCGAATTGATTTTTGATTTGAGCTTTTCGTCATCAATCGTCATTGTCTTATTCATATTGGCAGCAATATCAAAAATCACCGACTCAAGATATCCGGATTCGAAATATATCTCCATATTTCTATATTTTTCTTTCAAATACTGACGATAAAAACGCTTTTCATCAGTCCAAACCGGATACTTTTTATAAGCAAAACCATATTCCGGATTTGACGATTCCATATCCTCACCTATGGCCACAGACCTTTCTGCCCCGATTTGCCAACGGTTTAAATTTTGTTCGCGTGTCGTATCTTCTGCATCTTTATTATCCGAAGGCATCGAAAGCTTATCCGAATCTTTAACATAGTCTTTAACGTCGGCTTCTTTATCCATATCTGGTGTTTTGGGAGACATATCCATATTAATTTCTGTCTTAGGCATTTTCTTGTCATAATTACTAACGGCTTTGTCCGGATCTGTCGGATCTTCCGTTGCAAGCGCCAAAACCTTTTTGCCTTTTGAATCTTTATACATACGAATAGCCAATCCTGACATCGAATCAGTGGTACGTCTTTCATATGAGTTCAAATCAGCCGCCCCTGACGAACAAACAACATTCCATTTATTTGCATCCACAAATTCTTTTGCCGTTTTGCATCCCATAATATTCGGACATTTTTTACCCAAATGAACGCTTTGCATCTTGCACGTATTGCCGAACCAAATATCATTTGCATTTGAAGTACCGTAATAATCTGACAAATAATCCCTGACGTTCATCTCTGATTTTGCCAGCCTGTTAATGGCTTCTTCATGCAATATCTTCATTTTTTCATATTCAATAAAAGGCTTTCTCAAATCAGGCATCTGTTGTTTTGTATTATGCATCTCTTTTGCAAGACTTAATAATTCATAAGCCCCGTTTAAAATCGGCAATGATTTAACCAACTCTTCCGAACCCTCAAAAGAAGATGAAACTTTTGCTTCTTCTGAAACAACCAATTCCAAATCCGGATTAACTTTCGGCGTGCTTTTTGTGCTTTCAACGCGCGCAACGGATGTTCCCGCAAGCTGAGCAAAGGCCATCGTTTGATTTTGCTCATAATGAAAACTCATATTTTCTTTGTTTTCTTCTTTGATGGTCAAATCCTCATTAAACGGACGAACTCCTTCTCTTAATGCGTTTCCGCTCTGATATTGCGCCTTCATTGCAACCAATTCTTCCAAAAGCCGCATTGTAGAGTCACGCATTGTCTCAATTTTATAAGTATTAACCCAGTTACCCAGTTCCTCATCTGTTGCCGATGCTGTCGAACAGGCCGCAGAAACACCTTCTTTTCCCTCGACGAAACATTCCGTCATACTCTCAAGTTCGGCTCTGAGTGCAGGCAGTCTTTCTTCCTGAAGATGTTCGGTTGAAACATAAACTTCCATCATATTGTCAAATGCAAATTCCGAGCGTTTTTTATCAATTTCATTCAAGACGAAAGAATGAGAAGAAATAGGGAAACTTTGCAAAAGATTAACATCATTTTCCAAAAACAGCTTTTTAAATCCGTTGCTTAAAGAAGCCGGATCCGTTATATCTGCAACTTGACAAGTCACAATTTCTTTAGCATCTGCAATAGCCGGAAAATTGATTTCTTTTTTGAGCGGAGACTCTGTAAAATCGAGTGCAATAAATTTCTTTGCTGTTTTGAGCTCATTTAAAAACTGATCGCGTTGATATTGCAAATCATCGACCACGGTTCTGGCTTTTTTCAAAATAGCCTTACCGGTCTCAATAACATCATTAACTCCGTCAAATGAAGGACAAATCGGGCAAGGCGGCCACCAAAACGCAGAGCTTTCCGTTGCATAAAAAAGAAAGGCTAAAAAAACAAATTTAAATATATTCTTTTTCATCGTCAGTCTCCATCTTCTCTTGTTTGCTGCGTTTGTGCTTCAATACTTTCTTTAGTTACCACATAATCATCCATATTCATTCTCGTGTGATCTCTGTTTTTGCTCGGCGCACGATAAGGCTGTTTTGTCATATCAAGTGATGATCTGAGCCTTAATTCCGAAGCTTCCAATTCAACACGATCATTTAACATTTCCATTTCCATAATTTTGAGCTTGTTTTGAAGACGCTGGCTTGTAATAGCTTTATCGGCCGCCTCAATATTGCCGACAATTTGACTTTTCTCTTCTTCAAACTCACCTGCTTTTTTTCTGACCCGAACAATTTGTGCAAAAGCATTTGCCATGTCTTTTTCCAAACGAGCAAGGCGTTCTTGATTGATTCTGTCCACAACTTCCTGAGTCAGCTCCTCATCTTCCCTCGCAAAATTCTTGCTTTCAGCCTCAATATAATCCGCCGACCTTTCTGCCGGACTCTTTTTAATCATCCCTTGCACGAATGACGCTGCCAAGCCTTTGCCTTTTTCAGCCAAAGAAGCAAGCACTTTCGAAAGTTCTGCCGCCTTCTCGTCTCTTTTAGCCTTCAGACCTTGAAACATTTCATCTGTTGCCAAATAAGCATTTTCATCATCGCTTAAGGTGTTATAATCCGCCTCAAGCTGCTGGCGAATAGCCGCAGCATTTGCAATCTGAACACTCAAACTTTCTTTTGTATCATCGTCTTCAACCGTGACATAAAGCGTATTCAAAATCTGCTCATTTTCCTGAGCCGATTTAAGTTTTGATGCCAGTTCATTACCCAAAACGGTTCTGCGATCATCCATTTCTTTTTCGATGGTGTTGACTTCATATTCAAGTGCCGCGCTCGAAACAGGCGCAATACCCTTTATTTCATCACGAAGCTGTTCATAAGAATCTTTTAAGGACTCTTCACTGTCTGACACCAAACCCTTACCTTCGTCATAAAGTTCCTTTCCTGCCGCAACGGTATCTTTAATTTTTGTTCTGAGCGCCTTAAATGTTTCCCAGTTTGTGGCTTCCTTATCGCCCCACAAATTTCCCAAGAAAATTTTCGAAGCTTCATTAACCTTTTTCTGCACACTTTCAATACCGGTCTGAACACTTGTTAAAAGACGTTCCACACCCGCCAAACCGTCAAGTTTCAATTGAGCCGAAGCCCTAAAGCTCAAAGCCAAAGAAAAAAGCAAAACCAAAAAGAAAATTCTTTTCCTATTCATTGTTTGCCTCCTCTTGTTCTCCTTGCAAAGCCTGAACGCCGAATGTATGATTGTATTCGGTTATTTGCGAATTAAGCAGCAAAATCTGTCTTTCTCTTTCAAGATTTTTGGTCATGCTTTCTTGCGCCAAACCGACAGCATCTTCTATATTATCCGGATTTTGCGGCTCATCTTCTTCTTGAACGATTTCTTGCCTTAAAACAACCACATCGGCAAACATATTTGCCATATCCGTTCCCTGTTTTAAGTTCAAAGCCTTATTAAGCGCTTTTTGATTGGCAATAGAATCTCCGCCTTTTTTACGCACCAACGTATCCATAACGGCTTCTGCCATTTCATCATCAATCTTTGTGCCGTCAAAAACACCGTTAAGCTTTGTGAACTCAACCTTCGGCAAAACGTTTTTGATATCCCCGCTTTGAACCGAATTGATGGTATTATTAACTTTATTTTTAATTGCCTGAACTTTTTCCTGAGCCGTCTTTGCACCGCTTTGGACCTGTTTGACAACACCTTGTGCGTCTTTAATTGTCTTTTTCGCATCTGCCGTAACTTTTTTCGTCTGAGCAGCCAGTTGCTGTGCGCTTTCAATCATCGACTTTGCTTTAAGAACTTGTTCTTTTGCATTTTGAGCCACATCACCGACAGCCGTAATAATCGCCTGAACAGCCTCAATATCTGCTTTCGCTGGAGAGGCGAAAAACGCCGTAAATGCCGTCAAAATTATGAACCAACCTTTTCGCATCATCAGTTGTCCTCTTGTTCCGCATCTTTAAGATAATGACAATACTGCTCCAAAGCAGTCGAAATCATTAAAACTTCCAAAGATCCCGCCTGCAATAGAACACCGTCTTTTGCCATAGAAATACCTGCCGAACTAACCTCTCCGTTGCCCGAAACCTGTGTGCGCAAATCGCCGCCCGAAACCTTCAAAGCTTCATTAACACCGTCGGTTACTTTTGAAGATGCGGCTTTGTCCTTAACCTTAACGGCTGCTGAAAAATTATGTGCAATTGTCTCTCCGATAACTTGTCCGTATCTGTCTCTGTTTTCTTTTGCTTTGGTTGCCTCTTTTTCATTTAATCCCGCGCAAATCGTCTTAAAGCAGTCGATTGCGACCTCTTCATCAACCATATCGGTATAATTAATTCCGCACCATTGGCTTAACGTATCAGAAAAGTAATAATCCCCGTCATCATTTGTTCCTGTCGTAAACTCGGCAAACGCCATCGGCAGAAAAGAAACATAAGAAGATTTAAAAGCTTTCGGCTCGGTTGTTCTGATATCTTCATTAATTAACATATCTTTTTTAAGAGGTTTTGTCTCCAAACTCTCTTGCAATGAAGCCGGAACATTTTCACGAACGACGGATTGAGGCGCACTCTCTGACCCATCGCCCCATAAATCTGCCGCTGCATCCGGATCATAATCGATTAAAGCCCCTTGTGAAGAACCACCTGAGCTTGTTCCCGTTAAATTGTTGACCGTATTTTCAACATTCTCAAGCCCGTTTGAAACATTTTGCTTAACATTATCAATTTCAGATTTAACATCATTAACCTGATTTTGAACGTTTTGAGCCAAATTTTCGACCTGATTGCCGATTCCCTCAATTTTATCTTTTGTATTATTAACGGTTTGAACGGCAGAATCAACAACTCCTTTTGCTTGGTCATATTTTTCTTTCACATCAGAAACAGCTTGCTTTGCTTCTTGCTCATATTTTTTCTTAAGCTCATTTAATCTTTGCAAACGTTTAGCTTGCTTTTGAACCTTTTCTTTCTGTTCATCGGCCCATTTTTTAGCTGTCTGAAAAGCCTTCAATCCGCCGACCTTATCGCCGATTGCTTGTTGAATATTTGCGATAGAAAGGGTTTCCTGAACGGTTGAAATTTGTGCTTGTGCTTGTGAAATCACAGCTTGAATTGTATTGACAACCTCTGCGATATCAAGTGTCGGAAAACCTACTGCATGTGCAGGAGAAACGCTCAAAAACCACGCCGCCAAAGCACCGTAAAAAATTTTAGAAATAGATTTATGTTGCATTTTAACCTCCTGACAATATAGTCCTTTTAATTATTTTAGCCTAAAAATTCACTTTTACCTAATCATTTTTATCAAATTACGCAATATTTAAATATTTTGTAACAAACTTATCCTCACCATATTCCTTAATCAAACTTTCAACAAGCAAAACATTCTGCCTGCCTGAATTATAAAGTTTCAAATAAGGACCCAACGCGCCTAAATTAACGTCTAAAATCACCGATTCGCCGGTTGCCGGACGTGACAACAAAATAGCATACGGAAAATCGCGATACGACCGCCCGAACACAAAATCAAGCTCACTTTGCGTTAAGTTCCAGGTTGCATAATCTTCCGGCATAGCTTGCGGGTTTCTGAAGAACAAAATCGTCTGACATTGACCTCTGATGACCTCACCGACGCCGAGTTTATCAATAATATTCGGCTGTTGGAATGCACAAAGATATGCTTGGCGTTTTTTACGACCTTCTTGCAAACCGATCACAAAATAGTCTCTGAACATCGGGTGTTTTAACATCGGCGCCGTTTCATCGATCATAATCAATGACGGCACACCTGTTTCACCCGTCTCGCTTTGGATTCTGTGCATAATATAACTGATAACCGCCGGAGCCAAAGTTTCGTCTTCAAAAATATGCGTAAAATCGAATGCCATAAATCGTTTTGATTTCAAATCCAAGCTATCCGTATCCGCGTTAAAAATATTACCGTATTGATCGGGGTTAACCCAGCGATAAATTTCTCTTCTCATATTGCCCGTCGGTGAAAAACAGCTCTTATAAAGGTTTTTCATAATACGTTCTTCCGGTCTCAAATAGTCAAAAGCCGTCGTTACCGCACGTGCAATTTCTCTTTCCGACAAAGCGTCCTCGGTTAGCGTAATAGCCTTCATCCAACGTCTTAAAAAGGCTCTGTTGTTTGGCGTATCCGCCGCATCGAACGGATTTAACGAAACATTCTTATTATCGCCGTCAAAACCCACATACGCACCGCCGATAGCGCGTGTGAAAATCTCCGCACCTCTGTGACGGTCAAAGAAGAACACCTTCAAATCGGGGTGTCTCATAGCCTGACCGGCCAAAAACGTCAGCAAGGTTGTTTTACCTTGACCGGTCGGACCGATAATGCAGCAGTGCGCCACAGCACCTTCTTCAGGCGAAACGTGAAATTGAAATTGATATGCCGAACCCGACATTGTCCGAAACGTCGTAATAGCTCCCGGGCCCCAGTCCGAATGCGAAAAACCTTCTGCAGGCTTATCAAATGAAATAGCAAGCGCCACAATTCTCGACAAATAGCGATATGTCCTCGGATATGTGTCATAAGTCGGAAACTGGCTGAAAAACGAAGCCTGCGTAATCCACCCTTCCCGAACAGGCGTAACCGAAAACGTGCGGCAAATACGTTGAACTTCGCTCTCACCGAAGTTGAGTTCTTTTTTGTCAGCTCCCTTGATAATAATCGTTAAAGCATATTCCGTCAAAGCCTGATAGTCCGCATCGCTGTCTTCAATCGCCGCCAACGCCGTACCATATTGCTCAACAACGTTGCCCGAAAAATTCGTCATTGCGGCCATTCTTTGCTGTTGCAGCAACATCAATCTTGCCTGCGGTCTGAAAATCGGCCGCACATTGTGCAGCAACACAAGCTCACAGTCGATAGATAAAAGCGACACAATCATACTTTCATCCATATAATCGCCTGTTGTCCTGATTCCCATAACGATTTCATATAAATCTTTATCGCCTGAAAAGAAGTGAATAATACCTTTTTCTCTCGTGAAATGAATATGATCTGCCGAAAGCATCTCATTGAGTTCTGCTCCTTGTGCTGCCCTGACCTTCGGCTCAGGTTTCGAAACGGGACTGCAAAGTCTTGAAAAAACAAAAAACGGACTGTCTTTTGCAGGGCTTTCGGGATTTTCATACATCTGAAAAACACCATATTCGCCAAGCGTTGCAATAATCGTCTGGCATGCATAATTCAAATCTTTTAATGCGTCTTTTCTATCCGCCACACTCACAATCATATAGTGCGTATTGGTATAGATTCGATCCATACTGTCCGACCAAACCTTTGAAACTCTCTCCAAAATTTCGTTATTAAAATTTCCGACATCAGCTTCTTTTTGTGTTCTTTCTCTTAGGGTAATCACACGACACACAACCGAAAGTTCGGACAAACTGTCGATGGTAGATTTTCTCGCCTCCATCATCGAATAAACTTTTTCAGGCGTTGCCGAAGCCAAATCTATACCCTCAATTCTGAAAACACGCGCATACGTTCCGTTGGCGCACTTAATTGTAATGCCGTCTTCCATCAAACTTGCAAAAGGCAAAAAGTCCGAAACGCGCGATTCTCTCGGACTTGGCAAGACCCAGTTACCAAAACGTGTTGCAAGCAAAACCGCAAAGGCTGCGGCCGAAATCATTCCCACAATGGCAAGCATCACTTCAAAACTTGTCAACCCTTGGGCAAAGATTGTCGTAAAATCAAAACTAGGGCTCAAATTTATTTCCTCTCTCTTGATATAAGTTTTTAGAAACTTTATTCGTCTGTCCGAACGCCTGAATCATTGTTGACAGGTGCGGTTCTTTCACACCTGCCATTACAATGGCTATATGACAACTGATAATTGAAATAACAAAAACCAAGGGATTCACATCCGCCACACCGACGGCCATAAACATCATCGGCACCTGTATTCCGGCATTAATCGCTGTCGGCAACACAGGCCCCCAAAAAAGTTTTGGAGGCTGTGCCACAGCTTTTAAAATCATATCCCTCATCTTTTAAATCTCTTTTTTCTACTTTCCGAAAATACTCTTTAATCTGTTAATGGCATCATTAAACGTTCCGGTTGCCGCATCAATATTTTTTCCGGTGTTATAAGCGGCATTACCTGCACTCGCGCCCGTATCAACAACCCCGCCGGCATTTGTCACATCATTTTGCCGATTATGCAGCCAATCATTTATCGCCTTAATTGCGTCCGAAACATCATTCGTGCCTGCAGGGTTTGTCTCAGCGTTCGAGCTCCAAATAACAGCCGTATCGCTCACTTCTCCGCCGATACCGATTAATCCGCCTAAAATTTGGTTAAGATCGCGCGTAACACTCCCTGTCGCACCGGCAGTATTATGTGTTAAGTTGGCCAATTGATTTAACTTATCCAAAAACGTTCCGTCTCCGCCGACAATATTGCCGCCTTGCTGTATGGCGCCCCAAACATCAGCGATAGCACCAATTCCACCGGCGACAGCCGTACCTGCATTTTGCCCCACATCAACGCCATTATTAATCGTACTCCAAACATCACCTAATTTTTGCCAAGCCGTTTTTTGACAAACACCATTTTCAATTTTTCCTTCACACGTTTCTTGGCTGATTTGGACAACACCGTTTTCACCGACCGAACAAACATTTCTTGTTCCGTTTGCGCTCCATTTGCTCTTTGAGTTCAGGCTTGACGGGCTGCATCCGGCTTGAACCATTTTCGCAAAATCGGAGCTCTGAACGTCAACCCCGTTAACAGGCACTGTATCCGGCAAATTATTAAGTCCGCCTTCCAGAAGATATTCAGACATTTGTCTTTCAAGTTCCCATTGATTTTCCTGCTCAATCTCTGCCATCATTGCATCAAGCTCTGCGTCCGTCAATTCCCCTGGCAACCCCGGAGTTTCCCCTTTATAATTCGGATCCGTAATATCCGAAGGATTCGTTCCGACGGCTGTTCCCGCACTATATGGTTTTGTTGTTAAAAAGTTATCAAAAGTCAACTGCGTTTCTGCTTCACTTTCAAGCGCATACCCGCTGAAATACTCCAAAAACGGAAACATCAAAGACAACAGCGACAACCCGATCATAATATAGCCCAAGTGCTTATAACTGATCTTATTAAAGATTGCCGCAACAGCAAACATAACCAGACCGAAGCCTGAAACGACATAAACTATTTCTCTTAAATCTTTTAATGTCGTATAGAGCTTATATTGAAGCGTATCGAAAATGTCTGCCTCTTGCGCAAAAGCCTCAAACGAAACAACCAAAAGACAAAAGAGTGTCATTAAAAAGAGCCCTCTTAAAAACTTTCTCGAATTTCTCATGTTTGCCTCCATAATTAATAACAATAGCTACTTAAGCGTATCCGTGATTCCGGATACACTCACTTCCGCCCCTGTTCCTTCTGTTAAATATTCCAAAAGCATACCCGTGCCGGCAATAATTACCACACCGATAATAATCACCGAAAGCCATTTCCAATTAAGCGCGCCGAAAACCGCGCCGAGCGCAACGGCGATAATACCGAAACCGGCAGCGGCAAATATAATCTTTTTCATACCGCCGAAAATTTCGTATCCTGTTGATTTCAAATTGTCAAAAATGGCGGCACATCCGTCCGTTGAAAATAAAATCAAAGAAAGCGCATAAACCAAAAGGCCTGCGAACAAATACATTTTCAATTTCTCAAAATTTATTTTCAACATCATATCTCTCCATAATTTCTTTTTTTATATCATCCCTCTTTATTTTCGTCATCCTTGGGTGTAGCTCGACGAGCTCGCTGACCTATCGGTTCGTCCCGAGGATCTGAAAATAAGGTCAAGGGATCTTTTCTTTCGGCGTTGTGCCCTTGGCATACATACGCCGCTTCCGTTTTTTTTATATTCGAACTTACTGTTCTTAATACGCTCAGATTAAATCCGAACATCAAAAATCCTCTTTAATAATATTTTCCAAAATAATTGAAATAAAGGGAAAGCCCTTTTTTGAGCTTTCCCTTTTTCACATATCTTAGTACAAGATCGTTTCACCTGATCCTGAGTTATCTCTAAACGTATCAGCATAACCGCCCATACCTGATGTCGTAACCGAATCACCTGTACCGTATTCAATAACGGCACCGGCAGCAGCTAAAACGCCCAAGCCGACGGCTAAAGCGCCGAACCAAGCCCATTTAACTTTACCGAAGATAGCTTGAACGGCTAAACCGACCAAACCGAAACCACCGATAACGAACACGATTGTTCTGACAGATTTAAAGACATTTGCACTCTTTTTAACAGCTGTCTGAACAACTGTCGAAGATTGAACGGCAGCACTGGCATCGCTTGTCATAGCAACCATCAAAACAAGCGCTAAGCTAAACAATGTCCAGAAATTGTTTTTCAAGAATGTCATAGTTTTTCTCCTTTAACAAATTAAACAAAACTTCTTTATACAATTATAGAATATCAGACTTTTTTGCTTTTTTCCAGCTTTTTCTTTCTCTTATAAATTCTGCTAGCGCTTTGTTTTTTATAAAAAATTCAGACGTGTAACAAAAAATTCATAATCGTTCTGACACTCAAAACACCAATTTTATATCATCAAAAAGTTAAAACATCCTAAACAAAAAAATCGATTTTCCACTCTAAAAAATTCTTAAAAACTTTCATCTTTTCCATTAAACAATTTTTAACACAATCTGTTGTAAATTAGCGTAAGATTAAACGGAAAAGTCCGAACGAAAAGCTTAAAAGCGCTGATTTTAGGGCATTTCTATATTGTGGAGTAATTTTAAAGACAATGCAAAAAAATAACACAAGAAATTTTGTTTGCAGTTTTCTTTTTTCCGTTTTGGCTGTTTTTTGCATCCAAAAAGTATTTTTGCGCACACCTGATATAAAGCAAGTTGCCCCGAAATCGGATATCAAACTCGAAAAAATATCTTTATTTGCCGAAAAGAACGCCACAAAAGCTGATACAGAACTCTTAGCCCAATCGGCCTCAAATCCGATAGATGTCTCAGCCATATCTGAATTAACGGTAGATCCGATGCCTGAGCCCCAAAAAGTTGAAGTTGCTCAAATCACCGAGCCATCGGTTGAAACAAAAACAGTCGAACCGAAAAAAGCCGTAAAAGAAAAAGTTTACGATTCGACCGATATCGCTTTTGCCGAACCGATTTCATTAGATGAACAGGAAGCAGAAGAAATAAAAGATATCGAAAATCACATTCAAAGCGGTGTTGTCTATGCCGAGCAAAACGATTCAAACGCTTCTGATGTTGACTTGGCATACAACGACGAACAAGAAATTCCGCTTATTGAAGATTCTCAAGTAAAGCATCAATATATTAATATCTCAAACTCGTCTTCGGCTTCTCAAATTGCCATGGTTGAACCCGATATTTTAATCAACAGCATTGAAGAGCCTGACATCATGACTGATGAAAAAGACTTAGCTGATGCCGACATCAAAAACAGCGAATTAGATGATATCTTTGTTCTTTCCAGTGCCGAAGACAGCGGCGATTCGCAAGAAGACGAAGTTGATGACAGCGCATGGCAAAAAGCCGAATTAGGCATTAACTCAAGTCCGTCTTCCTCGGGCGATGAAGAAAACACTCCGTGGGTTATGGCAAAAGGCAACAAATACGCTAAAAACCAAGCGGTTGTTGAAGAATTTTCTAAAAAAGAAGAAACAACCGAACCCGAACAGCCCGCTGAAGAAACGACACCTGACGAGCAAGTCATCAACCAAGCTTTTTCAGAACCTCTTTTAAAAGAAAAAGAGCCGTCTCAAAATGAAAAGCTTGCTTATCAAATGATTCAAAACATTTTGATTCCAATTCCCGAAGACATCTTGAGCGATACTGATTTAACGCCTGATTTAACAGCCTCTCCCGATGGCAAGAAAAAAGAAACGAAAACCATTGTCGTAACTGATGACACCCCGCAGGAAGAAAAACAGTTAAACGAAGACGAAAAAGAAAGCGGCTTATTTAAAAGTATCACTTCTTGGTTCGGTAAAAACAAACAAAACACACCCCAGAGCGCTAAAATTCAAACGACACAAAAGAAATCCAAAACCAAAAAATCTGAAAAAACAGCTAAGCAAAAAGCCCTTATTGCCTTAGGTCAGCTGGACGAAGAGGATGAAAACGAAGAAGAAGAACAGCTCAAAGAACAACCCAAAGATCCGACCCCGATTATGCCGGCAGAATTGCGTCTTTCTTTTCAGCCGAACCGCGCTGAAATTTCAGGACAAACCTTAAAGTGGATATATGCATTCGCCGACAATGCGCGTGACAATGACGATGTCTATGTCGAGGTCCGCATTGACGGCACCGGATCTTATGCGCTGCAGCAGAAAAGACTAAATCTTCTGAGCAGCATATTCAGCGCGCGAGGCGTTGACTACCGAAAAGTCAACACGGTGTTTACATCTCGCGAACCGAATTCATTTATTATTAGGAATATTCGTCTTAACAACAAAGAAAGAGAGAGGCTACAAACAATTTATACGGGCGAATTGATAGAATGTCCTTAGATGGTATAAGTTATCCAAATCGCTTGATTATTTAAATGAGAGTTTGTATGATTGAAAAAATATGAAAAATTATGATTTAAAGGATTTTAAAATGAACAGAAAAATACCCTTATTTGCTTGCTTGGCAGCACTTTTCGGCTTATCTGGCTGTGTGCTGTACAAAACCACAACAACGCAAGAAAGCGCCTACAATCAAGATGCTTTGGTCGATGAGTGCCAAGGTGTGAATTGTGAGAGAGATCCTTTCATTAACTACACACAAACAAGAGCAAACTATAGACAATATGGTGAGCTTTCGCCGCGTGATCACATGGTTTCTCAATCAGGCGCAGGCAACAACATTTCAGCCTCAATTCCGCCCTCAATTGAAAATGAGGTTATAACCTATCAGGAAAAAGTTGAAACAAAAGAAGTTGCCCCGAATGATATCGTCATCGAGTGTGATGTAGAACCATGTCCTCAAACAATCAAAGAAGTTGAGCAATCAAATCAAGAGGTTAAAAACAACGCACCTGCCGGTGAAGATCCTGTTCAAGACTGGTATGCCGAAGAAGGCCAAAACCTCAAAGCTCTCTTAACAAAATGGAGTGAGGAGTCCGGCTGGCGTTTGGTTTGGAACACAAACAGAAATTATGTCTTAAATGCCGGAGCGATGTTCAGAGGTCGTTTTGCTGACGTAAGCTCAGCCTTAATCAGAGCTTTTGCCAGAGCAAGGCCGGCTCCGATTGCCACATTTTATAAAGGAAACCGCGTATTAGTCGTTGAAACAATGGAGGATGAAAATGCGTATGACTAGAAAAATGAATTTAACGATTGGCTTAGCTTTAACCGCCCTCCTTGCGGCTTGCTCTTTAGCAACCGACATGGATGCAACACTTGATCGTGAAATTGAGAATGCTTCCGATTTCAGACAAGAGGCCAAAGCTCCGACGGATATCGCCAAAACAGATGTCATTCGTGTTAATGATGACATATGGCTCGGCGACACGAGTGAAGTCGAATACGAAGGCGATCCTGTCCCTTCATACCTTGAAACGCCGGATGGCATAACGCTTATTTCAAACCGCCCGATTACCTTATATGAAATCGGCAACATGATTCATAAGATTACGTCTATTTCCGTTCGTTACGAACAAGAGCTTGACGGTTCCGTTCAAAAACAAGCCGATGACAACAAGCCTCAACTGCAAGACATTGGTGCTCAATGGACCGATTCGAGCAAAATGCTTTTGTCATACAAAGGTCCTTTAAGCGGTTTGCTTGATGAAGTTTCCAACCGTTTCGGAATTTGGTGGAAATATGAAAAGAAACAAATTTATTTCTACAGATACATCACCAAATCATTCACATTATACACCTTGCCGACAAAGCCGTCTTTGTCTGTTGAGGTTGGCGGTGAATCAACTGACGGCGGTGCAGGTTCTTCATCTGTTTCATTATCTAACTCTGCCCAAATTGATTTGTGGGCAACGATAGAAACAGCGATTCGCTCAATGATTTCTCAAGGCGCTCAGTTAACGACCGACCAATCAAGCGGTGTTATCACCTTAACCGGCACGCCGACAGATATCAAGAAAGTTGCAAAATATGTAAATGAACAAAACATTCGTTTATCGCGCCAAGTTGCAATCAGCGTCAAAGTTTTGCAAGTTACCATCACCGATTCTGACAAATACGGCTTGGATTTAGGCGCTGTCTTCTCCGGCAACAACAGAATCACAAACCTCGGCATTACCGGTGCTGCCGGTCAGGCTGAAGTTTCAAGCGGCTTGTCTATGGCTATCGTTTCGGGTTCATGGAGCATCACAAGTGCTATCCAAGCTTTATCTGAACAAGGTAAAACAGCTTTGATCACATCCGGCACGGTAACAACCTTAAACAACAAGCCTGCGCCGATTCAAGTTGTCAGAACGCAAAACTACATTTCTGAAATCACAAAAACGAACTCCGGTTCTGATGGCAGCTATTATGACTTGTCAACGGACACCGAAGAAATCGAAACAGGTTTCACCTTAGATGTCTTACCGCGTATCTTGGAACACGGACGTTTGATGCTTATGTTCAACTTAACCTTGTCTGATTTGATTGAACTTCAAAAGGTTAACTTGACGAACAATCCGGAAGGCGGCGGTGATTACCAGCTCGTGACTAAAATTGTGACTCGCGAGAACGTTGGCATAGAATCGGCAAAGGACGACCCCGCCCCCGATGGCGCAAGGCAGGTGTGGTGTTATGTACAGATTTATTTGCAATCTTGTGATGCTTTCAGCCCCGTGTATCTATTCGACAAAGAAGGCAAACAATTCAAGGTAGAGGTCAGCGGCAAAAACAAAGAAGAATTGTTGTCTTGGATTACATGCCAAGGGCTGGGGATAGTGCATATAGGGATAATTTCTAAACCTACTGACAAGAAGGTGCGTTACCTTCAACTTGCTTATCATTACTGTTTGCAAGCGGAGTACGACCGTCAGCAACCGAAAAAAGTGACAATATGTTGTCCGAAGTGCGGCAAGGAAAACCAAGTCAATCTGCCGTTCAATCCGGCAAACGAAATC
>CAJOLB010000023.1 GCA_905235385.1 uncultured Alphaproteobacteria bacterium | reverse complement strand
TGAGGGATATTCTCTATCCTGAGCTTATCGAGGCGAGCAAGCTTGCCGAGACGAACTCACAGAGTCTCTCTGTAGGCGATCACTTCGTTTATAACGTATACACGCTTTATCCAAGCGAAGTGTTGGCCATCAAAAAGCTTTAGAAAAAGCCCCGCAAATGCGGGGCTAACTTTTTATATCAATTTTAACATTGCTTTGGCTAAATCCAAACGATATATCTTTTCGTTTTTCGGATCGGGCTCATACAGGTCTTCCAGCTCAAAGGCAAATATATTTGATTGTTGAAGCTCAAACTCCATGCCTTTTGAAACAATTTGAGCATTGATTTTCAAATATTTCCTGAGCTTATCCAACTCAAGCGTTTTGCTTTTAATCAGACCGTTTTTGGCAGAAAAACGGGACGAATATTCCATAATCACACCAACGGTTGCCGCTATTAAAAGTGCACATAAGAAGTGGATATAAACACCTAATAAAAGCACCGTAAAGAGCACGAAGAATCCGGCCAAGGGGCGAACAATGTATTTTGTTAATTTTGATGTAAACGGATAGCGCAAAATCCACATATAAAACATCATTGTTAAAATACCGACGCTGACGATTAAAAAGGTTTCAAGCGGGTTAATCGCAATATATGAAATCGCCATAACGGTCAAGGCAAGCATCGACAAACTAAATGCCAAATAAAAGGCGTTTAAGCGCCATGCCAAAAACTTAAAATAACGTTTGATGTATTTTTCGTGGGCAGCAAAGGCTCTGTCAAATTTTAAGTTGTTTTTTGTTTTGACTTCAAGCGACGAATCGTTTTTGCTAAACAACATTTCCGCTAACTTTTTCAGTCCCATCGGCAGATTTTGTGTTTGGTCCGTTTTTTTAATCAGCAAAATCGTATCATCTTCTTTGTTGATGTCTATGATTTTATAGCGCAATAAATCAAGCAACCCTGATACAAAGGAACGTTTATCATAGGCTCCTGTTAATATATAACGGCTCAACGGGGCTGTTTGTTTGAAACGTATGCTTAAACGCGATTTGTTTTCTTTAATCAATTTCCAAGAAAAGAAATATGAAAGGAATATGGCTAAAAAGCCAATCAAGGCAAAGAATGTGTTGCCATAATCAGTTATAAACCAAACAAAACGCTGGCTCAAGCTCGGTTTTATAAATACGTTTCTGTCAAGCGAAGTTAAAATATGCATTCCTTCTCCGGCATTGACAGGTGTCAAAGAGGCAAAGCCTAAAGCATTTGAACTCAAATGAGCAATAACTGCGCGGCTTGTCGATAAATATTTCGGATAGCCCGTCATCGAAAGTTGAGAGATGAAATTTTTACCGTCGGGAACCGAAACAATCGCATTGGCAGACGCAATAACCAAATTCGGATAGCTGCCGGTAATGTCGGCATAAAATTCCGTAAACTCATCATAATACCAAAGTTTTCGGTTAAGCAGATATTTAAAACGGTATGTATAAACACCTGTTTCTAACGTTTGAATCTTTTTCGGCTCAAACAATACGTTGTTTCCAATCTCGGTTAATCTGTATGGAACTTCTTTTCCGTTAACCGTAACTGACAGAAGCGTTATATCAAGTTTTTTCTTCACTTTGCTTCGAGAAGTTGTGTATTTAGGCATTAATTTGACAAGCCCGTTTTGAAGCTTTTCACCGTTTGCAATCACAACGACTTCTTCGTCAACGTTAACCGCGCCTGTCGGTAAAATATTATAGGAAACAAGTAAATACGGAATATGTTCTTTTGCGACAGCCACGACTTTTTCGCCGTTCGGCAAGGTCACTTTTACCGTCGCAATATCTTCAATTTGTCTGTTACCTGATAAGTTCTGTTTTTTGACCTGTTCGTAAAAAACAGTGTCAGGAGAAAACTCTGCCTGAGGTTTGTCAACGCGCCCCATGGCTTGTTCATAGATTCTTTGAAATGCCGATTTTTTCTTTTCCTGCATTGTGGCAATGTATTCAGAGCTGTGCTGTATATCCATCGCGTTTGTTTTATTTAAATCGCCTAAATCCGCACTATCGCTCGTGATTGCCGTTTGGAAACGTTTTTTAAAGAAAGACCGCACTTCTTTCAAATTTTCCGGATTTGGAAGACCTTCAAGCTTTATGGGCTCAACGGGTTTCGGTTCTTTCGAGGTTATTTCCGCTTCTTCAATCGTCGAAACCTCGGCAAGCACCTGCCCTGCGACAAAACACATTGTGAAACATATTGCAAGAAAAAGTTTTTTCATAAAAATATTCCTTCATGTTAACATTTCAAACATATTTGCATATTATAATAATAGTTATTAAAATCAAATAAAAATTTTTAATGAAAGGTCGATTTATGAACAACAAAATTGCAGCCGTTATTTTAGGTGCCGGAAAAGGCACGCGAATGAAGTCTGATTTGCCGAAAGTTATGATGCCCGTTAAGGGCAAATCCATGATTAAACGCATTATTGATACCTTAGAAGAATTAAAGGCTGATAAAATTGTAACGGTTATTTCACCGGACGGAGACATCGTTAAAAAAGAAGTTGTACCTGTGTTCAGGCGCAGCAACTCGGAACAGGGCATGCGGTTAACTGTGCACGCGAACTTCTGAAAGGTTTTGACGGCGCCGTTTTGGTCATTTTCGGCGACACACCGCTGATTACAAAAGAAACATTTTTACGTTCGGTGCAAAAAGTGCGTGAAGGTTATGCCGTTGTTGTTTTGGGATTTGAGCCTGATGATCCCGCGCGCTACGGCCGATTAAAAATGGTTGGCGATGAACTTGTTAAAATTGTGGAATATAAAGACGCAAGCGATGATGAACGTGCGATCAAATTTTGCAACTCGGGGTGTATGGCCTTTGACGGAAAATATTTGTTCGACATTTTAGCAAAGATCGGACATGACAATGCTGCCGGCGAATATTATTTAACAGATGCGGTCGAAATTGCACGCAAGATGGGATTGAAATGCACTGCAATCGAAGGCGAACCCGAAGAGGTCGCAAGCGCAAATACAAGAGAAGAGCTCGCCCTTTTGGAAAGTTATTTGGAAAGAAAATAATATGTTTCAGAAAATAAAAAAACACTGGTTTGGTATTATTACCTGTACGATTTTTACGCTTTATGCGCTTTTTTTGATGCTTGTTTTTTTCGCCCCACGCGTTGATATCAAAGAACGCGGATTTGTTTTTTGCACAAAACAGATGATGGCGCGATTTGGCGAATGTTCTCAAAACAAGTTGTTTTGCACCCTTAAAATTATGATCCAAAATAATGCCTGTGATTTTAATGTTGTGAAAACAGGTTTCGTTCAATGGCTTGGCGGTGAGCAGAAAACACCTTGGGCAAACTATTATTTTGAGCCTGTTTTAAGCCAAGAGCCTCCTGCCGACGATGAAGAATTAAAGGCTTATTATCAAGAACATCTTGACTTGTTTGCTGAAATGGAAGAATTAAATAAGAGCCGTATTGAACTTGAAAAACAAACACAAAAAATTGTTGATAAGGCACCTTCTGCCCCGACAGAAGATGATGAAATAACACTTAATGAGGAAGCAAAAAATGAAGAAAAATAACCCTCTTCCCGCTTGGGATTTATCGGACTTGTATAAAAGCATCAAAGATCCTCAAATTAACAAGGATTTAGAAGCTTATAAGAAAAATGCGCTTTCGTTGCAGAAAAAATATAAGGGAAAGCTTGAAAAACTTTCCGCCAAAGAATTTTTAAGCGCCTTAAAGCTTTTGGAAAAAAATTCCGTTTTAGGCGGCAAGCTCGGCGGCTTTGCATATCTTAATATGTCAACGCAGATGAAAAATCCCGAGGCTATGATTTTTTATCAGAATATGAGCGAAAAGCTCACCGATTATGCCAAACCGACCGTTTTCTTTTCGTTAGAGCTCAACAAACTGCCGGAATCAAAAATAAACGAATGGTTCAAAAACAAAGAAGTTGCCTTTTATAAGCCGTTTATCAAGCGTGTCCGCAAATATAAAAAATATGAGCTTTCCGAAAAAGAGGAAGAACTTTTGCTTGAAAAATCCGTTACATCTTCCGAGGCGTGGGTGCGTTTGTATGAAGAAACGTCATCAAGGCTCACCTATACCGTTGACGGCAAAAAATATAACGATGCCGAAATTTCAAAACTGCTTTTGGATAAAAACGCTGATGTGCGCCATAAAGCCGGTTTTGAAATGAATCGTATTGCAAAAGAAAACGCTCCGCTTTTCACTCTCATATATAACATGGTGATGAAAGACAAAGCCATTGAAGACAAAAAGCGCGGATTCAAAAAGCCCGTTTCGGCGCGCAATATGGCAGAAGATGTGAAAGACGAAGTTGTTGACACTTTATCAAAAACCGTTAAAGACAACTACAAAAACATCGCCCACCGCTTTTATAAGCTCAAGGCAAAATGGCTGGGATTAAAAAAAATCAGCTATTGGGACAGAAACGCCCCTCTGCCATTCTTGGGACGAAGCTGTCAAAACCGTTTTAAAAGGTTATGAAAAATTTTCGCCCGATTTGAAAAAAATTGCCGAAGACTTTTTTAAGAAAAATTGGATTGATGTTCCCCCGCGTGACGGCAAGCGAAGCGGCGCTTATTGCAGCGGTCCGGTTGCCTCTATGCACCCCTATTTATTCTTAAACTTTGTGGGCAAGCAAAATGATGTTTTGACTTTGGCACATGAACTCGGGCATGGCTGCCACCATCAATTAAGGCTCAAAAACGGGGATTTGAACGAACATTCACGCATGACGACCGAAGAAGTAGCTTCCGTTTTCGGTGAAATGCTCGTGTTTCAAGATATGCTCGCCGCCTTAAAAGATGATAAAGCAAAACTTTGTCTGATTGCATCAAAAGTCGGGGATATGATCAACACCGCCATTCGTCAAATTGCTTTCCACTTTTTTGAAACAAGAGCGCATAACGAACGCCAAAACGGCGAAGTGTCAGAAGAGCGCTTATGTGAGATTTGGATGGAAGAAATGAAAGCCAGTTTGGGCGATTATGTCGAAGTGGGTGATGACTGCAAATATATATGGTCGCAGGTCGGACACTTCTTTTTCCTGCCGTTTTATGTTTATGCTTATTCATTTGCAGACTGTTTGGTCAACTCGCTTTATCAAGTTTATCAGGAAGGAAAAGTTAAGGACTTCCCTCAAAAGTATTTACACCTTTTGAGCCAAACGGCTATCGGTGATTATGAAAAAATCTTAAAACCGTTTGATTTGAACGTTAATGATCCGAAGTTTTGGAACAAAGGCTTAAAACTCATTTCATCATATCTTGATGAACTGGAAAGATTGGATAAGAAATTGAGCAAGTAACTTACTTCATAAAAAACAAACAGCAAGCAATTAAGAGCTTGCTGTTTTTTTAATAATGCGAGCAGGAATCCCTCCGACAACACAATTTTCAGGAACATCATCTATAACAACCGCATTCGCCCCGATAATCGCATTATTACCGATTTTGACGGGGCCCGCAATCACAGCCCCTGCGTAAATTATTACATTATCACCTATGATAGGATAATTTTTCGGATCATAATTTCCTTCTTCGCAACTTTTTGCTCCAATCGTTACGTTTTGAAAGAACAATTTTTTGATTTGTTTTTTCTTGACTTTTGAGAGGTTAACGGGTAGAGAAAAAATATGATGAAAACAGAACTTTTGGCTCCGGCCGGTGATATTGAGGCAGCTTACGCGGCGCTTTATTATGGCGCTGATGCAATTTATTTAGGCTTGAAAAATTTTTCAGCACGCGCCAGCGCAACCAATTTTGATGAACAAGGGCTCAATGAAATCACAGCTTACGCCCACCACTTAAAGCGCAAAGTGTATGTGACCATCAACACGGTTTTGCAAGAGCATGAATTGCCTGATTTAATCAAAAGTTTGGATATATGTTCAAAATGCAAAGTTGATGCCGTTATTTTGCAAGACTTGGGTGTTGCGCATCTCATTAAAACACAATACAAAGAACTTGAGATGCACGCCAGCACTCAAATGGCCGTTCACAACAAAGAGGGCGCACTCTTTTTGAAAAGTTTGGGCTTTTCACGCGTTGTTTTGGCACGGGAATTAACGGTAGATGAAATAAATAAAATCAGCGCCATTGAAGGCTTGGAAACAGAAGTTTTTATACATGGTGCGCTGTGTTATTCTTATAGCGGAATTTGTGAATTTTCGGCTATGGAATACGGCAAGAGCGCCAACAGAGGAAAGTGTTTATACCCTTGCAGGGCTTGCTTTGGTGAAAACAAACACCTTTTTTCCATGAAAGATTTAGCGCTTGAAAGCGATATTTTAAACCTAAACGCTACTTCGCTCAAAATTGAAGGACGCAAAAAAAGTGCGCTTTATGTTGCCGCTGTGACAGACTATTATCGCAAAATTTTAGACGGTCAAAAACCTGATTTAAGACGCGCTGAAAACATCAAGCAGATTTTTTCGCGCCCATGGTGCAAATTTCATCTTCAAGGTAAAAACAAAAACGTGATTGATCATGATTTTGTGGGACACAGGGGACTTGAAATCGGAAAGATCGAAAACATCACAAAGGGGCGGCTTATTTTTACACCGACACACGCCATCTCTCGATTTGACGGGCTGCAAATTGATGTTGAGGGGCAAGAAAAGCCTTTCGGATTTTCGATTCAAAACATTAAACAAAACGGCAAAAATGTTTTTGAAGCGCAAAAAAATATCGCCGTTGAAATTGAGCTGCCGAGGGGATATCCGACCTTAAAGAAAGATATGGAAGTTTATTTGGCTTCATCATCTCAAGTCAAAGGCGCTTATGACTACACAAAACCCAAACCCAAAGAATTTCAGAACAAAACAAATGTTGATGTAACGGTTGAGGTTTTCAAAGATAAGATTTGTGCTTTATCCGGTTGTTTTTCTTCTTGTGTTAAAGGAGAATTCGAATCGGCTAAAGATTTAGGCAAGGTTTATGACGCCTTTGTTAAAAGTTTTCAAAAAACAGGCGATACAGTTTTTGAGTTAAGTCAATTTGAGCTCAAAAATCCTTTGGGGCTCTTTGTGCCGGCTTCAACAATCAATGAGTTGCGCAGAGGTCTTTATAACAATATTGTACCTGAGTTTAAGCATGGCTTTCTTTCAAAACTGCCCAAACCTTTAAGCAACAAAAAAACAGGCTTTATTATTAAAACGGACAATCTTCATCTTTTAGATGAACTTGATTTGAGTTTATTTCAAGAAATTATTTATTTAATTGATGAAAAACCTGATTTTGAAAAGCTCGTTGCTCTGCCTTTAGAGAAAATTCGAATCTCTTTGCCGACGGTTTGCCGAAAGCCCGAATGTTTGATAACAACGGTTAAAAAATTGATGGACTTGGGGTATTTGAAATGGGAGGTTTCGAACTATTGGGGGCTTTCCGTTGTTGATGCGAAAAAATATGATGTTTCTTTCGGACCTTTTATCTATATGTTTAACAGCGAGGCTCTGCTGATGGCAAAAGGAATCGGCGCAACGCGTGTTTGTTTCGGGGTTGAAGATACACTCAAAAATTTGGAAGAATTTTCTTCAAAGGCCTTTTTGCCGACCTCATTTATCATATATCAAGATGTGCCGCTTTTTACAAGCGCTGTTTGTATCAGAAAAAACGATTGCACACATTGCAAGGGCGGACAGGAATGGCTTTCTCTTTCAAAAGACGGCAAGCATTTTGAGGCTCTATCCGTTCCCTGTCAGATAATGATGTTTGATCAACTTCCGTTTTGTGCGGCAAGTGTTGCCAAAGATGTTCGCGCTTCATATTATCAGATGGATTTTTGTTTTAAGCCTTACACATCTCAAAAAGTTAAAGAAATTTCTCAAAAACTGATGAATTTTGAAGACATCGAAACATCAATCCAAGGAAATCTCAAGCGGACAAATATTTAGTCTTCATAGAAGAAGTCGTAGAGGCGAATGTAGAAAACAAGCTGGATCATTGTTTTGATGGCGTGGGTTATGCTCAAACCTATCGGCGTCGGCTTTGTCAATAAGCTCAAAGCAAAGGGAAAAAATGCATAGACGATGAGCAAAACAATAACTATTTTGATGTAATTTCCTTGTGTTTTTGAATACGCCGACCACAAGGAAGAATCTTTTCCGTTAAGGCTTGAAACCCAAGTAAAACCGGGGATAAAAAATGTAAATGTTAAAAGAAAAATCAACGGCACATAAAGCAAAAACTGACCTGTTTTGGAATTGTTTAAAAACGCATATATTTGCTTCAAAAATTCATAAATATCAGGAAAACCAATCAGCCATTGGGACATATATTTTAAGAGCTTTAAGAACAAATGACCGAAGATCACAACACTTAAAGAAACAGCAAAAACAACAGCCATTTTGATAATCGAGTTAACGATTTTTTCGCTCGTTATGATGGGTTTTTGTTCATAATAAAGGCTGATAAACAAATAATAAAACGCGTAGCAAAACAAGGCATATGAAAACATCATCACGCCTTGATGTTTGAACATAAACTTTAAGCTCAAAAACGAGGCTCCGAAACAAGCCAACGCAAACAAGCCCAGCAAAAAACAGTTTTTTCCGATAAAGGACAGCACATCAATAAACAACTGCTTTATATTGAGCTCTGTTTTCATATTTGATGCCTTCGATTATGCCCCGCGTTTTTTCATAAAGTTTTCAAGCCAATGAATATTGTATGTTCCGTCAATAAAATCAGGATCAGATATAATGTCTTGCAAAAGCGGAATGGTTGTGTCTATGCCCATAATCACAAATTCATCTAAGGCTCGACGCAAACGCATAATTGCACCGCTTCTGGTTTTTGAACTGATAATCAGCTTTGCAATCATGCTGTCATAGCATGAAGGAATCGTATATCCCGAATAGATTTCCGAATCGACACGAACGCCCAAACCGCCGGGGGCGTGCCATTCATCAATTTTTCCGGGAGACGGTAAAAATGTATCCGGATTTTCGGCATTAATGCGACACTCTATTGAATGCCCCGAAAAAGTGATATCTTCCTGTCGAAAACTTAATTTTGCACCGCTTGCAATGCGAATTTGTTCACGCACGATATCGATATCCGTTACGGCTTCGGTAATCGGATGTTCAACTTGGAGCCTTGTGTTCATTTCCATAAAATAGAACTTTCCGTCTTCATACAAAAATTCAAGCGTTCCGGCATTGGTATAACCGATTTTTTGTATGGCTTTGCGCACAATCTTACAAATACCCTGACGAGCGCTTTCATTTAAGGCCGGAGACGGTGTTTCTTCAATCACCTTTTGATTGCCCCTTTGAATAGAGCAGTCTCTTTCACCCAAATGCACAACATTTCCGAAGCTATCCGCCAAAATCTGAATTTCGATGTGGCGCGGATTAACCAAAAACTTTTCAAGATAAACAGCATCACTCGTAAATGATGCTTTTGCTTCAGCTCTTGCTAAAGAATAAGCCTCGGGCAAATCTTCTGCTTTCATGGCAATTTTCATGCCCTTTCCGCCACCGCCGTCTTTGGCTTTAACAATCACCGGAAAACCAATTCTTTTAGCCCAGATATAAGCCTCATCAAGCGTTTTGAGCTCAGGCGAACCGGGAGCGACAGGCATCCCCGCTTTTTGAGCGGCGGCACGTGCCGTAATTTTATCGCCCATTAAGCGCATTTGAGACGAAGTCGGTCCGATAAAAGCTATCCCGTGGCGCTCAACCATCTCGGCAAAATCGGCATTTTCAGATAAAAAACCATAACCGGGGTGAATCGCATCTGCACCCGTAATCACGGCCGCAGAAATAATCGCAGGTTTGTTCAAATAAGATTCAGAGGCTTTTGCCGGTCCGATACAAACGGCTTCGTCTGCCATGCGGACATGCATCGCGTTTGCATCTGCTTCGGAGTGAACGGCGACCGTTTTAATCCCCATTTCACGACAAGCTCGTTGGATACGTAAGGCTATTTCGCCACGATTTGCGATTAAGATTTTTTCAAACATCAGATCAACCTATTGTTATTCAATCACAATAAGAGGCGCGCCATATTCAACAGGATCGCCCGCTTCAACCAAAATTTTTGTTATCCGACCGCTCTTGTGAGCCTTGACAGGATTGAAGGTTTTCATGGCTTCAATCAAACATACCGTGTCGCCGGCTTTCACATCATCACCGATTTTCACAAAATCAGGACTGCTTTGGTTCGGTGCTAAATATACAACACCGACCATCGGTGATTTCACCGCATTCTCACTGTTGTGATAGTCTTGAATCAAATTTTCGACTTCTTGAGGCAACTCTTTGGGTTCTTCCTCTTTTTCTTTGACTTCAGGCTGAGGCTGAGCCATCACGATTTGAGGCGCAATCGGCGCACCGTTTTGACGCGCAAGCGAAATACGAACCGTTTCGTCCTCATATTCTAGTTCCGTTAAATTTGATTTGTTTAAAATTTCAGCAAGTTTGCTGATAATCTTTGTATCAATCGGGTTTGGCATATTTATCCCTTTATAAAATTGACGTAAACTTTTATCTTTATATGGCAAATTAAATCAAAATACAACAAAAATCTGTATGTATTGCAAGAATGGCCCGCTTTAAGCTTTAATCAGAGCGTGTTTTTTCTTGCCCTGTGAGAGTTTGACCTGACCGTCAATAACATCTTTTGTCGTGATGATATAATTTTCATCTTCAATCGGCTTGTCGTTGAGTTTTAAGCCGGCTTGTTTAATCAGGCGTCTGGCCTCACCTTTGCTTGAAACAAATCCAAGCTGTAAAAATGCATCTAAAACCGAAACACCGGCTTTTAAGTCTGCATTCAAAACAGGCAGATTGTCGCCCGATATGCCTTGTTCAAAGGTTTTGACGGCTGTTTCAAGCGCCGCATCTGCCGCTTGTTTGCCACGGCACATTTTCGTTGCCTCATAAGCTAAAACTTTTTTGGCTTCATTAATTTCTTGATCTTTTAAGGCTGATAAACGTTTGACCTCATCCATCGGCAAATCGGTAAAAATAGCAAGGCATTTTGCCACCTCGGCATCTCCGATGTTGCGGAAATATTGAAAATAGTCATAAGAAGAAAGTTTTTCTTCATTAATCCAGACGGCATTGCCTTCTGATTTTCCCATCTTTTTACCGGCAGAATCCGTCAAAATCGGGCTTGTGAAACCAAAAAGCTCGACATTGTAACGACGGCGACCGAGTTCCGTGCCTGAAGTGATATTTCCCCATTGGTCAGCGCCGGCAATTTGAGCGCGGCAGCCATAACGCTGATTTAAAACGCAAAAATCATAGCCTTGCAAAAGCTGATAGTTAAACTCTAAAAAGCTCATCGGCTGTTCACGTTCCAAACGCGTTTTGACACTATCCATCGTAAGCATATGATTAACAGAATAGCAAGTGCCGATATCGCGCAAAAATTCAAGGTAGTTAATGTCTTTAAACCAATCCCAGTTGTCAACCATTTCGGCACCGTTGCGCGAATTTGAGAAATCAAGAAAAGTTTTAAATGATTTTTTCAAGCCTTCGGCGTTGTGTTTTAAGGTTTCTTCTGATAAAAACGGGCGAAGTTTATCTTTTCCCGAAGGATCGCCGATGCGCGCCGTTGCACCGCCGACAAGGGTTAAGGGCTTGTGGCCGCACTTTTGGAACCAGCGCATCATCATCACCGGCACAATATGACCGACATGCAAGCTATCGCCCGTCGGATCCGAACCTAAATAACCAACCGCAGGAACGCCCTTTTGTTCGCACTCATGAAGATAAGCGTCAAAGCCCTCTAAATTGGTGCATTGATTGAAAAAACCGCGTTCGAGCATAATATTTAAAAATTCAGATTTTACCTCTAGCATTTTTCTGTCCTTTATAACGAAATTTTAACGCATATTAGCTTATCATTTCAGGTATTGCAAGAGTTGAGGTAAAAAAATATATAAAAATGATGATAAAACCTTTAAATGTGTTAGGTCTGATGAGCGGAACATCCTTTGATAGTATCCGTTATGCATTGATTTCAACAGACGGTGTGGATATTTATCAGACATATTTGAGTTCGTATGTGCCCATTGCGGAATTTTTACGTTCAAAAATCTCTTTAATCTTAGGCAAAAATGCAAGCAATCCCGATGATAAAATTTTAATTGATCCGGTTGAAAATGATGTAACGCGATTGATGATTGATGTTATTCGTGAAATTATGAGCTCCTCTTCACAAAAAATCGATTTAATCGGCATTGAAGGTCCGACTATTATTCATGATGTTCAAGCAAAATATACTTATCAACTCGGAAAAGGGCGTCAAATTTTTGATGAATTTTCAATTCCGGTCGTAACGCATTTTCATAATGCCGATTTAATGAACGGGGGCCAAGGTTCGCCCATTACCGCAACTTATTACCACGCTCTCGCTTCAAATTTTGAAAAACCGGCCGTGTTTATTAATGTCGGCGGAATGACAAGTTTGACTTATATCGGCGATCTCGGGGAGATGGTGGCTTTTGACTGCGGTCCGGGCAATGCCATGCTCAACGATTTTATGAAAAAACATGCGCATGTCGCTATGGACTATAACGGGCAAATGGCAGCACTCGGAACACCTCATGCAAAAATTGTCGGCGGACTGATGAAACATGACTTTTTTGCAAAGCTGCCACCGAAATCTTTGGACAGGAATGCTTTTAAGGACAAAGAAGAACATTTTGAGGGATTAAGCGTTGAAGATGGTGCCGCAACAATTGTTGATTTTATTGCTCAAAGCATTCATCATGCCGTTACAGAGATGTTACCTCAAAAACCGAAAACGGCTTTGATATGCGGCGGCGGAGCTATGAATCCGAGTTTGGTGCGCGCCATTCGTTTTAAGCTCAAGCAAGAAGATATTAATGCTTTTGCTTCGCATGATGATGTTAAGGCAGACGATGCAAGCGCCATCGGCTTTTTGGCGGCACGACGGTTTTATAATCTTCCGATAACATTCCCTTCAACAACCGGTGTGGGCGCACCGTTAATCGGCGGAAAAATTTATTCAAAGGAGAGTTAACTATGGTTGGTGATGTTTTAGATGTTGTTGATTTAAATAAAACATTTGGCTCGATTAAAGCTCTTCAAAACTTTAATTTTCAAGCTAAAACCGGTGAAATTATTGCTCTTTTGGGTCCGAACGGTGCCGGCAAGTCAACCTTGATGAATATGATTGCCGGCTTTTTGAGCCCGACTTCGGGCAAGATTATGATTAACGGCGAAAGTATTATGAAAAATCCCGAAAAAAGCAAATCGCAAATCGGATTTTTGCCTGAAGGTGCGCCGATTTATCCGGATATGAGTGTTCATATGTTCTTAAAATATATGGCTGATTTGAGAGGTGCCTCATCACAAGATCTTCAAGATGTGATTGAAAAAGCGCATATCAAAGAAGTCTTGCCTCAGCGTGTCGAAACACTTTCAAAAGGATATTTAAGGCGTGTCGGGTTCGCCCAAAGCCTTTTGGGAAATCCGAAAATTTTGCTTCTCGACGAACCGACAGACGGACTTGATCCGAATCAGAAAGAACATATGCGCCGTCTCATTTCATCAATGGGGGAAAATAAAATTATATTGATTTCAACTCATTTGCTCGATGAGGCTGAGGCTGTTTGTTCCAGAATTATTATTATGGCACACGGAAAAATCAAAATTGACGGCACTTGCAAAGAGATTTTAAAAGCGACAAAATCAAAATCTTTGGAAGATGCGTTTAAGACACTCACAAGAGATTAACGGAGGGGAAAATGCGCCAACTTTGGATTGTTACAAAAAATGAATTGATGCGTTATTTTATTTCACCTCTTGCATATGTTTATTTGGTTTGTTTTTTGATTTTAAACGGTGTGGCAACGTTTTATTTCGGTCATTTATTTGAGCGCGGACAAGCCTCGCTCTTTTATATGTTTTGTTTTGTGCCTTGGCTTTATCTGCTGTTTTTGCCGGGTATTTCGATGCGTTTATGGGCAGAAGAATTCAAAAGCAAAAGTATTGTTCAGATTATGACCATGCCGGTTTCTTTGCCGGTTTTGGTTTGGGGAAAATTTTTAGCTTCGGCTTTATTTGCACTGCTCGCGCTTGTTTTAACTTTTCCTTTCGTGATAACGGTCAATGTTTTAGGAACACCTGATAACGGGGTTATCTTCTTATCCTATTTTGCGGCTTTTTTGTTGGCTTGTGCCATGCTTTCCGTGTCACAAACGATGTCTTCTCTGACAAAAAATCAAGTGATTGCTCTCGTTTTGGCCGTTGTTGCTAATTTGATTTTCTTTTTCAGCGGGCTTGAATTTGTGCTTTCATTTTTCAGAATATTTTTTCCGGATTATATCATTGATGCCATCGCTTCATTCAGCTTTTTAACACACTTCAATTCTTTGATTAACGGTGTTTTAGAATGGCGCGACATTCTGTTCTTTGTTTCAATCATCGTATTGTTTAATTTTACGACAATGCTCATTGTGGCTTACAGAACTTCGGGAACATCTTTTTGGTTGAAATCGAGCCGGTGCGCTTCTTATGTCGTTGCGTGGGCTATGCTTTTAATCGGATTTATGGGATTTAATTTGCTCGCCAATAATTTGACACGCGGAACGGAAATTGATGTTACACAAGAAAGATTATGGACACTTAATCAAAACACCATTGATGTTTTGGAGACAATCAGCGAACCCGTTACAGCCAAACTTTATTTCTCGAATATATTAGCTAAAAGGAATCCGAATTTAAGGCAAATGTTTGAGCGTGTTAAAATGCTTTTGGAACATTATAAACAGGCATCAAACGGAAAATTTGATTTTCATATTTATCACCCGCAAAATCTTGATAATATTGAAGACAAGGCGATCGCCGACGGGTTGCAGCCGATCCCGTTGATTGACATTAATCAAAATGCGCTTTTCGGTTTGAGTATTGTCGATACTTTAGACCGAAAAGAAGTTATTCCTTATTTGTCATATGAGCGTATTTCTTCATTAGAACAGGATTTAACAACTTTAATTTATCGTTTGGCTTGTCATAAAAAGAAGGTCGGAATTATTTCAAGCCTTGATATTAACGGAAGTTCATCAGATGAAACAAATATGATGTTTCAGCCGTGGGAAGTAACGAAAAAAATCAGCGAGCTTTATGATTTGAAATTTATTGATGAAGCGAATGATTTTGATGAAAAATTTGATGTTTTGCTTATGGTTCACCCTCTTGATTTGAGTGATGAAATGATTGAAGCCGTTGAAAATTATTCTAAAAGCGGCGGTAAAATTCTGCTCTTTTTGGACAATGCTTCGGAATCAAGACGCTTATATATGGCCTCGAACACACCTTATGCCGTTTCGGATTTGGGCGGGCTTGATGCTTTTTGGGGATTTAAGTTTTATCAAGATTATGTTGTCGCTGATTTGGATAATTCAATCACTGTTGATGCAACGAGCAACTATAAAAACAACCCTGCTTATACACAAGATGTGATTCAATTTAAGTTACGACAGGATAACCTTAACCCCTTCCATCCGGTCACGAAAAATCTTAAAAATATTTTGTTGTCATCGGCAAGTGTTATTATGCCCCTTGACGGTGCGCCCGTTTCGTTTTTGCCTTTGATGACGGCATCTGAAAATTCGGCTTTGATGCCTGTCAGCCTTGTTCATGACGGGCTTAATCCGAGGCAAATTTTAAGTCTGTTCAAAAAAGATGAAAATATCAAAATTTTATCTGCTTACCTTGAAGGCACAAGCCAGAGCAATCCGTTCAAAATGATTGTTGTGGCCGACAGTGATCTTTTATACAACGACTTTTGGGGCAGAGAACAGAGATTTTTAGATGATACGTATTTTGTGACGCTCTTTAATAATGCCGATTTTGTTTTGAACGCTCTCGATTTTTTAAGCAATAATGATGCGCTTTTAAAACTGCGCGGCAAAGGGGCAATTAACAGAGCTTTTGAAAACATCGAAAAGCTCAGAAAACAAAGTTTGTTTGAATACAAACTTAAAGAAGAAGAAATTTTTGAGCGTATGGATTTAACAAAGAAACAGCTTCAAGAAGTTTGGGATAAGCGCTCTTTTGAAGAAAGAGAGACTTTCAGCGCTGATGAGCTTTCTTTGATTTCAAAAGCAAAGAAAAATTTAGAGACTTTAAGGCGTGAGCTTTCAGATATCAGAATTTCATCAACGGCAAAAATCGAGCATATTTCTATTTTTGTGAAGCTCGTGAATATTTTTGCGGTTCCCTTGCTCTTAACGCTTTTGTTGTTTGTCCTTTTCCTTTTGAAGCGCACGCCAAAGCTGAAAACCAAAACGTCAAAAATTTTTAACAGGTCTTTGACAAAGATAACGATTGTTTCGGTTTTGATTCTGCTTTTGGGGTTGTTGTCGGTGAAACTTCAGAGCGTTTCTGATGTTGAAGAGTACGAAAATAAAGCCATTTTTCCAAAGTTAGTAAAAGAAATCAACGCCATCACAAAAATTGTTTTAAAACAACACGGTGTAAGCCTGAACTTTATTTTGAAAGACGGTTTGTGGGTTTTGGAAGACAAACCGGAATTCGGCGTTTATCAAGAAAGAATTCGCAGCTTTTTAAGCTCTTTGATGGAAGGGACGCTCTATGAGAAAAAATCAGACAAGGCAGAAAACTTGTCTCTCTTCGGATTTTTGCCGCTTGAAAATGAAAATTCTGAGATGACACGAATCGAACTTTTGAATGGGCATAATCGTCTGATTGAAGCCGTTGATGTCGGCGCATATAACATTGAACTCGGAAGAGGATCATCTGCCGCTTATATTAAATTTGATGACAAATTCCAAGTTTTTAAAGCCGAAATTGACTTTGTCGATTTATCGCTTGATTGGCATGAATGGACATATAGCCATTTGTGGAATATGAGGTTCGGGCGATTTATCAGCCTTAATAACAAAGAAGATCCTCAAACTCTTGCAACATCAATGAAAATCTTGTTAAACACGCCATTCACGGGAGCATCTTCGGATATTTCAAAGGAAAAGAAACTCGGTCATATCAATATTTATGCCGAAGATAATTTGACAGCTCGCCTTGATTTTTACAAATCCGAAAACAAATATTATGTGAAGTATATATTTGAGGGCGAAGAGCTAAACAAGCATATTCTTTTCTTTAAGCCTTATGCCGATAAATATTATTTTGAAATTAAAGAAAAAGACTGGGAGAATATTTTGAATGCAAACATCTTGGAATAAAGAAAAGACTGAACGCTATAAAAAATACGCCGTCAGCACAAGCGTTTTACTATCCGTTTGTCTTTTTTTGCTCAAATTATTTGCTTCGCTCGCGACAGGCTCACTTGCTATTTTGTCTTCGCTTGTGGACAGTTTGTCTGATATTGTGGCATCTCTTGTGTCGTTTTTTGCTGTCAGAATCGCCTTAAAACCTGCCAGTTGTTCATATCGCTACGGCTATTTGAAGGCGGAATCTCTCAGCGCACTCACGCAGGCGGCTTTTATTGCCGGATCGGGATTATTCGTTATTTATAGCGGCATTAATCGTTTTCTTAACCCCCTTGCCCTTCAACAAACTTCTGTCGGTATTTTTGTTATGTGTTTGAGCTTAGGGGCAACGATTTGTCTTATTTTATTTCAATCTTATGTTTCAAAACATACGCATTCGCTTGCAATTAAGGCAGACAGCGCCCATTATGCCGTCGATATTTTAACGAACATCGGAATTATTTTATCTCTTTTGGTGGTCAAAATTTTCCATATTAACTGGTTTGATACCATAAGTGCGTTTTTGATTGCGGGATATTTGATTTATTATGCTTATCAAATCGCTCTTGAAGCCATGACTGCTTTAATGGATAAAGAATTGCCCGATGAGGTTCGCACGCAAATCGGAAAGATTATTCATTCAATCTCTGACATTAAGGGGTTTCACGATTTGAGGAGCCGTGATTTAGGCGGCGTTTATTATTTTGAAATTCATCTCGAAATCGACGGAAATTTGCCTTTATCAGAAGCGCACCGATTAGGAGATTTGGTTGAAGAAAAGATCAGACAGCGCTATCCTAACGCTCAGGTCTTGATTCATCAAGATCCTTTCGGATTAAAAGAAAAACGCTTAGATGATTCTTTGGAAAATTGCACAAAATAAGTTTTATTGCGTTCTGCTCTTCGTTGTTTGTTATTGACATCTTTTCGGCTTTGAAACATAATGCTTTTTGATGGGAGATTTTATATGGTTCAACAAAAAGCTGATAAGCCCCTTTATTTAGGTCATAGAGAAAGATTAAGGTCGCGCTTTTTAAGTGATGGCGGCGCGTCGATGCCTGATTATGAATTTTTAGAACTGATTTTAACGTATGCTATTTTAAGACGTGATGTCAAAGATGATGCAAAGCGCTTGATTGCTCATTTCGGATCTATAGCCAATGTTTTAACGGCTTCGCAAGAAAGTCTGTCCGCTTATGGGTTGAGCCAAAATGTTATCGCTCTTTTTAAGATTATATCCGTCGCCTTTAAGCGTATTACAACGCCGCATTTGAAGGAAAGCAATAACACCTTATACACAGAATTTGACTATGTTTTAGACCATTGCAAAGCCAGTGTTTTAAATACTGATGTGGAAGAGTTTCACATTATGATGCTTGATAAACAGCTCAGACTTATTGAAGACAAACTCATTCAAAGAGGCAGTATTGATGAAGTTCCCGTTTATCCGAGAGATGTCGTTAAGCAGATTTTAGACTCTCATGCAACTGCCGTCGTTTTGTATCACAATCACCCGAGCGGAAACTGTCAGCCGTCTTCTGCCGATATTCATATTACAAAAGAGATTATTAAGGCGTTAACGCCGCTTAAAATTAAAGTTTGCGATCATATTATCGTTTCAAAAGATAATTACTTTAGTTTTCATGATCACAAACTTTTAGATTTTGTATAATCAAAAACCCCAACCTTTCGGTCGGGGTTTTATTTTTAGAAATGATCATCACATTTTCTGATTAATTCTTCAATGTTCTCAGGCGGCCAACCCGGTGTTTCCATACCGAGGTGGATACCCATCTTTGCTAAAACTTCTTTGATTTCGTTTAAAGACTTACGACCGAAGTTCGGTGTGCGGAGCATTTCAGCTTCTGTCTTTTGAACCAAATCGCCGATGTAAACAATGTTGTCATTCTTTAAGCAGTTTGCAGAACGAACAGAAAGTTCAAGCTCTTCAACCTTCTTCAAGAGATTACGATTGAACGGCAACTCTTCCTTAACATCTTCAATATCATTTTCAGGCTCATCAAAGTTGATGAACGGTTTTAATTGGTCTTGAAGAATACGCGCTGCAAATGCAACTGCATCTTCAGGGGTAACAACGCCGTTTGTTTCAACAACCATCGTCAACTTGTCATAGTCGGTAATTTGCCCGACACGCGTGTTTTCAACTTTGTATGAAACCTTTTTAACCGGCGAATAAATTGCATCAACTGCAATAACACCAATCATCGAATCGGAAGATTTGTTTTGATATGCCGGCACATAACCTTTGCCTGTCGTGACCGTCAATTCCATTGAAATTTTGCCGCCAGCATCCAAGTTGCAGATGACATGGTCCGGATTCATAATTTCTACATCATGCCCCGTTTCAATCATCGAAGCTGTAACCGTGCACGGACCGGTTGCATCAAGATACATCGTTTTTTGACCTTCGCTATGGACAGCAACTGCCAAACCTTTAATGTTCAAAATGATGTCCGTTACATCTTCACGAACACCTTCAATAACCGAAAACTCGTGCAAAACGCCGTCAATCTTGACAGCTGTTACGGCACCGCCTTGCAAAGACGACAGTAAAACGCGTCTTAAAGCGTTGCCTAAGGTTAAACCAAAGCCTCTCTCAAGGGGTTCTACCACTATTTTAGATTTATTCAAGCCTTCTGAGTTGACACCTAAATTAGTCGGTTTAATAAGTTCTTGCCAATTTTTTTGAATCACCGGAGTACCCTCTTAAAATAAAAAGTATTAACTAAAAAACACAACTGCCGGCGGAGATATGAACCCAATCTCCGCCAACAGAACAGAAAAATTATACGCGACGTCTTTTTCTTAAACGGCAACCGTTGTGCGGAATCGGTGTAACATCACGAATCGATGTAATTGTAAAACCGACAACCTGCAATGCTCTAACGGCTGATTCACGACCAGAACCCGGACCTTTAACTTCAACTTCCAAAGTGGTCATACCGCTTTCTTGTGCCTTTTTGCCTGCTTCTTCAGCGGCAACTTGGGCAGCATAAGGAGTTGATTTACGCGAACCTTTGAAACCTTGCGCACCGGCAGTTGACCAAGCAACTGTGTTGCCTTGTGCATCTGTAATGGTTACTCTGGTGTTGTTAAAGGTTGAATTCACATGAGCGACGCCTGATGTGATATTCTTTTTTTCTTTTTTCTTAACACGTTGTGTTGCTGCTTTTGCCATTATACCCTCACTTATTTCTTCTTATTGGCAACAGTTTTACGTTTGCCTTTACGTGTACGTGCATTTTGTTTTGTGCTTTGTCCGCGAACAGGTAAGCCCTTACGATGTCTTAAACCGCGATAACAGCCTAAATCCATCAATCTCTTGATGTTCACACCGACCTCACGGCGAAGCTCACCTTCAACTAAATAATCACGGTCAATCACTTCACGAAGTTTTGAAACTTCTTCGTCACTTAAGTCTTGCACGCGACGATCCATCGAAACGCCTGATTTTGTACAAATGTCTTGAGCAGTTTTTCTACCAATACCAAAAATATAGGTCAAAGCGACCTCTACCCTTTTGGCACTTGGGATATTTACGCCAGCTATACGAGCCAAATTAATTCTCCATTTTCAATAAAATAAACATTTAAAAAGTTGATCACCACTTTTCAAAATTAAGCGGATTATATTCAAATATTTGCAAGAGTCAATAGGTTTTTTTAAACTTTTTAAAACTTTTTTTATTTTTTGCTTTCAAGCCCGACAATCTTTGCGATTTTGGCGGCTGTGGCTTCAATCGAACCCGTTCCGTCAACACAACGCAACAGTCCGAGTTTTTCAAAATATGAAATCGTCGGATATGTCCGCTGACGGTAGTTCACAAGCCTATTTTTAACCGTTTGGCGATTGTCATCAGCTCTTTTTACAAATTCGGTTCCGCCGCATTTATCACACACACCGTATATCTTCGGTTTGATGTTTTTATCATGATAGCCTTCGCCGCATTTTGCGCATGAATAACGCCCCAAAATGCGCTCCATGATAATTTCATCAGGAACTTGAATTTCAATGACATAGTCGAGTTTTATGTTCTTTTGCTTTAAGATTTTTTCAAGCGCTTCGGCCTGAGGCAATGTGCGCGGAAAACCATCTAAGATAAACCCGTTTCGGCAGTCTTTTTCATCAATGCGTTTTGAGACCATTTCAATAATCATTTCATCGGTCGCAAATTCGCCTTTGTCTAAGGATTTTTTTAAGCTTTTTCCGAGCGGTGTGTCTTTTAAGGCTTCGGCACGCAACATCTCACCTGTCGAAAGGTGGCAAATATCAGCCTTTTCACGCAAAAGGCGCGCCTGAGTGCCTTTTCCGCACCCCGGCGCCCCCGTTAAAACTATTCTTAAAGTTTTTTGCTGCATTTTAACGATGTTTCTTTTGATTAACAATCGCCGCTTTTTTGATTAAGCCTTCATATTGATAAGCAATCAAATGCGACTGAACTTGTGTCATGAAATCCATCGTTACTTGAACAACGATTAAAAGTGTTGTTCCGCCCAAGACGAAAGGAACAGATAATTTTGCAATCAAAATTTCCGGCAAAATACACAATGCCGTTAAATATGCCGCACCTAAAACCGTTAAACGCGTGATGACATAATCAAGATATTCTGCCGTGCTGTTTCCCGGACGGATACCTGCAATAAAGCCACCGTGTTTTTTCAAGTTGTCGGCCGTTTCTTCAGGATTGAACACAACAGCCGTGTAGAAGAACGAGAAGAACACGATCAAGAAAGCATATAATGCCAAATAAAGAGGCTGACCGTGTCCGAGCCATTGGTTCAAGGTTTGAACCCAAGACGG